>VBHJ01000014.1 GCA_005887685.1 Chloroflexota bacterium | reverse complement strand
GTGTGAGGTCTCGATCGCGGCCGTGGTCCTGGCCGGCGGCAGGGTGAGATGGTCGACGGGCGAGAGCTGAGACGTCGCGTCGGAGAAGAGGTTCACCGCAAACCACGAGCGATCGACCTTTCCGGCGACCGTCTGCTCGACCGTGTAGATACCGACCAGGTCCGTGTCGGCAAAGGTGGCGATCGAGCCGGTGGTGAGGGGCCGGCGGCTGCCGTCCGGCCGCACCACCGACACCGAGGTGGCCCCTGTCTCGGGCACGATGGTGACCTGCTCGTCGGGATGGAAGCTGCTGCTCGGCACCGACGGTGGCAGCATCCACTCGCTCAGGTTCTGCATCAAGACCGGAAAACCCAGGCGGAGCGGAAAGTCCGATTCGTGGAGGTCGAATCCAAAGAGCGCCTGGCGGAACGGCTCATCTCGCACCAGCACGAGCGGCGTCTGCACGCTGGTGACGAGAGCACGTCCAAAGCTCGAGGCGGTGAGGTCTTCGCTGCGCGCGACGTGAACGTCTTGCAGCGAGACATTTGTGAGCAGCGGATCGCCCGCGTCTGAAGCCCGCACGCGGCCGATGCCGACGGGTGAACCGCCCGCCAGCGGGCTGCCGGCCGGCGGGTCGACCATGATGAACGGCGCGTCCGGCAGCGCCGGGGGTGAGAAGCGATCGAAGACTGTCATCGCGTAGGCCGCGGCGCCGCGATATGCCGTGGGGGCCACCACGTCGACCTGGAAGTCCGCGCGGAGCCGCAGCGCCTGCTCCAGGAAGACGTTGCCGGGGCTGACGAGCAAGACGCGAAACGCACGAGGTGTTCGCGCGATCGTCATCACGCTGTCATCGAGCGCGAAGTTGTCCTTCGCGTCGAGGCGTGCAGTGACGATCGTGGCGTTGTCCGGCACCGGCAGCACGAGGTCCTGGGCCTGGCCGCCGGCAAGATTGACGGGACGGACGTCGATCAATCCCGCGTCGGAGCGCCACTCGACGGTGACGGTCCGAGCTTGCTGACCGAAGTTGTGGACGCGGAGGTACGCGGCACGCGACTGCGCGCTAGTCCTCACCACCAGCGACGTGAGTCCCACGTTCTCGCCCGAAACACCGACGCGGTCGTATTCGATCGGAAAGGGAAGTCCGCTCGTCAGCGACGCCTGCAGCGGCTGGACGATACCGTCGCTGAAGAGGTACGCCCGCGCGTCCTCGCCCGCGCGGACGATGCCGGCGGCAAGCAAGAGGGCCGCGGAAAGATTGGCCTGGCCATTGCTCGCGGCGACGCCGTTCAGGGCCCGGTGCATCGCGTCGTGATCGCCGGAGACGGACGCCACGATGCGCGGAGTCGATTCGACGGCGATCAACGTCATCCGATCTTGGGGCCCGAGCTGATCGATCATGACGCCGACCTGGCGCTTGGCCTCGTCGAGTCGCGATGGCTGCACGTCCTTTGCCTGCATCGAAGCCGATGCGTCGAGAAGCACGATGGTGTGGGACGCAAGGCTTGCGCGGGCGGGCAGCGCCGGCTGGACGGCCGCCGCGACCAGAAACGCCGCCACCAGCAGCTGCAGCAGCAAGAGCCAGCTGAACCGCAGTCGCTGCCACGGCACGTTGGCCTGGCGGTCACGGATCTCGTCCGGCCAGAGATGCAGAGCGGAAACGATTCGTGTCGGCCGCCGGATCCGCAAGAAATAGAGCGCGACGATCACCGGGATGGTGATCGCGAGCCCCGCCGCGGCCGGTGCGAGGAACGTCATCCGAGCAGGCCGACGCGGCGCAGCGTCCGCTGCACCATGTCCTCGACCGGCTGGTCCGTCGTGAGGCGAACGAAACGCAACCCCCGGCGCCGGCTCACCTTTTCGATCTCGTCGGTCCTTCGCGCGAGCGCCGTGCGGTAAGCAGCCTGGGTCGCGGGTGTCGCGGTGAACTCACGCTCGATGCCGGTCTCCGCATCTTTCAGGCGAGCGTCACCGGTCCAGTCCGGCGTGATCTCCTGCGGCGCCAGCAGCTGCAGCACCGCGCCTTCCTGTCGCGCGAGCTGGAGCGCGGTGATGGCCGGCTCGATCGGTGAGGGGCCGAGTCCGTCCGTGATCAGAACCGTCATGCCGGGACGCTGCCGGCTGATCGGCGAGACCAGCCGCGAGTAATCCGTCGGCCCGCCGGTCGGAAAGGATTGGATCCGGGCGAACAAGCCCTGCGCCGAGTGGCGTCCGCGAGTGGGAGCGCCGCCCGAGGTCGGTCCGCCGGCGAATACCGTCAACCGCACGCGGTCGAGCGAAGCCAGGGCGACATATGCGATGGCGCCCGCGAGACGCTGCGCCGTCACGGCCTTGTTGGGACGGCCCCAGTCCATCGACCCGCTCAGGTCGACGAACAAGCTCAGCGGAAGCTCCTCCTCGGCGACGAACAGCCGCAGCATGAAGCGGTCGAGCCGCGCGTAGGCGTTCCAATCTATAAGGCGGTAGTCGTCGCCCGGTGTGTAGTTGCGAAAGTCGGCGAACTCCGGCGAGCGACCGCGGCTCATCGACCTTCGCTCGCCTCCCATCTGGCCCTTGACCGCGCGCCGCACCAGCACGGCGAGCCCTTCGAGGCGGCGCAGCAGGGAAGGTTCGAGCAGGCTGCTTGCAGCCACTCCTAACCCGCAGCTTTTGCTTTGTCGGTCTTCTCGACGATCTCGTCGATGAGCTGGTCCGACGTGACCTCGTCGGCCTCAGCCTCGAACTGCAGGAATATGCGATGACGAAGCGCTGGACGGGCGACGGCGACGACGTCGTCGAACGCCACGTTGTAGCGACCGTCGAGCAGAGCCCGAACCTTACCGGCGAGGACGAGGGTCTGCAGCCCGCGCGGGCTGGCGCCGAAGCGGACATAGCGCTTGACGTTGTCGACCCCGGTGCGGTCGGGATGCGTGGCCGCGATCAGCTTGCCGGCGTAGACGAGTACGTGCTCCGCGATCGGCACCTCGCGCGCCACCTGCTGCGCGGCCAGGATTGCGTTTGCATCGGCTACGGGCTTCAGCTGGGGTAGGGCGTTGCCGGTCGTCCGGCGGGCGATCTCCAGCAGCTCTTCCTCGCTCGGGAACTTCACCAGCGCCTTGAAGAAGAAACGGTCGAGCTGCGCCTCGGGCAGCGGATACGTGCCCTCGAGCTCGATCGGGTTCTGCGTGGCGAGCACGAAAAACGGCGTCGGCAGGGCGCGTGTCTCGGTCCCCACCGTCACCGTCCTCTCCTGCATGGCTTCGAGCAGGGCGCTCTGCGTCTTCGGTGTGGCGCGGTTGATCTCGTCCGCGAGCACAAGGTTGGCGAACAGCGGCCCCGCCTGGTACTGGAACTCGCGACGCCCCTTCTCCTCGCGGATCACGTTGGTGCCGACGATGTCCGCGGGCATCAGGTCCGGCGTGAACTGGATGCGGGCGAAGGACAGGGTCAGCGCCTGGCCGAGCGATCGAACCAGCACGGTCTTGCCCAGTCCCGGAACGCCTTCGAGCAGCATGTGGCCGCCGGCGATGAGGCTGATCACGGTGTCGCGCACCAGCTCCTTCTGGCCGACGATCAATCGCGCGAGCTCGGTCTCCAGCGCCCGGGCAAGATCCGTCACCTGCGCGCCGTCGAGACGCGGCTCTTCGGCGATCACTGCTTGCTGACCGGCTCGCCGAGGCTCGAGAAGTAGGCCCGGATCAGGTCCTGCTCGCTGCCCGGGATCAGGCTCTGGTCGGCGGCGTCGAGGGCGGCCTGCTGATAGGCCTGGATCACCTGGCTGTAAGGGGTGAGGGGCACATCCTGGCCCGGACCCAGGGGGGGCGGTTCCGTGTCGGGTTGCCCCGACGAAGCGGGCGCCGGCACATAGATGCGCTCGGTGCCCTGGGCGCCGGAGCCCTGGCCGCTCCCCGAGCCGCTCGACCCCTGGCCGCCGGTGCCGCCGCTCCCGCCATTGCCGCTCCCGTTCCCGTTCCCGTTGCCGTTGCCACTCCCGTTTCCGTTCCCGTTTCCGCCTCCGCTCGGCGGGGCGCCGCCCGATCCGCTGCCGGATGCCGGCGACCCCGACGCAGCCGGCGTCTGTCCGGCGTCTCGGTCAGCCTGGGCTGCCAGCTGCTGCCGCGCGGCCTCGAGCCCGTTGATGGCGGCCGCGATCTCCTGGTCGTTGCTCACCTGCTGCTGAAGCGAGTCGAGCTGCGAGGCAACCTGGTTGAGCGCGGTGGCCGCCGCGGCTGCATCGCCGCTCGCAAGGGCCGACGACGCCTGCTGCAGCGACGCGGCCATGGCGGGGTCCTGTGACTGCTGCGCGGCCTGGGCCAGCGCCTTCGCGAGCTCCGCCTTCTGCTGGGGGGTGAGGCTCTGAAGCTGAGAGGCGAGCGAGCGCACCGCCTGTGCGCCCTTCGCCGGGCTGGCGTTGATGGCCTGGCTGGTCGCGCTCCCGGTCGTGGTCGAAGCGAGTGCGTTCGCGAGGTTCTGCGCACTGCTCACTCGTGCCGGCGTTTGCGGATCCGACAGCTGGAGGAGCTGCTGCTCCGCCGGAGTGATGTTCTGCAGCGCTGCGCGTGGGTCGGGGGCGGCGGCGACCTTCGCCTGCGTGTCCTGGAGGATCTTCTGCACCTGGGGATCGACGGGCGCCGGGCTCGAGGCCGCCGCGAGCTTCTTTTGGGCCGCCGCGATGGTGGCCGCGGCGCGGGTTTGCGCGGAGTGGTCGGCGCGGCGTTGTGTCAGCACCTGGTCCATGGGGTTGGGGAGGAGGACGAGACCGATGGCCGCGACCGCGAGGGCGGCGGCCAGCAGGGCTTCCCCCCGCCTCATCCCGAAGGGGTACGCCGCCGAGAGCCTCACCCGCGCCGCGTGCTCCAGCGCGTCGCGCCGCAGCGCAGCGTCGAGGGGTCCGCCGGCGAGGCGGCGCTCCCAGGCCGTCGAGAGACGCTCCTTGAGTCCAAGCCTCAGGTCGGCGGTGCGCATGAGGCGCATCGGCCGTGGCCGCGCCAAAGCCCAGGCCACGGCGACCGCGAGAAATGCGACCGGCACGCCGTACGCCGCGATCCGCCATACCTGCTCGATGGGCAGGAGCCTGGCCGCCACGACGACCACGAAGACCCATCCGACGGCGACCACCGAGGCGTGGAGCACGACGGCTTCGAGCGAGCTCATGCCGGTGGGGCCGCCGGCGCCCGCCGCCTGAGGAGGCGAAACCGGCGTACGGGTGGAAGCATGAGCGCGCTGAAAAGCAGCGCCACCAGGCTGATCATGAGCTGCATAACGACGCTTGCCTGCCAGTACTGCCATCCCGTGAAGAGACCCGTCGGAATCGCGGTGGCGCTGTTCTGGGCGAAAAAGGAAGACGAGCTGGAGCTCTGTGAGGTGCACATGACACCGCCCGTGGGGGCAGGCGCGCAGTACTGCGGGGTGCCGCTCGAGTTCAGGATGGCGGGACCGCCCGGGTTCACGTTCTTGATCCGGACCCCATAGCCCGACACCGGAAGGTTGGTCGCAATGGTCAGCAGCGGGATCACCGGGCTGACCAGCGTGATCGCCGGCGGGGCGGGCTGCGTGGTCACGTTGGAATCGACCTCGGTTGGAAACAAGGCCCCGTAAAGCAGGGTGCCGGCCAGGAGCACGAACGCCGCGCCATACGAGGCCACCGTCGCGGCGAGCGTGCGCCGCAGGACGGTCGAGAAGGCGACGCCGATGAAGCCGAGAGTCATGGCCGTTACGCCCGTGACGAGGAACGCGGAAACCACCTGGTCGAGCTCGATGCCGCCGAACAGAAAGACCAGGCTGAAGATCGGGACCGAGATGACCAGGAGCAGGACGACGAATGACAGCGAGGCCAGGAGCTTGCCCCAGATGATCGAGAACGGAGCGATCGGAGTGACGAAGAGAAGGTCCAGGGTTTGCCGCTCCCGCTCGCCGCTGATCGCGCCGGCGGTGAGAGCCGGCGTGATGAAGGCAAGGAGGGCGACCTGGAAGAGGATCAAGAACGTGAACAGCATCTGGCCGAGGCTGCCCGGACCCTGACCGAACCCGGTGGAGGTCACGATCAGCGCCGAGAACACCGCCCAGCCGATTCCGCCGAGCAGGACGATGTAGATCGTGATCGCCAGCGGTGATCGCCACGTGCGCATGCGAGTTCTGTATTCCTTCGCCACGATCGGGTTCCAGAGCGCGCGCGTCGCGACGTTCATCCGACCTCCTCCGACGTTGCTTTCAGGAATGCATCCTCCAGACCGCCGTCGACGGGTGCGAAGCTTGAGACCCTGATTCCCGCCTGGGTCAGCGCGAGAAGGATGTCCGATGCGGTGCGCTCGTCACCGTCGTACTCAGCCTCGATCGTGCCGTTGACCGATTCGACGTGCCGGACGGAGGGCAGCGGTGTGAGGATCTCGAGCGCCGCCTCTTTGTCCTCCAGGACCTTGATATGCAACCGGCGGCCACTGGTCAACCGCGCGATCACTTCGCGAACCGGACCGGTCGCGCGCATACGGCCGTTGTCGATGATGCCGATCATGGAGCAGAGCTCGGTCAGCTCGGGAAGGATGTGGCTCGAGATGATGATGGTCTTGCCCATGCCCTGGAGCTCGCGCAGGATCTCGCGCAGCTCCACCCGCGCCCGCGGGTCGAGGCCGGAGGCCGGCTCGTCCAGCAGGAGCACGGCTGGATCGTGCACCAGCGCGCGGGCCAGGCAGACCCGTTGCTTGAGACCACGCGACAGGCTGTCGACCTGCTGGTTCTTTCGTTCGGTCATTCCCACCAGGGCAAGCAGGTCGTCGACGATCTTGCTCCGCCGCTGTTTCGGCTGGCGGTAGCACGCGGCGTAGAAGTCGAGGTATTCACCCACGGTCAGCTGGTCGTAGACGCCGAAGAAGTCCGGCATGTAGCCGATCCGCGTATGCACCTTCTCCCGATCTTTGGTGACGTCTGAACCGTCGATGAATGCTTTGCCCCCGGTCGGTTCGAGGAGCGCGGCGAGAATGCGCAGGGTGGTCGTCTTGCCCGCGCCGTTGGGCCCCACGAAACCGAAGATCTCCCGCGCAGGCACTTCGAACGACACCCGGTCGAGCGCGGCCCGGTTTCCGTAGACCTTGGTCAGCTCTTCGACGGCGATCACTTCACATCTCCGGAGATCGAGAGGAATCCGGTCGCGAACTGGCCGTCCGAGCTCAGCCTGACCCTGACCTCGCCCGTGGCCGGATTCACCGCGGAATCCGGAATCGAGGTGGACCCGTTGTCCAGATACGCGACCGCGATCCAGCTCGAGGTGCTCCAATCCCACGCCTGGCCTTTGACGCTGGTGCTGCTGTTGGGGCCGCCGAACTTGGCGCCGTAGGGATTGCTGTTCGAGATCGTGACGTTGGTCAGGTGCGCACCCGCGGCGATGGCCGGCGAAAACGAGTACGTCATGGAACCTGAATCAGCCAGCACCAGGCCCGGAGGGCCGGCCGGGGTGAGGTTGGCGTCGACGTCGATGATGCGGCCGCTCACGACCCCCGCCGGCATGGCGCCGGCGCCGATCTGAGTCACGGGCACGTTGAGCACGATCGCGCTCTCGATGTAGGTGCGCGGGTGGCCACCGTTGACGGTGAGCTGCTGGAAAGGTTGCTTCGTCCACAGCACGACCATCGGCGACCCCGAGATCGGGAGGCCGGTGAAGTTGTTGATCGGCAGCGTGGAGAGCACCGCGGTCCTTGTCTCCGCCTGGCGCTCGGCGTCTGTGGACTGGCTGGGCGGTGCTCCACAGCAGCTCATGTTGCTCGGGTATACCTGCATGAAGGCAGGATTTCCGTTGAAGCTCGCGCTCGTCGACGGCAGCAGGTTGAACGATGCGGTGCCGCCGGGCGCCAGCTCGCCGATCTTCTGATACGTATTGCCGGCGAACACGACACCGTCCGTGAAATTCAGCGACGACACGTTCTTGATTGTGCCTTTCACCTTGCCGCCGATGAGCTGCGCCTGCCCGGTGACTTGAGGGCCCGACGTTATCCCTTCCGTCGCAAATCCGCGAAGGGTGAACGCGCTCATGTTGGGCAGCGTTATGCCGTCGCTCGAGGTGTTGACGCGCATCGCGCCAAGGTTCGGATCGTTGATGTTGCCCGAGTAGTAATAGATCGGGCTGACCATGGCCTGGGGTCCCGAAAGCGCGACGTCGTAGTCGCCACGCGCCGGCGCCAAAATCCCTGTGTAGTCCTCGCTGTAGGCGCGGTCCCAACCCTGCTGGACGTGCACGATGGCGATCTCGGTCGCCAGGACCGAGGTGCCTTTCGTGATCAAGCTCGCGCCGTAGGCGCCGCCCGATGCGATCAGCGCGATGGTCGGCACGGTGACCCATGCGAGCGCGCGCCGCTTCAGGCGCCGGAGGACAAAATAGTTGACCGGACCGACCAGCAGCACATAGACGAGCACGAGAGCGCCGATGACCCACCATGCCGGCAGGTCCAGGGCGGGCATGTTGCCGAGCGATTGAGACAGCGAACCGCCTCGCGTCGCCACGGAGTTCGTGGGCATCCCCTTGCCGGACGAGACGTTGTTGAGGACGGAGCCGCTCGTGTTGCCGTAGGTGGATCGGATCACAACCTGGCGCAGGAGCGTCGCGGCCGCGGTCGAGGTGGAGACCGAACCCTGAGCCCAGTCAAAGGTCGCCATCGCGATCAGGCCGGCTCCGGTGGGCTGCTCGATCAGGAGCGGGCGGCCGCCCTCGGTCACCCATACGGTCGCGCGCGGGCTGACCGTTCCGGTCGCAATCTCGACACCGGTGACGTTGCCAAGCACGGCGGCGTTGGCGAGGACCACCGAGCCCGTCGCCTGCATGGGAACGATCGCGTTGGGTAGCCCCGCCAGTGTCTTGCGCCAGGAGCCGCCCGTGCCCAGGAGCAGCGATCCGCCCTGCATCACGTAGTCGACGAGCGCGTTCCTCTGACCGTCGGTCAGCGTGTCGGTGGAGAAATCGTCGATCGCCAGCACGTCAAACGCGCGAAGGACGAGGCCGGAATCCGGCAGGTCGGCCGCGGCCAGGTGAATGACGCTTGGAGCCACGCCGCCGGGATGGACGGTGGCGACGGTGTCGAGGGCGGAAGGTTGGTCGGAGACGACGCCGATGAGCAGACCGGAAACGGTGTTCGTGATGCTCGTCTGTTGCGACGCGAGAACCCGTCCGCTCGCCACGATTCGCGCGTCGACCGTCCCCGGATAGTCTTCCGACACGAAGGTCCGCAAGTGCTTGGTCGCACCGGACGCGAGGCTGAGCGGTATCTGGTAGACGGCCGAGCCGCCGGGCGGACCACCCTTGCCGCCGAACGAGTTGGAAGCCTGGATCTCGAGGGTTCCGTCGACGTCGGAGCCGTGGTTGGTGACGTCGATCGCGACCGGCATCCACTCGCCGAGCTTGACGGTGTCGTGGTAGCCCAGATGGATTGCTATCTGGAGCGGGTTGTCAGCCGCCTCGGACGCGATGGCCGTCGTGCCCAGCCCGAGCGCGGTCGCGAGGCAGGCCACCACCGCCTTGACAGCAAAACGCCGGCCGCAGCCTGTCATTCAAACCTCTAGAACGATCTGGGGCAGCAAATCGTAATCCGGCGGCGTTAACTATGCGCCCTGCACCCGCCGCCGGCGCCGACTCCCCATACCTACATAGATAAGGACGGGAAAGTCTCGGTCTTCCGGCCTCTCAGCCCCGGCGGTAGGGCGCCAGGGCACCGGCCTCGGCTGGATCCAGGTCGGTGAGGACGTGGTTCGCGGTCATCTTCTTCACCCGCGCGGCGGTGACCTCGACCAGCTGGCCGTCGTGGCGCTTGACGACCAGGCCGTGAAAGATGTCCTCCTCCTGGTCTCCCAGTACGGAGTCCGCGGTGCCGATCTGAGAGCCGTCGACGGCCATGACCGGGGCGTGGCGCGGCATGGCGGTCCAGGCGATCGGAGTCTCGTCTTCGAACACGCTCCTTTTCACTGTACCGGCGAGCGGTCAAGATTGTGAGATGACCAACTACAGCCCGCGCATAGCCCTCTTCGTCCTGGCACCGCGACTGCGCCGCGCATCGAACCGCGCGGTGAGCATCTACCTGCCCGCACGAGCAGAGGGTTACGACGCTCGCTTCTATGACATCGAGTTCCGAGACCTGATGCATCGCTACCTCAACCGGCTTAGCGGCAAAGACCAGGAGCTGATGGAGTACGAGCTGCGCCGCCTGCGCCATCACGTCGCCATGGTGCGGCCGGCGGGTTGTCCTGCTTTCGCCGGCTTCGCCGATGAGCCGCACGGGGTGCTCGAGCTGGTCAAGCTGCGCGACGTGACCGACGAGCGGCTCGAGGTCGGCGAACTGCTGCTGGCGCCGATGCTGCGCCAGCTCGAGCACTACCCGCCCGCACTGATCGCGGTCGTCGACAAGGAGCACGCGAAGACGTTCGGCGCCATCCTCGACGAGATCATCCCGCTACAGAACATCAACGGCGCCGAGGTCCGCCACTCACGCGCTGGGGGCACCTCGGCGGCGAGCAATCAGCGCAAAGCGGAGAACAAGGCGAAGGCCAACCTCGAGAGCGCGGTCAAGACCGTGGAGCGCGAGATGAGCACCGGCGCGTACATGCAGATGTATGTAGCTGGTCCGGACGAGGCCCGCGCGACGTTCGAGCGCATGCTTCCTGAGCGGCTCAAGAAGGTCGTCGCCGGCCACCTCAGCGCGTCCCTCGATTCCTCTGAGCTCAAGCGTGAGCTGCGCGAGAGGGTGGTCGCTGCAGAGAAACGCTAGAAGCCGGGTTTCTAGCGCGGTCGCAAGACCAGCTGCGTCTGCGTCACCTTCGCGATCAGCTTGCCGCCCGAGTCGCGGACCGTGGTCTCGATAACGAGCGTCGTGCCGCCCCGGTGCAGGGGGGTCGACGTCGCCGTCACGGCTCCGCTCCGCACCGCGCCCAGAAAGTTGGTCTTCGACTCGATGGTGGAGGTGCCGGATGCGTCAGCGGGCAGGTTCAGCATCGCGCATGCGCCTCCAGCCGAATCCGCCAGCGCCATGATCGCCCCGCCGTGAAGAATTCCATTCGCGGTGCAGAGCGACATCGCCCAGTCCATCGACAGCACGACCTCATCCGCGCGGTACGTCTCGGCGCGGATGGCGAGTGTCGCCGCAAGGGGCATCAGATTCTGGATCGCTTCGGTGGCTTCGCGATCGGTCATCGCCCGAGTATGCGGGAGTAAAGAGCCGCGAGGCGACGTTTCATGGTTGGAGGGAAACCATGGAAAAACGCAATCCGATCGCCGAGTTGAAGCGGTTGGGCCAGAGCGTCTGGCTCGACCAGATCGACCGCGGCATGATTCGCTCCGGACAGCTCGCGCGCTATCGCGACGCAGGCGTCAGCGGGGTCACCGCCAACCCGACCATTTTCGCCAAAGCGCTGGAGACCTCGGATGCATACGCCGACGACGTGGCCAGGCGGCTCGAGCGGGGGCAGGATCCTGAATCGATCGTCTGGGATCTGCTCATCGAGGACGTGCAAGCCGCGGCCGACGTCTTGCGTCCGGTTTTCGACATGGAGCGCGGCGGTGACGGCTTTGTGAGCATCGAGGTGTCGCCTGACCTCGCAAGCGACTCTGACCGCACGATCGCGGCGGCTCGCGACCTGCAGCGAAGATGCGCACGGCCGAACGTGATGGTGAAGATCCCGGCCACCCCGGCAGGCCTGCCCGCGATCCAGGCGATGACAGCCGAGGGTGCCAGCATCAACGTCACTCTGATCTTCGCGGTCGAGCGCTACGTCAAGGTGGTCGAGGCTTACCTGGCGGGCCTGGAGGAGTTCATGGGGAAAGGGGGCGACCTCAGCCGCGTCCACAGCGTGGCGAGCTTCTTCGTCAGCCGCGTGGACACGAAGGTCGACGAGCAGCTGACCGGCAAGATGCAGGAGGCCGATGAGCAGCGAAGACGCGAGCTGGACGGCCTGCTCGGCCACGCCGCGATCGCGAACTCGAAGCTCGCCTACGAGATGTTCGGCCAGCTCCACTCGGGCCCGAGGTGGGACAGGCTGCGGGGTGCGGGCGCGACGGTCCAGCGATGCCTCTGGGCCAGCACCTCGACCAAGAACCTCCGCTACCGCGACACCATGTACGTCGAGGAATTGATCGGGCCGGCGACGGTGAACACCATGCCCGTGGCGACGCTCGAAGCGTTCGCCGATCACGGGCACGCGGCGCTCACGCTCCAGAGAGAGGTGGATGGCGCGCGGCGCTTGCTGGACCAGCTGGCGTTGAATGGGATCGACCTGGCCGCGATCACCCAGGAGCTGGAGGACGAGGGCGTGGGCGGTTTTGCGAAATCATTCCGTGAATCGATCCAGCACCTGAGCAAGGTAGGGACTCCGCGCTAGATTTGACGTCGTGATCAAGGTCGCGGTCACGATGCCGGCCGAGATCGGAGACGCCGGAGAGTTCCTGGCCGACGTGCGGGCGCTCGAGGCAGCCGGTGCGGAGATGATCGGGCTCGAATCGGACGGACAGGCGCAGCGGATCCTCCTGGGCGGGATCGCTGCGGTGACCAGCCGCATCAAGCTGCGGCTGGAGAGCTCTGAAGGGGCGGCCGTCCTGGAGCGGCTCAGCCGCGGGCGGACCACGATTGGGCTGCCGGCAGGAGAGACCTGGGTCTCGATCCCGATGCCGGCCGACCGTGACTCGTGGGCCCGGGCCCTGGGCGACCAGGAGGCTGCGGGCGTCACCGGCGTCGTCGTCCCCTGGGACCCGCGGTTGATCGACCTCCTGCGCAACCCCGAGCCCGACGACCGCAGCGACCTGTTGATGTCGACCGGCTGACAACTTGACGCCAAACACGCGCCTGAGCTAGCGTCATGTCGTTCGGGGGGTTGGGATGCCGACAGCTACTCGTCGGGAATTCCTCAAGATTGGCGTCGCCGGCGCAAGCGCGCTCGCTGCCGCGGGCCTGGGTTTCGACGACGCCGTAGCCGAGTCGACCAAGATCCAGCAGCAGCTGCGCATCGCGGGCGCCAAGGAGCTGCATTCCGTCTGCCCTTACTGCGCCGTCGGCTGCTCGCTGGTCGCCTACACGCGTCAGAACAGCGACGGCAAAGTCGAGCTGCTGCAGATCGAGGGCGATCCGGACAGCCCGGTGAACGAAGGCCGGCTTTGCCCCAAGGGTGCGACCGCGATGCAGCTGGCGGTTTCGCCACGCCGGGTCGAGTCGCCACAGTACCGGGCCCCTGGCGCGACCGGGTGGAAGAGCGTCTCCTGGGACTTTGTGCTGGACAAGATCGCTCAGAACATCAAGGCGTCTCGCGACGCCACCTTCGTGGCCACGGATGGCAACGGCAACACGGTCAACCGCACCGAAGGCATCGCCTTCGCGGGAGGCGCGGCATTCAGCTCGGAGGAGGGCTACTTCGCCACCAAGCTGATGCGCAGCCTGGGACTGGTTCATCTCGAGCAGCAGGCCAGGGTTTGACACGGCCCCACGGTGGTCAGTTTGGCCGCCACGTTCGGAAGGGGAGCGATGACCAACCACTGGCGCGACATCAAGAACGCCGACCTCATCCTCATCAACGGCGCCAACCCGGCTGAGGCGCACCCGGTCGGTTTCCAGTGGTTCATGCGGGCCAAGCTGGACCGCGGGGCCAAGATCGTGCATGCAGATCCTCGATTCACGCGCACCTCGGCCGTGGCGGACACCTACCTGCGCATCCGGACCGGGACCGACGTCGCATATTTCGGAGGACTCATCAACCACGTCCTGCAGAACAACCTGTTCCACGACGTGTACGTCCGCAACTACACGAACGCGTCATTCCTCGTCAAGGACGGTTACGCGTTCAGCGACGGTCTCTTCTCTGGCTACAACGCTTCGACGCGCAGCTACAACATCGCATCCTGGAGCTACGACACCGATGCGGCGACAGGGTTCGCCAAGCGCGACCTGACCCTCCAGAATCCGCGATCGGTCTTTCAGCTGATGAAGCAGCATTACTCGCGCTACACGCCCGATGTCGTTTCGAGCATCACCGGCATCCCGGTCGACGATTTCAACAAGGTCGCGGACCTGGTCGGCCAGATGGGCAAGCCGGACAAGGTGATGACGATCGTGTACGCGGTGGGCCTCACACACCACACCACGGGCGGGCAGCTCATCCGGTCGGGCGCGGTGCTGCAGCTTCTCCTGGGCAACATGGGGCGCCCTGGCGGTGGCATGAATGCCGAGCGTGGCCACGCCAACATCCAGGGCAACACCGACCACGCCATATCGTGGGAGATCCTGCCGGGCTATCTCAAGATCCCCGCACCGGGTCAGAAGACGATCGCCGATTACGTCGCGCAGAGCGCGCCCAAGAAGTCCGACCCGAACTCGTGGAATTTCTTCGGTCTCAACTACGGCAAGTTCATGGTCAGCACGCTGAAGGGCTGGTACGGGGCAGCCGCGACCAAGAGCAACGAGTTCGCCTTCAACTTCATCCCGAAACCGGCAAGCAACGCATCGTGGATGACGATCTACGACCAGGCGCTGAAGGGAAAGATGGAGGGGCTGATGCTGTCGGGAATGACGGCGGCCAGCATCGGCCCAGACAGCAACCAGGTGCGCCAGGCGCTCGCCAACCTGAAATGGCTCGTCGTGATGGACGCGCTGCCGACGACTAGCTCGGAGTTCTGGCACGCGCCTGGGGTCGACGCGGGCCAGGTCAAGACTGAGGTCTTCATGCTGCCGGCGACGCACTGGATCGAAAAGGACGGCTCGTTCGTCAACAGCGGACGTTGGTCGCAGTGGAAGGACCAGGTGATTCCGCCCCAGGGGCAGGCACGGCACGACCACTGGATCCTCGCCGACATCTTTCAGCGTGTGAAGGCGCTCTACAAATCGGGTGGCGGCAAGTTCCCCGACCCGATCATGAGCTTGACGTTCGACTACAAGGACCCGACCAAACCGGAGCTCGACGAGATCGCCAAGGAGATCAACGGCAAGGACCTGGGCACGGGCAAGCAGATGACCAGCTTCGCCAACCTCAAAGACGACGGCACGACCACGACCGGCGACTGGATCTACACCGGAAGCTACCTGGACTCCGGCAACCTGATGAAACGGCGCGCCGGCATCCAGGATCCCAAGGCCAACGATCCGACCGGCATGGGTTTCTATGCCGGCTGGGCGTGGAGCTGGCCGCTCAACCGCCGCGTGATGTACAACCGCGCCTCGGCCGACCTCGACGGCAAGGCTTGGGACCCGAGTCGTCCAGGGATTACGTGGAATGGCAAGAGCTGGGTCGGCGACGTGCCCGACTACCCGGCGACCATGGACCCGCACGACCCCGCCGCGTGGCTTCCTTTCATCATGAACGGCGAGGGGGTCGGCCGGCTGTTCAGCAACGGCATGGTCGACGGACCTTTCCCCGAGCATTACGAGCCCATCGAGTCGCCGGTGGCCAACCCGCTGCATGCCGCCAATTCGGCGTCGCCGGTCGCATTCCTGTACGACAAGGCGGCCGGCCGTCCGGACCGATTCGGCACCGCGACCGAGTTTCCCTACATCGCAACCAGCTATCGGTTGACCGAGCACGAGCACTACGTGACGCAGCACGTCCCGCACCTGGTCCAGCTGCAGCCGAAGCCCTTCGTCGAGATTCCCGCCGAGCTGGCCGGCACCAAAGGCATCAAGAGCGGAGACCGGGTCAGGGTGTCGTCGAAACGGGGCAAGGTCGAGGTCCTCGCGCTCGTCACGAAGCGGTTGGGACCGATGACCGTCGCGGGCCAGACGGTGTACCAGATCGGGATTCCGATTCACTGGGGCTACGTCGGCATTTCCGCGGACAGCGATCCCAGCCACGGCCGCTACTGGCTGGCCAACGCTCTGACGCCGTTCGTCGGCGACGCCAACGCGCGGACGCCGGAGTTCAAAGCCTTCCTGGTCAACCTGGAGAAGATCTGATGCCTGTCGCCGCAACAGCGAGCGACGTCTGGACAGAACGGCGCCGTCGCGTTGGCGAGCTCCGCGCGCGCCAGGGCTTCGCGCGCCAGCTGCTCGATTTCTACGGCGCCCTGCTGGCCGTCCAGGAAAGGGCGTTTGACGACGCCGCCGCCAACAGGCCTGCCGCCGAGGACCTTGCCTCGTACGTCACCGACATCGTGGTGCCGAGCGTGCTGGACGTGAGCCTTGCCCTGGGACCGGAGCGCATGCGCTCCGAGCTCATCCACCGGATCGAGACCGAGCATCCGCGCGCGATCGTCCTGAGATGGATCGACGGCGGGGAGCAGCCCGCGGTCGATCGGTTCCTCGCGCGCGCCGCGCTGGGACCGGTCCTGGAGGCTTTGGGCGCCGACGCCCGGCGCGTTTGCGCCGGACCGCGCGACGAGCTGCACTGTCCCGATTGCGGCGGCCTTCCGCAGCTGAGCTACTTCGACCCAGGTCCGGAAGACCTGGCGACGGGCCCGAGGCGCCTTCTCTGTTCCCGATGCAGCGCCACCTGGGGTTTCGCCCGCATGACGTGCCCGGGTTGCGGTGAGGACCGCAGCGCCAAGCTCTCCATCTTCAGCGAGCACGGCACCACGTCGGGCGAGCAGGGAAGTGTCGTGCGAGGGCTTCAGCGTGGTGTGCCGCCGATGGACCACGGCGCGATCTTTCCCCACGTTCGCATAGAGGCGTGCGAAAGCTGCCGCCACTACCTGCTGAGCATCGACGTGGCGTCCGACCCGAAGGCGGTGCCAGTCGTCGACGAGCTCGCCGCGATTCCGCTTGACCTCTACGCACGGGATCGCGGCTTCACCAAGATCACCCCGAACCTGATGGGATTTTGAGAATGGCGACCATAAAAGCAGGCGAGGAATACGGGTTCTTCACCGACACGAGCGTTTGCATCGGGTGCAAGGCCTGCGAGGTGGCGTGCAAGGAGTGGAATCAGCTCGAGGGCAACAACCCGACCTTCCTTGCGGACAGCTTCGACAACACCGGCTCGCTGGACGCGCAGAACTGGCGGCATGTGAAGTTCATCGAGCAGGTGCCGGACAAATCCGCCACGACAGGCAATGGAAGCGCCTGGCTGATGATGTCCGACGTTTGCAAGCACTGCAAGCACGCGAGTTGCATGGAAGTCTGTCCCACCGGCGCCATCATTCGGACCGAGTTCAACACCGTCTTCATCCAGCAGGACGTTTGCAACGGGTGTCGCAACTGCATCGCGGCCTGTCCTTACGGCGTCATCGGCATGAACCAGCAGACCGGCACCGCCCACAAGTGCACGCTCTGCTACGACCGCCTGCAGGGTGGCCTCGAACCGGCGTGCGCGAAGGCGTGCCCCACGCAGTCGATCCAGTTCGGGCCGCTCGCGGACCTCCAGCAGGCGGCCGACGTGCGCCTCGCCACGCTGCACAGCCAGGGCATGAACCAGGCTCAGCTGTATGGGCGGGACGACAAGGTGTATGGCGGGTTGAACGCATTCTTTCTGCTCATGGACAAACCCGAGACCTACGGCCTGCCCAACGCGGACAACGCGAAGCTGCCCAGCCGCAATGACCTGGGCGGATACGTCGGCGCAGCGATCACGGCAGCGCTTGCCGTGGTCGGGGGGCTCGTTGCGTTCAGGCGACGGGTGACGGGCTGATGATGTATCTCGCGGCCGAGCATTTCGTCCGGTCGCCGCAGTGGCTCTGGTACATCCTTTTCTACTTCTTGTTCGCGGGCCTGGCGGGCGGCTCTTACGCGATCGCGACTCTGCTGCGCCTCTCCGGCGATCCGCGCGACGAGCCCGCGGCCAGGATCGGGTTCTACGTGAGCCTCGTCACAACCGTGCTTTGTCCGATCCTTCTGACCGCCGACCTCGGCGTCAGCTGGGCTCGCTTCTGGCACATGCTCGTCGACGTCACGCCCGGGGACACCGGCCTCAACTTCAAGTACTGGTCGCCCATGTCGATCGGCGCATGGGCGCTGCTGGTCTTCGGTTTCTTCGCGTTCGTTTCTGCGGCCGAGGCGTGGTTGAGCGACCGTCGCGGAAGTCCTTTGGTGCCTCTGCTGCTGAATCGCATGTTCAACGTCATCGGGGCTGCGCTCGCCATCTTCCTCGCCTCCTACACGGGCGTCCTGCTCAGCGTGAGCAATCAACCCGTATGGAGCGACACGTGGTCGCTAGGTGGCCTCTTCCTCGCTTCCGGCTTGAGCGGCGCCGCTGCGCTCATCGCTTTCCTCATGCGCTACCGCCCCGAAGCTGCCTTCAGCCTGAGCCGCCTGCACCAGGCGGGCGGCTACTTCGCAGCGCTCGAGCTGGCACTGATCATCGTCTTCTTCGTCACCGTGGGAGCAGCTGGGACACTGCCTCGCCTCCTGCCCTGGCTTGCGCTGTGGGCACTGGCGGTCGCCGGGATAGCCGCGTCTCTGGTCATGGCGCGAGGTCACATGCGGATGCAGGCCTCGGGCGGATCCGCGGTCCTGACGCGCGTCCGCCTCGACACTCTCGTCGTGTCATTGCTCGTCCTGCTCGGTGTGCTCGCGCTGCGAGCTGCGGTGATCTTCAGTGCCCAGTAAGGAAGAGGTCCTCGCGGTCCTGGCGGCGATCAAAGACCCCGATCTCGGCCGCGACGTGGTGAGCCTGGGCATGATCAAGGACCTCGCGATCTCGGGCGAGGGCAAGGTCAGCTTCACGTTCGAGCTGACGACGCCGGCCTGCCCGGTGCGTGACCGTTTCCAGGCGCTCGCGCACGACCTCGACGCCGGCCTGCCCGGTGCGTGACCGTTTCCAGGCGCTCGCGCACGACCTCGTCAGCGGCCTGCCCGGCGTGACCGCCGTCGACCTGAGAATGACCGCGAACGTGCGGACCCCGTTCAACGGCGGCGCGCGGACAGGCGCGATCCCAGGGGTGAAACACATCGTCGCCGTCGCGTCAGGAAAGGGTGGCGTCGGCAAGTCGACCATCGCCGTCAACCTGGCCGCGTCGCTGCAGCTCTCCGGGGCCAGGGTCGGCGTGCTCGACGCAGACATCTACGGTCCATCGGTGCCCGGGATGCTCGGAGTCGACGGCACGCCCCAGGTGCGCGACCAGAAGCTTGTCCCGCTCGAGGCCTACGGGATGAAGGTGATCTCGATCGGTTTGCTGGCCGGCGCCGACAAGGCGATGGTTTGGCGCGGACCGATGGTTTCACGCGCGATCGAGCAGCTTCTGTCGGATGTGCTGTGGGGTGAGCTCGACTACCTCGTGGTCGACCTGCCGCCCGGCACCGGCGATGCGTCGCTGACGCTCGCGCAGGCTGTCCCTCTTTCCGGTGTCGCCATCGTGTGCACGCCTCAGGAGGCCGCGCTGAAGATCGCCGTGAAATCGCTGCAGATGTTTCGCGGCCTCAACGTGACGCCGCTCGGCCTCATCGAGAACATGAGCTGGTTCGTCTGCGGCAAGTGCGGCGAGGAGCATCACGTCTTCGACCACGGGCAGGCCGAACGTGCGGCGCAGCGGCTGGGGACGCCGTACCTGGGTGCGATCCCGCTCGAGCCGGCGATCCGCGAGGAAGCCGACGCCGGCGCGCCCGTGGTCGTTTCGCGGCCGGACACCGCGGGCGCGCAGGCGCTGCGCAAGGTCGCCTCGGCGGTGGCGGCCCGACTCTCCGTGCAGAGCTTCCGCCAGCTGCCGGTGATCAGCGTCCGCTAGGGGTTCTCCGCCTCCAGCTTCTGCCTCACCTCGAGGATGTACGCGGCCACTGCCTCATCGTCTGGCTGCGTGGTCGCGCGCAAGCGCTCGGCCGCGACGCCGGCGAGGTAGCACGTCAGCGGCGCGAACCGCCGCTCCTGCGTGTGCGCGGCGACGCGGGCCAGCTCCAGCAGCTCGAGGGCGACACGCGAGTCGAGCTCGGGCTTGGCGATTCTGGCTCCCCGCTTCTGCGCGGCGTCGACCCATTGCTGTCCGAGCGCTTCGAAGAACTGGTTCATGAGCCACTAGCCTAGAGGGCTGATGACGACAAATCCGGCGATCGAAGCGCGCCAGCTTCGCAAGACCTACACCACGACCCGCGGTGTCTTTCGGCGCGAGCGCGTCGAGCGCGCGGCTCTTCGCGGAGTCGATCTGAAAATCGCCAAGGGTGAGCTCTTCGGGCTGCTCGGTCCCAACGGAGCAGGCAAGACCACGATGGTCAAGATCTTCACCACGCTGCTGCTGCCCGCGTCGGGGACTGCCCTGGTGCTGGGTCTGGATGCAGTCAAGGACCAGTGGGCGCTGCGGAAGCGCATCGGCTTCGTCTTCGGCGGCGAACGGGGTCTCTACTGGCGGCTCTCCGGTCTCGACAACCTGCGTTACTTCGCGGACCTTTACCGCGTACCACCTGAGGTCTCGCGGCGGCGGATCCCCGAGCTGCTGGAACGGCTCGACCTCGCGGGCAGGGAGAAGGACAGGGTGGAGCTGTACTCCCGCGGCATGAAGCAGCGCCTGCACCTCGCGCGAGGACTGCTCAACGATCCAGAGGTCCTGTTCCTCGACGAGCCGACCATCGGGCTCGATCCAGTCGGGGCGCGCGAGCTGCGCGTCATCGTCAGGGAGCTCGCGGACGCCGGCAAGACGGTCTTCCTGACGACCCATTACATGTTCGAGGCCGATGCCATATGCGACCGGCTCGCCGTGATCAGGGATGGCGTGATCGTCGCCGAAGGCACGCCGAGCAGCATCAAGACCCTCGTGCATGACCAGGGCATCGTCGAGTTCGAGGTCGTGGGGATGCCGGTCGAGCGGCTGGCGGGGCTCCGCAGCCTTCCCGGCGTCAGGTCGGTCGCCATCTCCGAGCACGAGCTCGCCCAGGTCGTCACCGTCCACTGCGCTCGACCGGCCGACGTGATGACACGGCTGGGCGTGATCCTCGACGGCATCAAATTGGAGAAGGTGAGCTCGCGCGAGCCGACCCTCGAGGACGCATACGTGCAGCTGATCGGCGAAAACCCCACAAATTCAGAGGCTTCGCCGTGAATTTATGGGAACCCCTGGAGTCGCGGTGACCGGCCTCGCACGCGCCGCGTTCAGTGCGTTCCGAGTCAGCATCCGACTGCGCGTCATCAGTCCCTGGGCTTACCTGAACTGGCTCGTCTTCCCGGTGCTGTTTGCGGCGGTCGGCCTGTACGTGCTGAGCAGCCCTGGCGCGGCCTCGTCGCATGTCGTGTATGGAGTCCTTGGCGGCGGGCTCATCGGATACTGGTCGGTCGCCTACCTGGAGGGCGGAAACGGCATCCAGGAGGAGCGCTGGAACGGAACGCTCGAGCAGATCTTCGCCACGCCGACCCCGCTCTGGGTGATCCTGCTCGGGAAGATTTGCGGTGGCCTGCTTTTCGGCCTCCTCGCGTTTCTGCCTACGGCCGCTTTTGCCTACGTCGGGTTCCACGCTGTGCTGCCGGCTCTCGACGGCGGTCGTTTTGTGATCTCGCTGGGCGTCCTGACGCTTTCGTTCTTCTGCATCGCACTGACGCTGACGCCGCTGTTTGCGCTCTGGCGCTGGGCCTTCAGCATGCTGAATGGCTTCGAGCTGGGCGTCTATGTGCTCTGCGGATTCATGTTCCCGGTGGCGGTTCTGGCACCGTGGGCGCAGGGCGTCGCCGGCTTCCTGGCTCCGACCTGGGCGGTGCGCGCGCTTTACGCGTCGACGCTTGCCGAGGGGCCCCACAACTTTGCGACGTGGTGGCTCGCGACCATCGGCCTCAGCCTCGCCTATCTGGCCGGCGCCTACTTCCTCTACGCGCTGGTCGAGCGGAGGGCAAGGATGTCGGGGCAACTGGCGCTCGCATGAAGCGGCTCGCCCTCGAGGCTGGAGTGTTCGGCCGGTCGACCTACCTCCAGTACGTGGCCCTTTTTCAATGGGCCAATCCCCAGGGCTACGTCGCGTACAAGGTCCTGCTCCCCGTCACCCAGATCTTGTTTTTCGTCGAGCTCGGCGTGTACGCGACCGGGCGGCAGAACGCGCTGTATTTCGCTCTTGGCAACGCGCTGCAGCTCACCGCCAACGCCGGGATCTTCGGAGTCATCGCGACGGTTGCAAATGAGCGTCAGTACGGAACCCTCCCCATCCTTCTGGCGTCACCCGCCAATCGCCTCATCACCTTTCTCAGCCGCGCCGTCGTCAACGTCATCGACGGCATCGCCACGGTCGTCATCGGCCTGGCGATCGTCGTGGTCATCTACGGCCTGAACCTGCAGCACGCCAACCTGCTGCTGCTCGCACTCTGCGTCGTGGTGATCTCCTTGACGACCGCCGGCCTCGGCCTCATGTTCGGCAGCATCGGGCTCGTCATGCGAGACGCCATCATCATCGCCAACATCGTCTACTACGTCCTGCTGATCATCTGCGGCATCAACTTCCCGGTGAGCCGGCTCCCCGGCGCAGTGCAGGTGCTCGCCTATGCCCTCCCCCTTACCCGCGGCGTCCAGGCTGCCCGCGATGCGGCCGCGGGTGCATCACTCGGTCAGGTCGGCGGGCTCCTGGCAGGCGAGCTGCTCGTCGGGCTGATGTGGGCGCTCGGGGGTTACCTGCTGTTCCGGCTGCTCGAGAACTGGGCTCGCCGCGGCGGCCTGCAGGAGGCTTTCTGAGTCCGGTGGCTTTCACCACTCGGCCTGAGGTCAAGGGCACGTTCGGTGTCGTCAGCTCGACGCACTGGCTCGCCTCCCAATGCGCGATGACGGTGCTCGATCGCGGCGGCAACGCCTTCGATGCGGCGTGCGCCGCCGGGTTCGTGCTCCAGGTCGTCGAACCTCATCTCAATGGTCTCGGCGGCGAGGTGCCGATCCTCTTGTGGGACACCACGCGCGAGCGCACGGAAGTGATCTCCGGCCAGGGGCCTGCGCCGGCAAACGCGACCATCCCGCACGTCCGCGAAATGGGGCTCGCGGAGATCCCCGGGACGGGCCTGGTCGCCGCCTGTGTGCCGGGCGCCTTCGGCGGATGGATGGCCCTCCTGCGCGACCACGGCACGTGGCGGCTCGCGGACGTGTTGCAGTTCGCGATCGGCTATGCCGAGTCGGGCTACCCGCTGCTGCCTCGGATCGTCGACACCCTCGCGATGGTCGAGCCGCTCTTTCGCGAGCACTGGCCGAGCTCGGCCGCCACGTACCTCGACGGTGGCCTGCCCCGCCCGTGGCACCTGTTTCGCAATCGCGATCTTGCCTCGACCTACCGGCGTCTCGTGCGCGAGGCCGAGTCGTCGGCGGGGGGAAGGGAGGAGCAGATCGAGGCCGCGGCGCGCTCCTTCTACTCGGGTTTTGTCGCTGAGGCGATCGAGCAACACTGCCGCGCCGCGGTGATGGACAGCTCGGGTTCGGCTCATCCGGGATTTCTGACCACGGCCGACCTGGCCGCGTTCCAGGCAAGGCACGAGGAGCCGGTCGTCACCGATTTCCATGGCTGGACCGTCGCCAAGTGCGGGCCGTGGAGCCAGGGCCCGGTTTTTCTCCAGCAGCTCCGCTTGCTCGAGCCGTTCGACCTCGGCTCGAATGGGTTTCTCTCCGCCGAGCACATCCACGTGGTCATGGAGTGCGCCAAGCTCGCTTTCGCGGACCGTGAGGCGTGGTACGCGGACCCGGACTTTGCGCGCGTGCCGCTGGCCGAGCTGCTCTCGCGCGAATACGCCGAAACCAGGCGCCGGCTCGTCGGCGAACGCGCCTCGGTCGAGCTGCGGCCGGGATCGCCGTTGGGGACGAAGCCGCGCCTCCCGCGTCGCGATTCGCAACCCGTGACCCCCGGCCACTGGACCGGAACGGGATCGCAGTCGCTTGGCGCGGTCCGAGGCGACACTGTCCACGTTGCCGTCGCGGATCGGCACGGCAACCTCGTCGCGTGCACCCCCAGCGGCGGCTGGCTGCAGAGCTCGCCCGTGATCGCGGGGCTTGGCTTCTGTCTGGGCACGCGCGCCCAGATGTTCAACCTCGACCCGGAGCATCCCAATCACCTGGAGGGCGGCAAGCGGCCGCGGACAACGCTGAGCCCCACGCTCGCCTTTCGCGATGGCGCGCCGCGGCTTGCGTTTGGCACCCCGGGCGGAGATCAGCAGGACCAGTGGACGCTCGAATTCTTCCTCGCGCATGCGCTGTTCGGATTGGACCTGCAGGCCGCGATCGATGCGCCGATGTTCCACACCTCTCATTTCCCGAGCTCGTTCGCTCCGCACGATGCACACCCCGGCCGCCTGCACAGCGAACCCATGCCGGCGGGAGTGCTGGATGAGCTGCGGCGCCGAGGTCATGAGGTGGTGGAGGCGGAACCGTGGTCGCTCGGCCGGATCTGTGCCGTGGGAATCGATGCCGAGGCGGGGCTGCTTTCCGCGGCGGCCAACCCGCGAGGCGGCCAGGCCTACGCCGTCGGGCGTTAGCTGAGCGGGTAGTAGCAGGCGGCCTTGTGGTCGCCCAGGTTCACCGTCTCCAGCGGAGGCTCGGTTTCGGCGCATCGGGGCTGCGCCTTGAAGCACCTCGTCCGGAAACGGCAGCCGCTCGGCGGATTCAACGGCGATGCGACGTCGCCTTTGAGGATGATCCGCTCGCGGCGGCGCTCGAGACGCGGATCGGGAATCGGAATCGCTGACAGCAGCGACCCGGTGTAGGGGTGCTTGGGCTGGCGGTACAGGTCTCGGGCCGGTGACACCTCGACCACCTTGCCGACGTACATGACGGCGATGCGGTCGGAGATGTGCTTGACCACCGACAGGTCGTGGGCGATGAAGAGATAGGTGAGGTGAAACTTGTCCTGCAGCTGCTCGAGCAGGTTGATGATCTGTGCCTGGATCGACACGTCCAGCGCCGAGATGGGCTCGTCGCACACGATGAACGACGGATCCACCGCCAGTGCGCGCGCGATGCCGATCCGCTGTCGCTGGCCGCCCGAGAACTCGTGCGGGTACCTTCCCGCGAAGTCACCCGACAGCCCGACAAGCCCGAGTAGCTCGGAGACGCGCTCCTTGCGGGCACGCGTGGAGCGCGCGAGGCGATGGATGTCGAGCGCCTCGCCAAGGATGTCGGCCACCGTCTGGCGCGGGTCGAGCGAGGCGAAGGGGTCCTGAAAGATGATCGACATCTCGCGCCGCATCCGCCTCATCGAGCGCGACCCGATGCGCAGGATGTCTCTGCCCTTGAAGCGCACTTCGCCGGCGGTCGGCTGCACCAGTCGCAAGATCGACCGGCCGAGGGTCGACTTGCCGCACCCCGACTCGCCGACCAGGCCCAGCGTCTCGCCCTGCCTGATGTCGAGATCGACCCCATCGACCGCGCGGACCTGGCCGACCACCCGGTTGATCACGCCTGAGCGAACGGGAAACCAGGTCCGCAGGCCACGGACCTCGACCAGCGGCTGGGCCGGCGTCCAGGCCTGGGCAGAAGGCCGCGCCGGCGCCTCAGCCAACGCCGGCGCCGTCGAGCGTGACACCGCCCTGGGTCACCCAGCACCGCGACAGCTGGTTGCGCACGGCCAGGAGCTCCGGCTCTTCCTTCGCGCATCGGCCGATTGCGAAGGGACAGCGCGGCGTGAACTTGCAACCCGCGGGAAGCCGGACCATGTCGGGAGGCGATCCGTCGATCGGTTTGAGCGGCTCGTGCTCATCCGCATCGAGCCGCGGGATCGAACGCAGCAGCGACCACGTGTATGGATGCTCCGGCCTGGCGAACACGTCCTCGGTCCGACCCTGCTCGACGACGCGCCCCGCGTACATCACGATGACGCGGTCGCACATTCCCGCGACCACCCCGAGGTTGTGCGTGATCAGGATCGTCGCGGTCCCGTAATCGCGGTTGAGCGTGCGTAGGAGATCGAGGATCTGGGCCTGGATCGTCACGTCGAGCGCGGTTGTGGGCTCGTCGGCGATCAGCAGGCTCGGGCTCGTGCTCAGACCCATCGCGATCATCGCCCGCTGGCGCATGCCTCCGGAGAACATGTGGGGGAACTGGCCGACGCGCCTGGGTGCGTCGGGAATGCCGGCCTTGCGCAGCAGGTCGACTGCGGCCACGATCGACTTGCGGGTGTCGACGTGGCGGTGGATGCGCAGGGGTTCGCCGACCTGCCACCCGATCCGGTAGACGGGGTTGAGCGACGTCATGGGGTCCTGGAAGATCATCGCGATCTCTGTCCCGCGCATCGCCTCCATCTCGTCCTCCGAGAGGTCGGTCAGGACGCGGCCCTTGAACGTGACCTTCCCCTCCACGATGCTTCCGCTCCGAGGGAGCAGGCGCATGATCGAAAGCGCGGTCATCGACTTGCCCGATCCGGACTCGCCGACGATGCCCAGCGTCTCACCGGCGTCGATGGTGAAAGAGACGCCGTCCACTGCCCGGACCGTGCCGTCCTTCACGGCGAGGTGGGTGTGGATGTCATCGACCTCCAGCAGGTGGGCGAAGCTCATCAAGAACGCAGCCTTGGGTCGAGAGCGTCGCGCAGCGAGTCGCCGAGCAGGTTGAAGCTGTAGACGGTGATCGAGATCGCGGCGCCGGGCACGATGGCGAGCCAGGGGTCGTTGGTCAGGAATGACGCGCCCGCGTTGATCATCTGCCCCCAGTCCGGTGTCGGCAGCTGCGCGCCGAGGCCGAGAAACGAGAGCGTCGCCTCGGCCAGAATGGCGAAGCCCGCCGAGAGTGACACCTGGACGATGATCGGGTTCAGCAGGTTCGGAATGAGGTGGCGCAGGACGAGCCGGAGCGGCGTTGCGCCAAGCGCCCGCGTCGCCACGATGAACTCCATCTGCTTGAGCTGGAGCACGACCGCACGGACGAGGCGCGCGTAGACAGGGACGGCAACGATTCCGATCGCGATCATCGCGTTGCGCAGGCCGGGCCCTAGGGCGGCAACGACGGCGATTGCCAGGATCAGGCCGGGGAAGGCCAGCAGCGCGTCGACGAAGCGCATCAGGAGGAGGTCGGCGACTCCGCCGGCGTACCCGCTCACCAGGCCGATCAGCCCCCCGGCGAAAAGGCCGACCGCGACGGCGACGAAGGCCACGGGAAGGGAGACACGCGCCCCCCACAGGACGCGGCTCAAGAGGTCACGCCCGAGCTCGTCCGTACCCAGGACGTGCCCGGGTGTGAGGGGAGGGAGGTAGGAGTCGTCGGGTCTCACGGCGAGCGGGTCATGCGGCGAGATCACTGGCGACACGAGCGCGATCAGGAAGAGGACCGCGACCAGCGCGAAGGCGAACGTGACCCGACGGTGGGTGCGAATCAGGTCGAGCAGTGCGATCGGTGTGCGCCGGACCGGCTCCTGGGCGGCGACGATGGCGGGCGCGTTGCTCATGCGTAGGAGATCCGGGGGTCGAGCCAGGCGTAGGCCAGGTCGACCAGCAGGTTGGCGACCATGTAAGAGAAGGCTGCGAGAAGCACTATGCCCTGCACGACGGTGTAGTCGCGGTTGAAGATCGATTCGACGGCGAGGCGACCGACTCCGGGCCAGGTGAACACCGTCTCCGTGACGACGGCCCCCTCGATGATGCCTCCAATCTGCAACCCGACTATCGTCACGACCGGGATCAGCGCGTTCTTGAGGGCGTGAACGAAGACGACACGCCGCCACGACGCTCCTTTCGCCCGCGCCGTGCGTATGTAGTCGTGGTTGAGTACCTCGATCATCGATGAGCGGGTGAAGCGCATGTTGATGGCCGCGCCTGCGGTACCCAGCGCGATGGCCGGAAGCGCGACGTGGCGCAGGCTCTCCAGCGGATCCGTCAGGAAGGGGACGTAGCCTCCGAATGGGAAAAGGCGAAGCGTCACCGAGAGCACGAAGATCAACACGATCCCGATGAAGAAGTTGGGGATGGAAACACCGGCCACCGTGATGCCCGTGGCAACCGAGTCCGCGACGGAGCCTCGCCGCACGGCGGCGATCGTGCCGAGCGGAATCGCCACGAGCAGCGACCACAGCAATGCGGTGAGGCCGAGCTCGATCGTTGCCGGCAGGCGCTCGGTGATCGCCACGGCGACGGGTTGGTGGGTCGTGATCGAGCGGCCCCAATCGCCGTGCACGATGTGGCCCAGCCATATGCCGTACTGAACGTAGAGCGGCTTGTCGAGGCCGAGCTCCTGGTGGATCTGCGCGATGGCCTGCGGGCTGCGGTCTTCGCCCAGGATGATCAGCGCCGGGTCGCCCGGGCTCAGGTGGATGAGCATGAAGACGCCGACGGTGACGAGAAAAGCCACCGGCAGCATCAACAGGAGGCGCCGGAGGACGTAGGCGGTCACGCCGCGCTAGCCCTCCGGCGCCGCATCGGTGGCCTTGCTAGCCCTTCCAGACCTCCGCCATCCGGATCATCAGGTCGGGATAGAGCGTGAAGTTGTGGATCTTGGTGTCCGAGATCTGCGAGCTGACACCGAAGGTTGTGAAGACATACGGCGCGTCCTGCACGATCTGCTTCTGCGCATTGTCGTAGTCCTGCTTGCGCTTGCTTTGATCCGCGCTGGTGCGCGCGTCTTCCAGCCAGGCGTCCACCTGGGAGTTGCTGTACACGCTGTCGTTGAAGTCGCCGCCCGTGTGCCACCACGCGTACATGTTGCCGTCGGGGTCGATCCGGCCGGACCAGTTCACGTTGCACGCCTGGAACTGGTGGCTGGCGCACTCCTGCACGTAGGTCGCGAACTCCTCGGTCTGGATCTGCATCGTGATCCCGGCTTGAGCCAGCTCCGACTGCAACAGCTGCGCCGCCTGCTGGGCGACGGGATCGGAGGTGGTCTTGAAGGTGAAGGTGAAGCCCGTCGCGGTCGACTTCGCCTTCTGAGCGTCGGCGTGGTCGAAGATCTTCTCGCTCGAGTCGAACGCCCAGCTCGACGGCGGGATCGGACCATAGGCCACCACCCCGATGTTGAAGTTGATGTTCTTCAAGACCGAGTAGCGGTCGACGGCCATCGCCACCGCCTTGCGCTTGGCCGGGTCGTTGAACGGGGGCGCGCTGGTGTTGAGCTCAAAACCGTTGAAGCCGATCGCGGGAGTGTCGCGATAGATCAGATTCGAGTCTGTCTTGATCCCGGCGACGTCCTTCGCACCGATGGTTCGCGCAATGTCGATGTCACCTGTCTTCAGCGCGGAAACGATGGCATTGACGTCGGGAATGGCCCGGTAGGTCAGGCCGTCAAGGTAGGGGAGACCCGCTTTCCAGTAGCTCGGGTTCTTCTTCAGGGTCAGGTGGTCGTTGCGCTTCCATTCGACGAACTGGAACGGACCGCTGCCCGCGCCTGTCGGAGCCAGCGAGAAGTTGGCGCCGCCTTTCGTGACGGCGTCGATCGACAGCATCATTCCGGCTCGGTCGACCAGCGTGGCGAGCAGCGTCGCGTTCGGTGTGCCCAGGTGGAAGACGACGTGGGTGTCGTCTACGACCTCGACGGTCTTGATACTGGAAAGGTCGGACTTGCGTCGAGAGTTGGCGGCCGTCTTGTAGCGTTCGATGTTGGCTTTGACCGACGCGGCGTTGAACGCCGTCCCGTCGTGGTACTTGACGCCCGACTGCAGCGTGAACTTGTAGTTCAGCGGGTCGGATACATCCCAGGTCTTCACCAGGCCCGCCTTGATCTTCAGCGTCGGATCGATTGTGAAGAGCGAGTCGTACATGTTGTAGAAGACCTCACGCTCGACCAAAAGGGAGGAGTCGAGTGGATCCAGTGTTCTGAGCTCGCTCTCCAGCGCGACCGTGGCGGTGCCGCCGGGCTGCGGAGTGCCAGAATTGTTGCCCGTCCCACCGCTTCCATTTCCGCCGCAGCCGGCAAGCAGCAGCAATCCTATGAAGGCAAAGGCGACTCGTCTCATCTTCGAACTCCTCCCCGCGGCCCGGACCTCCCGCAGCCGATACCCCAATAGATTAGGGGTCGCCATGACCGCGTTGCGTCGCTTTCCGGGGCCGCCGCTAGCCGATACGGCGCCGAGTTACCAGGCGAAGGTGCGGGCTCAGATTTCCCGACGGGTCGAGCCGCGCGGCCCCATCCAGCCTGTCTGCCAGGGACCGCAGGCAAGCCGCGGACCAGGACCGGAGGGTCAGGTCGGTCTCGGGCCCCAACCGCGCTTGCCGCTCGGCGGTGCGAATCATGTCCCGGTGGCGCTCCAGCATCCATTTCTCCGCGCTGTAGTGGTCCATGGACCGTATTATAGGCCATCGACTGTTGGAATAGGCAATCAACTAACTTGAGTCGCCGACTCCACCTGTTAACATAGGCGTCAAGCTATGCCAGCCTTAGACGACGACACCCGGGAAAGCCGGATCAGGGTCGCCCCCTCCGCGCCGCTCGAGCTGATGTGGGTCCTGCACTTCGCCCAGGCCGGCCACGAGCATGAAGACGCCTTCGCCCCCCTCGAGGCCCTGCGCCTCAGCCTCGGTCCCGAGCTCGCCCGCCTCAGGGGCGACGACGTGACGCGGTACTCCACCGAGCTGATCGTCCTGGCCCAGCGCTCCGGCACGATGCTGGACCTCGATCTCGGGCGCTTCTTCGCGCGAATCGATGACGCGATGTTGGATGGGTCGGAGATTCCATCCCTGCGCTCGGAGAGTCCCGCCGAGCTCGAGGCGACGCGATCCCGCCTGTCCAGGCTCCGCGCGGACCCGGCCGTGCGAAAGCGCTACGTGGAGCTGCTGACTGAGATGTGGAGCGCGGTCGAACGTGAGTGGGAGGCAGAGGGGAGGCCCGCCGTGATCGCCGAGGCGCAGCGCTGGACGCGGGCGCTCCAGGACGGCGTCACCTACCTCCAGCTGCTCGGGATGCCCACGCTGTGGGCCGGCCGGCCGCAGATCGATGCGCTCGCCGATACAGCCGCCGAGGAGGGCAAGCTCATCCTCACGCCGTGCTGGTTCGGCGGCAAGATCCACGTCCTTGATCTGGACGGCACGGTTTTCGCCGGCCAGGGAATTCGTCACGACGAGCCCTCTTACCGCAAGGTGGCCGCCGAGATCTCGTCCAGCATCAAAGCCCTGGCCGATCCCACGCGGCTTGCCATCCTGCTGCGTCTGGCCCGTGAGCCGGCTTCAGTCACCGAGATCGCACGACAGTTTCACCTCTCGCAGCCCACGGTCAGCGCTCACGTGCAGGTGCTTCGCGAGTCGGGATTGCTCGAGGAGAAGACGGTGGGCCGCAGTGCAAAGCTCAGCGCGAGCGAGGACGGGCTGCGCCGGCTTTTCTCCGACGCCCAAGAATCGCTGGTCAGGGTCTTTCGGTCCTAGCCGAAACGAGGATTTCGAGCGAGTCGACCAGACGCGGCCCGGGCCGGTTGAAATAAGCGGAGCCGTCGAGCACGACGACCTTGACGGCTCCGGTGGAGTCGATCGCGTGGGTGAGCGAGTCCGCCTCACGCTGGGCGCGATCCCTGTCAAAGCCGCAAGGCGCAATGACGAGTAAGGCAGGCTGTGCCCTCCTCACGTCGTCCCAGGAGAGCGCCACCGACGGCACTCCCGGCCTGGCCAGCGGGTCATCGATCCCCGCCAGCGACAGGAGGTCCGGCGTCCAGTGTCCCGCGCGATAGGGCGGGTCCAACCACTCCAGGAAGACGCCCCGCACACGAGGCAGCGCTGAAGCCTTCACCGATGCCGCCTCGATGCGCCTTCGCAGCTGCGCCATCAGGGGAGTCGAGTCCGAGCCGCACGCGTCAGCGAGCTCTTCGATGTCGCTGAGCACATCGGCAAGCGAATGCGGATGCTGCCGGATCATGCGTACGCCGGCGAGCTCGTCGGCCACCTGGTCGGCGGGAATCGCGCACACGTCGCAAATGTCCTGGGCCACGACGAGGTCCGGGTCGAGGCGATGGATCGCGTCGGTGTCGACCTCGTAGAGGGAGCGTCCATCTCTTGCCGCGAGCGCCACGAGGTCGTCGACCTGCGCCCCGCTTCGGCCGACCAGGTCGAGGGTCGACCTGGTGACGACCGGCAGCGACGCAGCCTCTGGCGGGTAATCGCACTCATGCGTGATGGCGACCAGCTGATCGCCCAGGCCGAGCGCAAAAAGCGATTCGGTCGCGCTTGGCAAGAGCGAGACGATCCTCACTTCTCTGCCGCCAACCGGTCGACGACCTGCTTCAGCACCTCGTAGGGCTGCGCGCCGAGAACGAGGTAGCGGCGGCCGAAGATATGCGCCGGTATCGCGTCGATGCCCACTGAGCTCGCCATTCGCCTGTTCTCGTCGATCACCGGGTCGTAACGATGCTCCTCAACCGCGCTTCTCAGGGGGCCGCCATCCAGACCGACCGTCGTGCCGATGCGAACGAGGTCGTCGACGTCCTCGAGCCGGCCGCTGCCTTCCCAGTGCGCTTTGAAGAGCGCGTGGTGCATGTCCTCGAACTTGCCGCGCTCGCGCGCAAACTCCGCGGCGCCGAGCGCGCGGCGTGAGTTGATGATCACGTCGCGCGAATGCATCTGCAATCCGACCGACTCTGCGATCGACTGAAGGTGCGAATGCATGCGCTCCGAGCGCGCGCGTCCGAAGTACGCATCGCGCGGTATGCCTTCGGGCGGGGCTTCGGGATGAAGCTCAAAGGGGAGCCACGTGACATGGACCAATCCCTCGCTCTCCAGCTGCTCGACTCGGACCGAGTCGATGTAGCACCAGGGTCAAACGTAGTCAGAGAAGATGACCAGATCGACAGGGCGGGCTTCGGCCATCGCTCTATTCATACGCTGAGCGGGCTCTCATGATTCCTTAACCTGCCGGTGGCACAATGGGTAGTTGAAGGGTGGGAGGGGCTCTCAAGAGGGCACCCGCGTCAGCTCTGGTACCAAGGAGGTACGCATATGGCCGACACGAAGACGTTTGTCGTCAACTCGCCCGCATGGATCGACCTTTCGAGCACAGATCCATCGGGTTCGCGCGACTATTACTCGAAACTTTTCGGCTGGAAGGCCGAGCCCGAGAAGGATCCCGCCGCGGGCGGCTACGCGATCGCGAGGCTCGACGGCAAGGACGTGGCAGGCATCGGCGGGACGCAGGATCCAAACGCTCCATCGGCATGGATGGTGTACATCGGCACGCGTGATGCCGACGCCGTGGCCAAGAAGGTCGAGGCGGCAGGCGGCAAGGTCGTTGCGCCTGCCTTCAAGGTCATGGACGTAGGCCGAATGGCTGTGTTCCAGGACCCGACCGGGGCGTTCATCTCGGTCTGGGAGCCGGAGACCATGAACGGCTTCGACGTGCTGCGCAAGCCCGGCGTCTACTCATGGGCCGAGCTGAACTCACGCGGCGTCGAGAAGGCAAAGCAGTTTTATAAGAAGGTCTTCGGCTGGGGCGAGAAGGTAAGCCCGATGGGCGAAGGACAGGGCGACTACACCGAGTTCAAGCTCGCCGACGAGAGCATCGCCGGCGGCATGGAGATGAACCCGATGGTGCCGAAGGAGGTGCCGTCCTACTGGATGGTCTACTTCGGTGCTGCCGACGTCGACAAGACGCACCAGAAAGCAGTCAGCCTGGGCGCCAAGGAGCTGCTTCCGCCGCAAGACTTTCCCGGCGGCCGGTTCTCAATTCTTACGGACCCGCAAGGCGCGGCGTTCGGACTCATGAGCACGAACCCCAGCCAGAGCTGAACCGATTCGCAACCCGGCGGGCCCGGACCGGGCCCGCCGGGTGTCTCTGATGGAGAAGGATCCAGTCGCCGAGAAGTGGTTCTCCGGCAAGCCGGCGGAGCCAATCCTGCGCCGCGTGCGTGAGGTCATCCTCGGCGCAGACTCGCGCATGGGGGAGGGCACGAAGTACGGCACCGTGACGTTCCACAGCGGTGGCGACTTCGCCAGCTTCGTGCAGCACACCAAAAAAACGGTGAGCCTGATGTTCAACCGGGGCGGCATCATCCCCGGCAAGTTCCCGCACATGGAAGGCACTGGACGGGCGGTGCGCTTCATGAGATTCGCGAATGTGGCAGAGGTCAACGCGCGTGCCGCCGAGCTGAGCAAGATCGTGATCGCGTGGTGCGACCTGATGTCCGCGCCCAGATCGAAGAAGAAGAGCTAGCTCTTCGGAGTCGCGTAGGAGACGATCCTCTCGACCTGGATCTTTCCGCTCTCGTCCAGCAGCCACGTCTGGGCGGATGGAAACGTCTTGGAGCCGATCGGGTCGCCCTGAGTGTCGACCTGGTACATGATCAGTGCGTTCCGCTCATCGCCCATGGCGGCGATCACGCGAAGGCTGCCGGGCACAACATGCCTGGCGAATTGAGTGAGGCCCCTCGGCCCGTCCATGTACTCGTCGATGCCGACCAGGTGCGCGGCCGGGCTGTAGAACTGAACGTCCGCCGCCAGGTTGCCACGCGCAGTTTCAAGGTCCTGATTGGTCCATGCCTCGAGATGAGCTATGGCCAATGCGACTGCTTGCGAGTCCATCATCCGGTCTCCTTCACGAAGTTAAGTGCCGCCTAGCCAAAAAAAGTCCTCGCCACCTGCGCCGCAACGCGCGCGTTGTTGACCACGAGCTCGACGTTCAGGTCCAGCGAGCGTCCGCCGGACAGCTCGGCCATGCGGGCCAGCAGTCGCGGCGTCACGCTTCCGCCGCGCACGTCGCCCAGCTCGTCCGCGGCCTGCCTTGCCATCTGGTCGGCACCTTCCAGGTCGGAGGGAGGCGGGACCGCCACGACAGCTCCGCGACCGCCGGTCTCCCATACCGCACGCAGGACGCCGGCTGCCTCGGCGGGACCATCGACGCGCGCGCTCACCGGGCATCCGCTGCGACGCGTGTAGAACGCCGGAAACTCATCACACCCATAGCCGAGCACCGGAACGGAGAGGCTTTCGAGCCTCTCCAGGGTCAGGGCGAGGTCGAGAACGATCTTGGCGCCGGCGCAGAAAACGGCCACCGGCGAGCGCGCGATCTCCTCCAGGTCGGCCGACTGGTCTTCGGGATGCCCGCGGTGGACGCCGCCGATTCCTCCGGTCGCCATGAACCTGACCCCGGCCATCGCCGCGGCCCGGACTGTCGCCGCGACCGTGGTCGCGCCGTTGGAGCCACGCGCCAGCGCCGGCCCGAGGTCCCGCGAGCTCACCTTTATCGCGCCTGAGGCAATTCGCTCCAGATCGTCATCGCTCAGGCCGACCCGCACGCGGCCGTCGAGAACCGCCACCGTCGCGGGAATTCCGCCTTCCTCGCGGATCGCCGCCTCGCAGCCGCGTGCCGCCAGGAGGTTGTGGGGAGCGGGCAGGCCCTGGCCGACGATCGACGTCTCGAGAGCGACCACCGGGCGCCCGGCCTCGAGTGCCGCCCTAACCTGAGGCGACACCTGCAGCAGGTCGCTCAGCTGGGCCGCGCTCCTGCGAGCAGCACCGACTGCGAGGCGGCCTGCACCGCCTTTTCAGCGGCCTCGACGGGCGTGGCGCCGTGCAGCCACGCGGCGCAAAAGGCGGCCGCGAACGCGTCACCGGCGCCGGTCGGGTCGATCGCTTTGACGTCGGGCGCAGCGATGGTCTGGCCGAACACCCGGCAGCCGGCGCGGCCGAGCTTGAGGACGGGCACCTGGGCGAGGCTTTGCAGGGGAACGGCGAGCGTCGATGACTCGGCTTCGGTGGCGAAGAGCACCTCAGGCTTGAGCCGGGCCAGGACGTAGGCCATCCTTGAAGGTCCGTAGGCGCGCAGGCCGGCGGCAGACGAAAGGTCGACCGCAAGCATGCCGCCCGCCTCGCGAACCACGACGATGGCCGCTCGCGTCGCACTGGCGATGGGTTCCAGGAAGAGCGAGTAGGCGGGCACGTGCAGGAGCCGGGCGTCGCGAAACCACGCCTCGTCGAGGTCGTCGGGACTCAGGCCGACGCTGGCCCCACGCTGGGTGGCCATCGTCCGGCGCCCGTCCGGCCCGACCAGCACGGCGATCGCGCCGGTGGGTTCCTGCGCCCAGGTCGCACGCACCTCGACGCCGCGCGATTCGAGGTCCGCGACGAGCCTCCGCCCCGTGTCGTCGTCGCCGACCCGCGTCACCAGCCTTACCGGCTCACCGAGCGCCCCCATCCAGGCGCAGAAGTTGGCGGCCTGGCCTCCGCCGCCAAGGGTGATGGTCGCCGGTGAGTCGTCGTCCGGCTCGAGTGGGCCGTCGGGAACGATCGCGATGTCGAGCACGAGGTCGCCGATGGAGACGATCAAGACCACGACGGTACCTCAATTGCAGTACCCGGAATTCACGCAATTGCGGCTGGCTGCGGCCGGCGGCGGCGGCGATGATTCGACGAGCCGGGGAGTGGGTCACTCGGCATGGCTGTAGGGGGGTGAGTAACCCCGCGAAATCGCAGGATTTGCCCTGGATTTCGCGGGGACCCCTTGGATAGGCGAAGCGCTTCGCCTACCGTGACGCCGCAGCGGCAAACAGGCCCCAACCGGCAAGCCGCTCGCGCAACCGAGCCTCGAGTTTTTCGTCGAGCCTGCGCACCGGAGGGGCGGACCACGGCTCGCAGATTCCCAGCATGTGCAGCGCGGCTTTGATCGCCAGCGGGAACACGCCCTCGCGCACGGCACTGACCAGCTCGAAGAGCTTTTCCTGAGCGTCGCGCGCTGCGTCCAGGTCGCCGCGTCTGAACTCGTCGTAGATGCGAACCACCCAATCGGGCACGACGTTGCCCGCGCCGCAGATCGTCCCCGCTCCGCCCATCGCGAGCGATGCAAGCAGCATCGTGTCGCTGCCGGTGAAGACCCGGAATCCGGCAATGTCGCGGGTGGCGATGCACACGCCTTCGAAATACTCGAAGTCGCGGCTCGAGTCCTTTATCCCTTTGATCATCCCTTCGCGGGCGAGCGTGGCCACGGTGGCAGGTTCCGCGACGACCTTGGTGAACTGCGGGATGTTGTAGAGCATCACGGGCAGCGGCGCGTCCCTGGCAAGCTGACGGTAGAAGTCCAGGACGCCGGCCTGGTCGGTCGGGTAGTAGAAGGGCGGCGCGGCGAGAACGGCGTCCGCGCCAAGCTGCGCCGCAGCCGCGATCTCTGCCTGGGCCGCGCCGAGGTGGCTCTGCGCGACACCGCAGATGACAGGGACCCGGCCGCCGGATGCCCGGACCACGGCGGCGAGGACGGTTCGGCGGCCCTTCTCGTCGAGCGACGCGGTCTCGCCCGTGGATCCGAGCGCAAGCACACCGTGTACGCCCCCGGCCAGCACGTGCTCTACAAGGCGCGCAACCCCCGGCTCATCGACACTTCCGTCGCGTCCGACCGGCGAGGCGAGCGCGATGAGGACGCCGGAAAGCTGGTCGAGCTTCAATCGCGAGCCGCCGACACGATGCGGTTGCGCAGCTTTCCGATGCCCTCGACCTCCGTCTCCATCACGTCGCCCGGATGCATGGTCTCGGAGGGCGTGCGCCAGAACCCGACTCCATCCGGCGTTCCGGTGGCGATGATCGCGCCGGGGAGGAGGGTCATGCCTTTGGACACCCACTCGATGATGACTTCCACGGGATAGATCATGTCCCTCGTGTTGCCGTCCTGCTCCATCTTGCCGTTCAGTCGAAGCCTGACGCCCAGGCTCTGCGGGTCCTTGAGCTCGTCCGTGGTGACGATCCAGGGGCCGGTCGGGCACGTGCGGTCGAGGCTCTTCCCTTTGAAGTACTGACCGCCCCACTCGTTCTGGATGTCGCGAGCCGTGACGTCGTTGAGGGCTGTGTAGCCGAAAACATGGGCGAGTCCGTCGGTCCGCTTTATGTTCGCCCCGCGCTTGCCGATGACGACCGCCAGCTCGGCCTCCCAGTCGATCTTGTCGCTGATCAGGGGATCGATGGCGATGTCCGCGTAGGGCTCTGTCAACGACGTGATCGCCTTGGTGAAGACCGTTGGGGGTTGCGGTTCGTAGCCTTCCTTCCGCGCGGACTCCTCGGCGTGCTTCTGGTAATTGCGACCGATTGCGATCACGTTGCCCCGTGGCTCCGGGAGGGGCGCGAGGAGCTCGAGGTCGGCAAGCCTGCGCGCCTTGGACCGCGAGGACGACAGCGCGGCCCGAGCTGCGGCCAGGCCTTCTTCGCCGGCGTCGATCAATGACAGCATGTCACCAGCCTCGGACAGCTCCACCACCTCATCCTGGTCGCGGACCACCCCGACACGCGATCCGCCTTCGACACGGAACGTGATCAACCTCATGTCTTTTCGTTCTCCTTCTCATCCGATTCATGCGCCGCCTTCGCCGGTCCGGCGCCCAGGAACAGCTCCTCGAAGTCCTCGCGCTGCAGCAGGTCTTGCGGCCGGCCTTCGAGCCTCGTCGTGCCCGAGACCAGCACGCTCGTCCAGCTCGCGATCCCCAGCGCCGCGCGTGCACGCTGCTCGACGAGGAGCACTGCCTTGCCCACGCCGGCCAGCCGCCTGACGTGCTCCCGAAGCAGGTTGTCGGCAAGCTTGGGGCTGAGGTTCGCGGTGGGCTCGTCGAGGATCAGCACCTGCGGGTCGAGCATCAGGACGCGAGCGATGGCGAGCATCTTTCGCTCTCCGCCGCTCAGCTTGTCGGCGCGCCGCTTGAGCATCGGCGCCAGCGCGGGAAAGACGTGACCCACCTCCTCGACCCGCTCCCGCACGCGCCCCGACGCCAGGAGATAGCCGCCCATCTCCAGGTTTTCCAGCACGGTGAGCGGCTCGAAGATGTCGTTGACCTGCGGCACGTAGCCGACGCCGCGGCGCGCCAGCTCCTCAGGTGGGCGGTTGGTCACGTCCTGGTCGCCGAGGAGCACCTTGCCGCCGGTCACGCGCAGGATCCCGACCAGGCTCTTGAGCAGAGTGCTCTTGCCCGCGCCGTTTGGCCCGATCACGGCGACGATCTCGGCCGGGCCGACGGCGATCGATACGTCGCGGATCACCGGGACCCCGCCGTAGCCCGAGGTGATCCCCTCGGCACGCAGGCTCGGCTCCGGGCGCGGCTGCGCGACGACTGGCTTTCTATCCAACAAGGTAAGCGTCGACAATCTCCCGCTGGCGCCGCAGGCTGGCCATCGTCCCGCTGCCGATGAGCTTTCCTTGAGCCATCACGAAAACCGAGTCGCAGAGCTGCTCGACGAGGTGGAGCTCGTGCTCGACCATCAGGATCGTCAACCCGTCGGCGCGAAGTGACTGCAGGTAGTGCTGGATCTGCTCGATGACTCTCGGATGGACGCCCGACATCGGCTCGTCCAGCAGCAGGCACCGGGGATGCAGCATCAGCGCGCGCATGATCTCGATCAAGCGCTTCTGCCCGCCGCTCATCAGTCCCGCGTAGTCCGACTCCTTCGCGCTCATGCCAAAGCGCTTGAGCAGGCCGCGGGCTTCGGTGACGAGCCGCTCCTCGTCCTTGATCCAGAACCGCTTTCCCATCAGGGCCCCGAACAGCGAGTCGCCCCGGTTCTGGGGTGCGGCGACGAGCAGGTTCTCGAGCACCGTCAGCCGCGCGAACTCCGACGGAAGCTGGAAGGTGCGCACCAGCCCGCGGCGTGCCCGCCTGTAGGTCGGAAGTCGAGTGATGTCCTCGCCCTCGAACAGGATCGTGCCGCTGCTCGCCGGAAGCGTACCGGCCACGACGGCCATGAAGGTCGACTTGCCCGCGCCGTTGGGACCGATCAAGCCGGTGATCTGTCCTCGGGGTACCTCGAGCGACACGCCGTCCACCGCGTGCATGCCCTCGAAGTGGCGATGGACGTCTTCCGCGACGAGCATGGGACCGTCGACCCCTTCCGGGCGCTCGCGCTCAGGCCGTGCGGACACGATCCACCACCTCAACGTCGGGACTGCCTTCGAAGACTCGACGAGGCTCGGGCCGGACGCCTTCCGGCCGGAACCACAGGAAGCCGAGGATGAACAGGCCGATCGCGACCCACTCTAGCGCGGGGATCAGGTTCGGAGGACCGATGTTCATCCGGATCAGGAGCCGCGTGACCTCCTCGAAGCCCACCGGCACGAGCAGGGCGCCCAGGATGGCGCCGAGGTTGTTGCCCCGGCCGCCGACGATGAGGGCGGCGAACAGGATGATGGTCTCGGGATAGAGCCAGGTGGAGGGCGCCCAGACCGTCAGGAAGCCGACGAGGATCGCGCCTGACAGGCCCGCGATTGCCCCGCCGACGATGAACATCGTCATTTTCAGCGCGACCGGGTTCTTGCCCAGCGCGGTGGCCGCGAGCTCGTGCTCGCGCATGGCGCGGAGCGTGCGGCCGTATGGCGAGTTGACGATTCGAGCTGCAAGAAACCACACGAGGCCGACGCAGACCGCGGTCAGCCCGATGTACAGGTAGAGGTAGGAATCCCCGTAGGTGTCGACCTGGTCCTGCAGCGGTTGAGGGATGAGCGCGAGACCCGCAGCGCCGTTGAGGAACGGGCGGGCGTTGTTGATCACGGTGTTCGCGATGATCGACGTCACCAGCAGGGCGATCGCCTGGTAGTCGCTGCGCAGCTTCCTCAGCACCACGAGGCCGACGGGGATCGCCAGCAGGGCACCGGCAAGCGCGCCGCCGATCCATGGGATGGGGAACGGCAGCTGGTAGCCGCCGACGTACACCTGGAAGCTGTACTCGGCCGCGGTGTGGGGTGGCATCGAGAGCACGGCGGCGGCGTAAGCGCCGGCCGCCTGGAAAACGATGAAGCTGAAGTTGACGATGCCCGAAACGCCGAACTGCAGATTCAGGGCGAGGACGGCGATGATGTCGACTCCCGCGTAGATCAAAAGGTTGGCGGCGTAGTAGGTGTTCATCCGGCGGCCGCCAGCGCCCCGCGTTTCGCCAGCAGGCCCTGCGGCCGCAGGACCATGACCAGGACGAGGATGCCGAACGCCACGACCTCTTTGTACTCGGGCGACCATGCGGCGGCGCTGAGCTCGGTGACCAGCCCGATGATCACCGCCCCGATCATCGCGCCGTAAGGCTGGCCGGCGCCCCCAAGGACCGCCGCGGCCAGCGCCGTGATGAGAAAGCCGGCGCCGCTGGAGATCACGAACGAGTCCGAGTTCAATGCCGCGACGACTCCGGCCAGGCCGCACAGGGCTCCCGTGATGAGCCACACCATGTCGATCACGCGCTGCGTGGGAATGCCGCAGTTACGGGCGAGGGTCGGGTTGGCCGCCGTCGCCCGCATCGCCTTGCCGAGCCGCGTGTAGCGAAGCAGCGCATGGATGCCGAGCATCACAGCCACCGACAGCGCAATGATCGCGATCTGGTTGTTGGTCAGGACGATGTCGCCAAGGCGAACCAGGCTTCCGGCGTGTTCCGAGTACGAGACGCTGAAGTAACCGACGATCGGCAGCAGAAGGTTGGCGATCATCAGCGAGACGGCGAGCGAGACGATGACCATGCCCAGGTACGAGGTGCCCTTGCGCTGAAACGGCGCGTAGACGAGGCGGTTCAGCAGGAACGAGAACGCTGCGCCGAAGAACGCGCCGGCGATCATGCCGACCCAGATCGTGATGCCGGCGCGATTGATGTAGTAGGCGACGTAAGCGGACGAGATCATGACCTGGCCGTAGGCCAGGTTGATCATGTTCGTGATGCCGAACTGCATCGTGAACCCGACCGCCGCGATGGCGATCACCGACATGCTCACGAGGCCGAACCCGAACGCCGCTGCGAAGATGCTCACGGCGTTCGGGTCCTCCTGGTCCTGGGAATTACGTCAGATACCGCCTGCCTGGCTGATCTTGGCTGTCTGGTCAGGGGTCAGCTCCTGCACTTTGACCTCGCCGCCCGTGGCGTCGTACTTGACGAGGACGTAGCCCGCCACCGAGTTGTTGTGGTCGTCGAAGCTGTTCGCGCCCCCGGCGCCCTCGAACTTGATCGACTTGTTGGCCTTCAGCGCGTCGACGCCTTCCTTATATGTGTGGACGACGGTGGCGCCGGACACTCCGTTGGCGATCTCCTTGATCTTCGAGTTGTACACCGTCGGATCGTGGCTGTTGGTGGCGACCATCGCGAGCGCGGACATGATGATCCCGTCGTAGAGGTGCAGGGTCGATCCGCGCTGCTTGTACTTGGGCGCGTCGGCGAATTGAGCAGCGGCGGCGTTCAGGTTGGTCTGGAACTCTGTGTAAGCCGGGCCTGAGAACGTGTACCCGAGGTCGACGCCGCCGTAATTCTTGACCAGGTTGTCGACGCCGATCGCGTCGCTCACCTGCTTGAACCACTGGGGGTCGATGGTGGCCGACGTGCCGATGAACGGGGTCACAGTGCCGCCGTTCAGGGTCTTGTACTCGCCGAGGAATGTGCCTGCAGAACCGAGCGCTTCGGTGAAGATGACGTCGGGCTTGTAGGCGATCACCTGGGTGACCTCGGTCCGGTAGTCAGAGGCGCCGAGGGTGATCGGGAAGTTCTTCACCTGCCCACCGAGCTTGGTGAACGCGTTGGTGGCAGGATCCACGAAGGCCTGCGACCCGATGTCGTTGCCGAAGACGAGCGCCGCCTTGTGGAATGGCGCCGGGCTCGGCCCGTACAGCGCCCAACCCACCATGGCGTAGGCGTCGTAGATGTCGGCCGGCACCAGCCGGTGGAAGTACTTGAGGTTCGTCTTGTTGAACTCGCTCTGCCCGGTCATGCAGAACATCGGGATGTGGGCCTTGTCGACGATCGGGGCGACGGCCGAAGCCTCATCCGAGGTGCATCCGACCACCGCCATCAGGTTCGAGTTGCCGGCCACCATCGCGCTCGCCGCGGGCGCCGCGTCCGCCGGCTCGCCACGAGTGTCGAACTGCTGGCACTTGACCTGGCGCCCGCCGACGCCACCGTTGTTGTTGATGGCGGGGGCGGCGGCTAGACAGGCCGCATAGTAGGCGGGTCCAAGTCCCGCGTCCGCTCCCGAGAACGGCGCGAGCACGCCGACCAGGAGATCCCCCGAGCCAAGCCCTCCTCCAGAAGAGCCGCCGCCGCATGCCGCCAGCATCAGGACCGCCAGTGAGCAAGCCGCCGAACCGAAGCGCATCCTTGCGTGGAAGGTCTTCACTGCTCCTCCCCTTTGAGCGAAAAACAGCCGTGGCGAATTGTCGACATTATTGAGGATAATCTCTTCGACAGCAAGCGATGAAGCGCCGTCCCCCCCGTGCCGACCCCTATCACCAGCTCCGCGAGGCGATCGTCAGCGGCCAGCTGCATCCCAACGAGCGGCTCGTCGAAGCGGCGATCGCGGAGAGGATCGGGGCTGGCCGCACCGCGGTCCGCGCGGCGCTGGTCCGGCTCGACCAGGAAGGCCTCGTCCAGCTCGAACGCAACAGGGGCGCGCGGGTCCGGCATATCTCGGATGGCGAGGCGATGGAGATCGAGGAGGTGCGCGCCGTCCTCGAAGGGATGCTGGCCCGGCGGGCCGCCGACCGCATCACCGCTGACGGCCTCCGCGAGCTGCGGCACGTCATGACCCAGATGCGCGAGCACGTCGAGGCCGGCGATTCGATCGGTTACTCGGAGCTGAACGCGACATTCCACCAGGTCATCTGGACCGCCGCCGGCCATCCCACCGCAAGCAACCTGGTGGGTGGCCTCAAATCGCAGGGGATCAGGTTCCAGTACCAGACCGCCCTCCGGCCCGGGCGAGCGGAGCGCTCTTTGCGCGAGCACGAGGCCATCTTTGGGGCGCTGAAGGCCCACGACGGCGACGCCGCGGAAGCGGCCATGCGTGAGCACCTGGCGGAGGTCCTCGACACGCTGAGATGGGCGATCGACAGCCAGCATCGCACCGGCCGCTGGCTGCCCGGCTAATCGCCTCGTAAGGCCACTGCCTCGGCGAGCTTCGCCAGCTCGTACAGCGTCCGCAACGAGGGCACGTCTACGTCCTGCCAGTCCGCGATCTCGATGACCGCACCCAGAAGGGCGTCGAGCTCCAGCGCCTTGTGCGCCTCGAGGTCCTGCAGCATCGAAGTCTTGTGCTCAGCGACGCCGGCGGCGCCCTGCATCCGCTTCTCGATGCTGACGGGAATCTCGATCTCGAGCGACCGCGCCACCGATGCGACCTCTTCCATGAGACTCCGGATCAGCCGGCGGCTAGCCTCGGATTCGAACATCTCGCCGAGCGTCGCACGGGTCACGGCGCTGATCGGGTTCAGGGTCGCGTTGCCCAGCAGCTTCAGCCAGATCTCGCTGCGCAGCCGCGATTGCACGGGCGCCTTGAAGCCGGCGGCGGACAGCATGCCGGCGATCCTCTGCACGCGCTCGGTCTTCGCGCCGTCCGGCTCGCCAATCGAGAAGCGATCTCCTTCTTCATGCTCGATCACGCCGGGCGCGACGATGGTCGCCGCCGGGTACACGACGCATCCGACGACCTGCTTAAAGGGAATGCTGCGTGCGATCACGCCGCCCGGGTCGACCGACTCCAGGTGACGATCGGAGAAGTACCACCAGGGGATTCCATTCATCGCCCCCACGACGCACGCGCCGTCCCGGAGCGCCTCGCCGATCCGCGGCGCCGCCGCGGGAATGCTGTGCGCCTTCAGGGTGATGAACACGACGTCGGCGCCGGCGATGGCGCGCATGTCATCGGTGCAGCGGGGGTGGGCGGTGAACTCATCGTGTCCCTTCCGCACCGTGATGCCGTGGGCCTGCATCGCCGCCAGGTGCGCACCGCGGGCGATGAGGATGACGTCTTCGCCGCTTCGTGCCAGATGGCCACCGAGAAGGCCGCCTATCGCTCCGGCGCCGACGACGGCGACCGTCATCTCGGCTGAAGCGCTTCGGCGACTGAGCGGCGCTGGATCTTCCCGGTCGCGGTACGCGGGATCTTCTCGACGAGGTAGAGCTTTTTCGGGACCTTGTGATCGGCCAGGCGCTCGCGCGCGAAAGCCACGAGCTCCTTCTCGGTAGCGGGGCTTTTCAGCACCACGGCAGCTGCCACCTCCTCGCCCCACGCAGCGTGGGGGATTCCAAATGCGACCGCCTCGGCGACCGCGGGGTGCTGCAGCAGCACGTCATCGATCTCCCGCGGAGCGATCTTCTCCCCGCCGCGGTTGATCATCTCCTTCAGCCTGCCTACCAGCGACAGGTAACCGTCGCCGTCGAGAAATCCGAGGTCGCCAGTGCGGAACCAACCGTTGGTGAACGCCTTCGCGTTGGCCTCGGCGTTGTTCGCGTAAGCGTCGATGATGCTCTCTCCCCGGATCACCACCTCGCCGTTTGAACCGGGCTCCAGCAACTTTCCATGCTCGTCCATCACCCCGATGCGGATTCCCGTCTGCAAGCCGACCGTGCCGGCACGTCGCTCGGCCGGGGGAAGCGGGTTCGACGCCATCTGATGCGATGCCTCGGTCATGCCATACGCCTCGAGCACCGGGGCGCCGAATCTCGATTCGAGCTGCCGCATCACCTCCGGCGCAAGCGCCGACGAGCTCGAACGGATGAAGCGCAGCCTCTCCGCGCCGGGCGGGCGTTCGCCGCGATTGCGGAGCAGCAGCATCTGGTGCATCGTCGGCACGGCGGAGTACCACGTCGCGCCATGCTCGGCGGCCGCGGGCCAGAAGGTCATCGCGTCGAATGCCGGCGGCACGACGACCGTGCCTCCCGACCAGAACGTCGCCATGGTCGAGGCCATCAGCCCATGGATGTGAAACAGCGGCATGACGCAGAAGGCGACGTCGTCTTCGGTCAGCTGGTACGTGCGGGCGATGTTCTCGGCCGAGAAGGCGAGGTTGCGCTGCCGGAGCGGCACCAGCTTGGGCCGGCTGGTGGTTCCGCTCGTGTGCAGCACCAGCGCAACGTCATCGGCGCCGGCCGCGCCTGCGCCGCGCGAGCCGCTGCGCGGTGAGCTGCTGTCGAGGACGACTTTGCCCGCGGCGTCGGTGGCTGCTTCGACCAGGATTACGCCGGCCGGCATCGCGCGGCGGGCTGCCTCACCGCTCCCTGGCGGGACGACCAGTGCCTTCGCCTCGGTGTCTTCGAGGTAAAAGCGAAACTCGTCTTCTTTGTAGGCATGGTTCAGCGGAGCCGCCGTGCCTGTCGTGGCCGCGGCGAGGAACATCACGATCGTCTCGACGCTGTTGGGAAGCACAAGGGCAATCCTTTGGCCACGGCCGAGGCCGAGCTGCGCAAGCCGTTCGGCGGCTGCCGCCACCTGCTCGCGAAGACGCCCGTACGTGAGGTGAGGACCGCCCGGGACGGCGATCGCCGTCGCCCGCGTCTCGCCCCGGTCCAGGACCTCGATCAGCGTTCGCATCATGTGTTGACGGGCAGGCGCCGCCCGATCAGCAACGCGCACTCCCGCATCAGCTCGAGTATCTCCTGCTGGATCTCCACCAGTTCCTTGCTTGCACCGCAAAGCGTGCCAAAGAAACGCCCCCCTGGTGTGAACACGGGATAGGAGATGAAGGTGCGGATCTCGAGCAACCTTGCGACGCTGCTGCTCGGAAACTGCTTCTGTGCGTCGGTCGTGTAGTGAGGGCCGCCCTCCACGACGAACCGGCACACCCCCTCGGACCAGGGCAGGGTCACGTCCTCCGGGATGTGAAAGAAGTCGCTGCGATTGCATGAGAACACGATGTATTGCTCGTCCGCGGTCAGTCGCGTCTCCGCGAGGTAGGTCGAGCTCAGGCCCGTCAGGTCGGCGAGTCTTGCGAGCACCCCCCTGGCGACCGTCTCCAGGTCGCTGCCCGAAGCCGCAGCCTGCTCGAGGAGCTCGCGTGCGGACGGAGCCATGCGCAGTACGGTATCAACGTTGATTCGAAACCTCATCGGCTCCGAATCGCGCGCGGCGGCCGACGGCACGAGCGCGCTGCCGGTCTACAACCCGGCCACCGGCGAGGTGATCGACCAGGTGCCGCTTTCGGGCGCGGGCGACGTGGACGCCGCCGTCCGCGCCGCCGCGGCTGCCTATCGCGACTGGTCGCGGACCGCTGTGATGGACCGCGTCAGGCTGATGTTCAAGTTCAAGTCGATCCTCGAAGAACACTTCGAGGAGCTGGCCGCCACCGTCACTCGGCACCACGGCAAGACGCTTGACGAAGCCCGTGGAGAGGTGAGACGAGGCATCGAGGTCGTGGACTTCGCGTGCGGGGCGCCGACCCTCCTGCAGGGTCGCACCCTGCGAGATGTCTCGGGCGGCGTCGACCAGGACCTCTACCGCTACCCCGTCGGCGTCTGCGCGGGGATCCCGCCGTTCAACTTCCCCGTGATGATCCCGCTGTGGATGTTCCCGCTCGCGGTGGTGGCGGGAAACACGTTCGTCCTCAAGCCCTCGGAGCGGACCCCGCTCGGTGGGGCGCGGCTGGCCGAGCTCTTCCTCGAGGCGGGATTTCCGCCAGGGGTCCTGAACGTCGTCCACGGGGCGCGAGAGGCGGTCGAGGCGCTGCTCGCCCACCCGGGGGTAAGCGCGATCTCGTTCGTGGGCTCGGCGCCGGTGGCGCGCCATGTCTACACGGAGGCCGCCGCGCACGGTAAGCGCGTGCAGGCCCTGGGCGGAGCCAAGAACCACATCGTCGTGATGCCCGACGCGGATCCCGCGCTTGCTGTCCCCGCCATCCTGAATTCGGCCTTTGGCAATGCCGGGGAGCGCTGCCTGGCCGGGTCTGTGGCGGTGGCGGTGGGCCGAGCCGCGGACACCCTGCTCGATCCGCTGCGCGACGCCGCATCGAAGATGGTCGTCGGGCCAGGCGACGAGGCTGGTGTTCAGGTCGGCCCGCTGATCCGCGCCGAGCACCGCGATCGCGTCGCCGCCTACGTCGAGAAGGGCGTCGACGAGGGGGCGGAGCTCGTCGTGGATGGAAGGCACGAGATGTCCCGGCGCGGATTTTTCCTCGGACCGACGATCCTGGACCGCGTGACGCCGGGCATGGCGGTCGGCCGCGAGGAGATCTTCGGCCCGGTGCTGTCGGTCAGCCGCGCCGCCACCCTCGACGAGGCGATCGAGCAGGCGAACCAGTCATCGCTCGGCAACATGGCCACGATCTTCACCCAGTCCGGTCGGGCGGGTCGCGAGTTCCGGGAGCGAGTCGAATCAGGCATGACGGGAATCAACGTGCCCATTGCCCAGCCTTTTGCGTTCTTTCCGTTCAGTGGCTGGAAAGGCTCGTTCTTCGGGGATCTGCATGTGCATGGAACTGACGGAATCGATTTCTATACGCGAAAGAAGGTGGTGGTGACTCGCTGGTGATCGGCAATATTTTTTCGTGGACTGTGACGGCGCTGTTCGGCGTGATCACGCTTCTCCTCGCATTCGAGAGCTGGGCGCTGCTCACGAACCACACTCCTATCAGCAACTACATCCGATCCTCGGTGCACTCGTATCCGGGCGAAGCGTTCGTCATCGCCGTCGTGATCGGCATCCTGCTCGGGCATTTCCTGTGGGGCCCGGCGTGGGGCCGGACGTCGCCGCAGGGCATGAAGCCGTGACGATCACACCCGAGGCGGTCATCTCCCTCATCGCGACCGCATTCGCACTGGTCGCGTTCCTGCTGATGCTCGAAGAGTCGATCGCTCTGCGCGCGGGTCGCGACCCGATCAGCAACAACGTGAGAGCGGCCGTCCGGCGATTTCCGCGCGTGACCTACGCACTCGCGGTCGTGATCGGCATGCTCCTGGGCCACGAGTTCTGGCCGTAGACACGACCGCCGCTCCGGTCCGCCAGGCGGACTGGGCCGGCACGGCGATGGTGCTCGGCTCGGCGGTCGCCTTCGGCACCCTTTCGATCTTCGCCAAGCTGGCTTACTCGGCCGGCCTGGGCACCGAGCAGCTGCTCGCCTTCCGATTCGTGCTGGCGGCAATCGGGATGTGGGTGCTGTCGTTCGTGGTTGGCCAGAGCCCGCTGCGGTTGCCGCGCCGGAAGACAGTCGGCCTCCTGGCGTTGGGTGGCGTTCTCTACCCGGCCCAGGCGCTGACCTACTTCTACGCCCTTCGCACGCTGCCTGCCTCGTTGTGCGTGCTCATCGTCTACATCTACCCGAGCCTGGTCGTGATCGCCGGCTGGCTCTTTCTCCGACGCAGGATCTCGGTGTGGCACGGGGCCGCGCTGGCCCTTAGCTTCCTCGGGGTTGCGATGCTCGTCGGCGGGGCGCAGTTCCAGCTTGCGTCCGGGCTGATCTTCGCGCTCGCCGCCCCGCTCTGTTACACGGCGTTCATCCTGCTCGGCGAGCGGGCGATGAGCTCCGTTCCGGCGGTCGCCGCCAGCGCCACGATGATGTCCGCCACGGCGATCGTGCTGTGCCTCGTGG
>VBHJ01000013.1 GCA_005887685.1 Chloroflexota bacterium | reverse complement strand
CCCCTGTAACAAACCGCCTGTCCAGGGACAGGAATAGGTGAGACATGCAGCAGGTGGCCGAGATCCAGTCGATGCCAGTCAGCGAATCTACATTCGCCGACCTGCTCAGGCCCTTGATCGAACCTGGGTTTCGCCTCGCCCTGGCGATGCTTCACGACCCACAGGCGGCGGAAGATGCGGTGCAGGATGCGTCGTTCACGGCGTGGCGCAAGATCGGCCGAATGCACAACCGTGGCAGGTTGCGGCCATGGTTCCTGGGCGTCGTCGCCAACAAATGCCGCAACGCCCGGCGGAACCGGTGGAACGCCGGCGTCGACCTGGGCGTCTCCGAGGAAATCTCTGTGGTCTCGACTGAAGAAAGAACTTTGCACGGCGCCGACCTGCGCCGCGCGATCTCCCGCCTGGCACATGACGACCGGCTCGCGGTCGTCCTCTACTTCTATCTCGACATGCCGGTCGACGAGGTGGCCACGGTCGCCGGCAAGTCAGTTGGCGCGACGCGGGCAAGGCTGCATCGAGCGATCAAGAAATTGCGGCCCGACGTCGCGATCGAGGAGGCACTCAAGTGAGCCTGCGCAGGGACATCCATTCGGCATTCGAAACGATCACACCACCGCTCGCAGGCATGCCCGAGCGGGTGGTGCAGGCAGTGCTGGCCGAGAACAAAGGCCGGCGAAGGAAGGAGACAATCGTGTTTGGTCTGCGTGTTCCCCTTGCAATCGCGGCCACGTTCTTGCTCGTCGCGCTCGTCGCTGCGGCGTTGGTGACCTGGAACGCGGTGCACAACAACACCGTGCCGGCGGGTCACGTACTTACGGGTCTGCAACAGCTCGAGGCGCGTCCTTTGAACCTACCAACGCTCAAGCAAACCGACGTGTGCCCCAATAACCCGGGCGTGAACTCCCTTCACTATGACTATGGCAGTGGACCGGTATACGTCGATGGTGGCTCTGAGACCTCGACACAGTGGGGAAATTACTGGGATGTCGTTTACTTCACGGCGCCGAGCCTCACCGGCCCCGTCCTGATTCGTGGTCGCGATTTGATGAGCACCGATCGCAAGGTCGTTTTTGTCGGAGCTCATGCCGGAGGGCCGTCCATCGGCAGTGACCCCGTACCCGGTACGGGCGTGCAGCACACCGAGCTCGTCCTCGACGCGAGCCACCCCGAGTACAAGACCAATGGGGGCACCTATGGCACCTGGCATGTGCGACAGGGCATGTCGCGGGGATGGAATGGGTGCTTCGGCTTTCAGTTTGACGGTCCGACGTTCAGCGAGACCATCACGGGCTTCTCAGCGCCTTAACCAGCTCGTGGCGCCGGCGGGTGCGTGCCCGCCGGTTCCACATCCCGGTATCGACGCCGTGCTTGGGGCTTCGAGTTTGACGGCCCGGGTTTCAGCGAGACCTACGTGAATGGATGGGACACCGCCAAAGACAAGGTCTGGTGGCGACAAGGCCTGTGAGACAGGGAGTCGAGCTCACCGAGGTGGTCGGATCAGTGCCCTAACGGCCTAGCGGCTCAACGTGCTCGAGAGCAGGATTCCGTTTGCCCAGTAACGGCCTGTCGGGCCCGCGGGCAGCAGGTCGTAGGTGCGTTCGCCGGCGTAAGGGACGAGCGCCCAGTGCGTGATCGTGGAACCGTCCAGCTCGTCACCCTTCTGCAGGTCGCCGAGCGCGCGGCCGTCCGCGGTGCGGTGTCCGGGCGAGGCCAGCAGCTCCCGACCGTCGGCGAGGACCAGGTGAACCATCAAGTGCCCCTGAGGGACGGGCATGCTGCCGACCTCGATCGCCGGCTCGGCAATACGGCGGCCGTCCGCGGTCTGCGTCCAGACGACCTGGCCTACGCGGACATCCGTCACGCGCATCTGTCCGTGAGGCGTTGCGATCAGCGTCGACGCAGCCAGGCAGATGGGACAGTTCGGCGCGCCGACGGCTGTGCGCGAGCTTATCGTCACCACGCCGTCGACCCTCACCGTGCCGCCGACCATCTGATACTTGCCGGCGCTCGGCTGGATTCGGTACTGGAACGAATAGCCGCTTCCGCCCTGGGTCAGGTTCAGCGCTCGCAGCAGCTTCCAGGCGCGGTAAACGACCAGCTTCTGCGCGTCGGTCAGATCGGCGTAAGGCAGATGCTCGTGCGCGACGATTGCGGCGTAGGTTTCTGCGTCCGCCTTCATCTGCGGGTAGGTCGAGATCGCGCTGGCCTGCTCGCCGCCTTCCCGCGCGATGGGGTAGAAGTCGGGGTCGCAGTAAACCGGCCGGCCCACCGCATCCATGACGGCGAACTTCAGCTGAGTGACATTGAGCGGGCTCCCGCTCACCGGCGAGGGATTCACGGAACCGCAAGCGGTGGTTCCCAGCAGGGCCAGCGCGAGGGCAATCCTCATCTCATTTACAAGACGACACGGACTTGATTTGGTAACGGATCCCGGAACCAAATGACCCCCTCATCCGTATTCAACTGAGATGGGTGACCATAACGGCGAACCTATAATCGCGGGAGTGGGGGCAGCCGAAATCGTCACTCGGGTCGCGGACGCGTTCCTCGCGAACGTGAGTCGCGCCATCGTCAACAAGGACGAGGAGGTCCGGCAGTGCCTGGTCACCCTTCTGTGCGAAGGCCACCTCCTCATCGAGGACGTCCCCGGCGTCGGCAAGACGATGCTCGCCAAGTCCCTGGCCCGCTCGCTCGACTGCACCTTCCGGCGCATCCAGTTCACGCCTGATCTGCTGCCTTCCGACGTGACCGGCGTGCGCGCGTTCAACCAGAAGACCAATGAGTTCGAGTTTCGCCCCGGACCGGTGTTCGCGCAGGTCCTCCTCGCCGACGAGATCAACCGCGCCAGTCCCAAGACACAGGCCGCTCTGCTCGAAGCGATGGAAGAGCGCCAGGTGACGATCGACGGTGAGACCCACGTCCTGCCCAAGCCGTTCATGGTCATGGCGACGCAGAACCCCGTCGAGTACTCGGGTACGTTCCCGCTGCCGGAGGCGCAGCTCGACCGCTTCCTCATGAAGGTGCGGCTGGGCTACCTCACCGAGAAAGAGGAGGCCAACCTCCTCAACCAGCACAAGGTCGAGTCGCCGTTCGAGGAGCTCCAGCCGGTGGTTTCACCGAACGAGCTGAAGACGGCCCAGGCGGCGGTGCGCGAGGTGTTCGTGAAGCCCGAGCTTCGCGACTACATCGCGCGGCTGGTCGGCCGGACTCGCAACAACCCCGAGGTCGCGCTGGGCGCGAGCACCCGAGGCACCCTCCACCTGTTCCACGCGAGCCAGGCCTTCGCCGCGATCCAGGGGCGCAACTACGTCCTCCCCGACGACATCAAGGCGCTGGCCGAGTCGGTCCTCGCCCACCGCATCATCCTGCGGCCCAATGCCGAGATGCAGGGACAGAGCGCCGGCAAGCTGGTGGCGGGCCTGCTCGAGCGCGAGCACGTGCCGCAGATGGCATTCGACGGCTGACGAACTTCTAAAGGACTCCCCATGAGCAAGGTCGCCCTCGCCTCGGCGCTCGGCCTGCTCCTGTTCTTCACCTACCTCGTAGGGATTCGGCCGGCGTACGCGTTTACGTACGGCCTCTGCCTCCTGTTTGTGATCGCCTGGGTTTGGCCACGACTTGCCATCCGCGGTGTGACGGTGACGCGACGGGTCGACCCGGGCACGCCGACGGTCGGTGAGGTCTACGAAGAGACGTTTGAGGTGCGGCGCAAGGGTTGGATACCGGCGCCCTGGGTCGAGGTCCGCGACCTCAGCCAGATCAACGACTACCAGCCCGGACGCGTCATCTCGCTGGGCAGTGAGCTCGTGCGTTGGAAAGCGCGCGGCGTCTACCGGCGCCGCGGATGGTTCGCTCTTGGGCCGACCTCGCTGCGCGTGCGCGAGCCTTTCGGCCTCTTCGAGCGCGAGCTGAAGCTCACGCAGCGGACCTCGATACTCGTCTACCCGCGCGTCCGTCCCGTGCCGGACTTGATGACGCCGAGCGCTCAGCAGGTGGGCAGCACCACCACGTTCGGCGCCTGGGCGGACTACCCGCCCGAAACAGGCGGCGTGCGCGACTACAACACGAGCGATAGCTTCGGCCGCATCCACTGGGGCCTTTCGGCCAAGCACCAGCGGCTCATGTCCAAGACGTTCGAGCAGCCGCTTACCACCGACCTCTGGATCCTCCTCGACCTCGACCGCGCCGTGCACTTCGGCGAGGACGAGGAATCCACGGTCGAGTATGCGGTCAGCCTCGCCGCCTCGATGGCGGCGCAGGTGCACAGCCGCGGCCGCCAGGTCGGGCTCATCGCCAACGACTCGCGCGGAACTGTCCTGGAGCCGCACCGCGCTGTGCGCCAGGACCGCATGATCCTCGACTACCTCGCGGTGTGCCAGGCCGACGGCCGCACTCCGCTCACCCAAACGCTCGCGTGGGATCGAATTCGCCGCCTGCCGCGCCGCGCGATCGCGGTGATCACCCCCAGCGCGGACCCGGCCTGGGTGCGATTGCTGCAGGCGGTGCGCGGCAAGCGCTCGACGCTCATCGTCTTCTACCTCGACCCGGCCAGCTTTGGCGGGCCCGACCAGAACCCAAGCTTCGACCTGGGCCAGGACGTCGACCTCTATGTCGTGCGCCGCGGAGATGACTTCGCGCGCCTCGTGAGGACCAGGGATGCGATCCGTATCGCATAACCGCGAGCTGGGCCGGCCAGAGGGATTCGACGCCGGCATTGCGCAGTCCGAGAGATGGGACCGGGCGCGCGAGTGGCTCGGGGGAGGGCGTCTCTGGTCAGCCGTCCTCGTCCTGCTCATCACCCTGACGGTCGCCAAGTCGACGGCGACGGTCCACTGGGTGGACGGCATCGACGTCATCACGCCGATCGCAATCGTGGCGGCGGTGCTTATGAGCATCCTGGCGTTGCTGCCCATTCGCGAGCTGATCGGCCTCGGTATCGGAACCGTGCTCGCCCCGGCGGCGGCCGTGATCGGCGCGTGGCCACAGCTGCACCACGCTCACCCCGGAGATGCCATCGGCCTGCAGCTGATTGGCGTCTGGTCGACCCGAGTGCAAGATGGGACGGCCACCTCGGACCCGTCGTTCTACCTCGTCCTCATCTGCCTTTTGATGTGGATCACCGGAGCGTGGCTCAGCTGGTGCGTGCTGCGGTGGCGCAAGCCGATGCTCGGCTTGATCCCGGGCGCGGCCGCTTTTGCGACCAACATCCTGAACATTCCGACCGACCAGAACGGATACGTGCTGGCGATGCTGGTGCTGACGTTGGCGCTGCTGCTGTGGACAAACTACACCGGCTCGATCGCCAACGCGATGCGCGCCAGGGTCAAGCTCACGGGCGACGCGCGATGGGACTTCTGGGAGAGCGGACTTGTGGCGATGGCCGCGCTCATCGTCCTCGGCATCATGCTGCCACCCCTGTCGACGGGCGACCGAACGCTTGACCTGGAGTCGGGCGTCTTCACGAGCTGGGCCCAGCTTCAGCAACGCCTGAGCAACCCGGGCGTGTTCAGGACCGGAGGGGGCCACGGCGTGACCGGCTTCAGCGAGGACGTCAAGCTGAACGGCTCTCTGCAGCGAACGCGCGACATCGTCTTCATCTACACGGTCGTCGGCGACTACGCGGGCCCGAAGTACTTCAGGGGCGTCGACGCGACCCTCACGCTTGGCGGCGAGTGGCGGTATCCCCCGCAGAACGGTTACCAGCAGATCATCCCCAAGAACCAGTTCCCCGACTTCTCGGAGAACTACGAGAAGCTCGCCGGAGCGACGATCGACGTGACGATGCGGGCCCCGCCCGTCGGCTTCGCGGACGTGCTGTTTTACCCCGGGCAGCTCTACAAGATCGATCGGACCACCATCGCCACCCAGGTGCCGTTGGTACCGGGCCCGCAGTCGGACAGCCTGCAGTCGATCGACCGGCTCAGCACCGTCCAGCCGGCTTCGTCGGCCGGCAACTACGCCGTGACCGCTGACTTCTCGACCGCGACGCAGACCGACCTCGAAAGCGCGGGCACCGCCTACCCCGATTGGCTGAACCAGTTCGCGATCCTGCCCGTGAACGGCTATCGCAGCCCGGACGTGATCAGCAAGATCCACTCCCTCGCGGTTCAGATCGTGACCGCGGCCCACGCCACCAACCCGTACGACCAGGCCACGGCCATCGAGGCCTACCTGCGAGACGTCCATAATTTCGTGTACACGCTGGACGCCAAGACGCCGCCCGGCCGGGATCCCATCGACTACTTCCTCTTCACGTCCAAGCGCGGTTACTGCGAGTTCTTCGCCACCGCCATGGGCGACATGCTGCGGTCGCTTGGAATCCCATCCCGCCTGGTCAACGGATTTGGGCCCGGCAACTACGAAGCCAGCATCCAGAGCAATGTCGTTCGCGGTGAGGATGCCCACACCTGGCCGGAGGTGTACTTCCCCAAATATGGCTGGATCCCGTTTGAGCCGACGGCGGACGACCTCAACCAGTACTCGACCATCGCGCGTGGGCAGACCGGCACGAACCCCTGCCTCCGCGACGAGGCCTGCGACCCAAGCAGCATCACCGCGGGAATCCCGGGCGTCGTGGCGACCCCTAAGGGCGGGCGTCCTGAGGCGACCGACCCCAACGCCGGAGGCCCCGGAGGCGGCATCAGCGTGGCGTCCATCAGCGGTGCGGCGGTGACCCGCATCGTGGCATTCCTGGTGGTTCTGTTTCTGCTGTTCCTCGTTGCTGCGTCGCGCTATTTACGCCCCCGCACCGTGATGTCGGTATGGAAACGGATGCTGGTTCTCGCCAGCCTGGCCGGCGCTGAACGCCGGCCGGGCGAGACTCCACTGGAGCTCGGCCGGCGACTGGAGCTGACCTTCCCTGAAGCGGCCGAATCGGTAGGCGCGCTTGCCGGAGGGTTCGTCGTCGCCGCCTATGCTCCGCCCGAGGTCGCATCCACCGCGCGCTCGTCTGTCATGGAGGCGTGGGTCGCGTTGCGTCCGCTGCTGCTGCGACGCGTGTTCGGGCGGCTCAGGCCAAGCAGGATCTAGTCTTTTCGGCGTGGCAGCGGTCGCCGGGAAAACCTACCCGGCGGTTCAGATCGAGATCGACCCCGAGCGTGTCGCGGATTTTGCCCGCGCCATCGGCTCGAACCCTTCCGACGGCGTGCCGCCGACGTTTGCCGCGGTTTACTCGCTGGGCGCAACCGTTCCGCAGCTGTTTGGCGACGAAGACGCGGCGGTTGATTTCGCGCGACTCCTGCACGCGGAGCAGGAGTTCGAGTGGCAGCGCCAGCCACGGGTAGGGGAGACGCTCACGTCCGTCGGCCGCGTCGCCTCCGACACGAGCCGGCGGGGCATGCGTTTCGTCACCTTTGAAAGCGAGACGACGGACGCAGACGGTGCGGCGCTGTGCAAGTCACGCGCCCTGTTTGTGATTCGCTCATGACAGAGCGCCGGGTCACGTTCTCGCGGGAGCAGATTGCCGCGTACGCCGAGGCGTCCGGCGACCACAACCCCATCCATCTCGACGACGGCTTCGCGCGCTCGGTCGGCCTACCGGGAGTCATCGCGCACGGCATGCTGCAGATGGGCATCCTGGCAACGGTCGCGGCAGAGGCCACGGGCGGACCTGAAAAGCTTCGCCGCATGTCCGTCCGCTTCGCCGGCATGGTCGTTCCGGGCGACACGGTCACGTTTGGCGCGACGCCCGACGGCGAGGGCAAGCTCGAACTGAGCGCTGTCAACCAGCGCGGCGAAGCAGTTCTGACCAAAGCGGCCGCGGACTACACGCCGTGACCCTCGATTTCTCGCTCGCCCTCGAGCAGGAGGAGATCCGCAAGCTCGCGCACCAGTTCGCAGAGAAGGAGATCCGCCCGGTCGCGGCTCATTTCGATGAGACCGAGGAGTTTCCGTACGAGGTGGTCAAGAAGGCGCACCGGCTCGGCCTGAGCCCGGCGGCCTTCATCCCGGAGGAGTACGGCGGCCAGGGCCTCGACTTTCTCACCGAGCTGATCCTCAACGAGGAGCTGAGCTGGGGCTGCGCCGGGATCGCCGTCTGCATCCAGTCGATGGCGCTGGCCATGGCCGGCATCAGGGCCAGCGGCACTGAGGAGCAGAAGAAGCGCTGGCTTCCCGAGTTCACCAACCCGGACCGGCTCGTGCTGGGCGGGCTCGGCCTGACCGAGCCGGATTCCGGCTCCGACGCCCTGGCGATGAAGACGCGCGCGCGGAGAGTCAGCGACGGCTACGTGCTCAGCGGGACCAAGCAGTTCTGCACCAACGGCGGCATCGCCGACTACCACGTGATCTACGCCAACACCGATCCGGCGAAGGGCCCAGCCGGGATCGCCTCGTTCCTGGTCCCGAAAGACACGCCGGGCCTGCGCATGGGACGCAAGGAGAAAAAGCTCGGAGTGCGCGCGAGCCACACCGCCCAGGTGATCCTGGAGGACTGCCTCGTTCCGCTCGACCACCGCCTCGGTGGAGAGCCCGACGCCGACAACGCGGGACCCGGAGCGCTCGGCGCCCTGATGACGCTCGAGGCGACCCGACCCGGAGTCGCGGCGGGCGCGCTGGGCATCGCCCGCGCCGCTTACGAGTTCGCGCTCGAATACGCGCAGGACCGCAAGCAGTTCGGCAAGCCGCTGTGGCAGCACGAGGCGGTGGGATTCAAGCTCGCCGACATGGCGATGAGGATCGACGCCGCGCGGCTGCTCATCTGGCGCGCGGGATGGATGGCGAACCAGGGCCGGCCGTTCGAGCGCGCCGAAGGCTCGATGGCGAAATGCTTCGCCGCGGATGTTGCGATGGACGTGACGACCGATGCGATCCAGGTGCTCGGCGGCTATGGCTACATCAAGGAGTATCCCGTCGAGAAGTGGTTTCGCGACGCGAAGATCTACCAGATCTGGGAAGGCACGGCGGAGATCCAGCGGCTTGTCATCTCGCGCGCCATCGCCGGCCAGCGCGCGACCATCAAGTTGGGGATGTGAGGAATGTTTGATCTGACTGGAAGAGTTGCCATCGTCACCGGCGCGTCACGCGGCCTCGGCCGCCAGGACGCGCTCACCCTCGCCGGCATGGGCGCCGATGTCGTGATCACCGATGTCCTGGTCGAGGACGACCCCAACCTCCAGCAGACCGCCGAATCGCAGGGCAGCATGCTGGCCCAGGTCGCCGTGTCGCAGGGCTGGGTTCACTCGAATGCAACCGCCGAGCAGATCCGCAAGATGGGCCGTAAGTCGCTCGCGATAAAGATGGACGTCACCAACCGGGAACAGGTCCGCGACGTCTTCAAGAAGGTGAGGGACGAGTTCGGAAAGATAGACATCCTGATCAACAACGCAGCCACCCTCGACCACGCGGCCCAGATCCCCAATCAGTCCTACGAGCTGTGGGATCGCGACGTCAAGGTCAACCTCACCGGCGCCTTCAACTGCACCAGAGAGGTGTGGCCATACCTGGTCGAGAACAAATGGGGCCGGCTGATCTTCATGTCTTCGGTCGCCGGCACGCTGGGCGGTTTCGGCCAGGCCAGCTACTCCGCGACCAAGGCAGGGCTCATCGGCCTGGCCAAGACAGCGGCGCTCGAAGGTGGGCGGCACAACATCACCGCCAACGCGATCGCGCCAGGCATCATCGAGTCGGAGGCCGGCAAGGCTGCGGCGGCCAACAACCCGATGTACGAGCGGTTCAAGTCGCGCACGGTCTTCAAGCGCTTCGGACAGCCGGCGGACATCGCGAACACGATCGGGTTCCTGTGCACAGAGGAGGCGGGCTACATCACCGGCGCCGTGATCGAGGTCGCGGGCGGCATCCCCCTCTTCACGGCGTAGACGATGAGCGAACTCATCGACGTCAGGCGCGAGGGCGCGGTCGCGCGCGTCGTGATGCACCGGAAAGGCAACAACGCGATCGCCGAAGACCTCATGAGCGAGCTTGCGGGCGCTTTCAATGAGCTGGGCAACGATCCCTCTGTGCGGGCGATCGTGCTCGCCTCGGAGTATGAGAAGTACTTCAGCGTCGGGGCCGACCTGACTTCGCTCGCCGGGATCGACCGTGAGTCGCCCAACGCGGCCGATGAGATCGCGCTCTTCATGCGACGCATGAACCATCACTTCAATGCGATCGAGAGGTGCCCCCGGCCGGTCATCGCGGCGATCAACGGCCACGCGCTGGGCGGCGGCAGCGAGCTCACGCTTTGCTGCGACTTCAGGGTCATGGTCGAGGACGGCCGGTCGCGGATCGGCCAGACCGAGTCCTCGCTGGGGATCATCCCCGGCGCCGGAGGCACGCAGAGGCTGCCGCGGCTGATCGGCAAGGCACGGGCGACCAGGTTCCTGATCGAGTCGACGCGGCTTTCGGCGAAGGAAGCCGAGGCGGTCGGCTGGGTCGACCGAGCGGTGCCGCCTGAGGAGTTCTCGGTGGCGGTCGATGAGCTGGCAGGCAGGCTGGCGAAGGCCGCGACGCTGGCCATCGCCATGATCAAGGACGCCGTGCGCCGCGGCTACGACCTGCGCCTTGACGAGGGGCTCGAGATCGAATCGCAGAACTTCGCCCGCGCCGCGCTGAGCACAGACGCCGCGATCGGCATCATGTCGTTCCTCACCAAGCAGGAACCGGAGTTCACCGGGTCCTAGCCGGTCGAATTCGCGTGGCACCGTTCGTCGTGAGAGCAGGAGGAGTTGCATGAAATACGTGTTGTTGTTCGCCGGGAATATGAGCGCAGAGGATCGCGCCAGGGATCCTGAGCTCGCGGCTCAATACGAGCGCACGAGCAAATGGTTCGCCGAGCACATGCAGTCGGGGAAGATCGTGGGAGGCGAGGAGCTGAAAGGCCCCGAGACCGCCACCACCGTCCGCTTCCACGGCGGCAAGCCGATGCTCATCGATGGGCCGTTCATCGAGGCCAAAGAGATCATCGGGGGCTTCGCATTGGTCGACGTCGCCGATCTCGACGAGGCGCTCGAGATGGCCAAAAGCTGGCCGGGTGGCAATGTCGAAGTCCGGCCTGTCGTGGATCATTGAGGTCCTGACCGAAACACGAACAGCCACCGAGGCCGCGCTTGCCGCCGTCTTCCGAGAGGAGGCGGCGAAGCTCACGGGCGCCATGGTGAGGATCATCGGCAACTTCGACGTGGCGGAAGAGGTGGTCCAGGACAGCCTGCTGGCCGCGCTGGAAAAGTGGCCCGACCAGGGCATCCCGGACAAGCCGGGCGCATGGTTGATGACCACCGCGCGGCGCCGCGCGATCGACCTGTTGCGTCGGGACCAGCGCTACGCAGAGAAGGTCGCGCTCCTCGAGCGCTCCGCCGTGACTCCTGACCCGCCGGAGGCGGATGACCGCCTGCGCCTCATCTTCACGTGCTGCCACCCCGCGCTGGCCCAGGAGGCACAGGTCGCGCTGACGCTCCGTGCGGTCGCCGGCTTCACCACCCAGGAGATCGCGGCCGCCTTTCTCGTGTCCGAACCGACGATGGCGCAGCGAATCGTGCGAGCGAAGCGGAAGATCGTCGAGGCAAACATCCCGTATCGAATGCCCCAAGGGCCCGAGCTCGTGCCGCGTGTTGACGCGGTGCTCGCCGTCCTCTACCTGATGTTCAACGAGGGCTACCTGAGCCGGGGTCCGGGAGCAGCGATGCGGCGCGACCTCGCGGAGGATGCGCTCTGGCTCGCGAGCCTGCTGACTCGGCTGCTGCCTGAACAGGCCGAGGTGCTCGGGCTGCTCGCGCTGATGAAGCTCCACCTCGCCCGGTCACGCGCCCGGTTCGACGCGGCCGGTGAGATGGTGCTGCTCCCGGACCAGGACCGGAACCTGTGGGACGGAGCGGAGATCGCCGATGGGGTCCGCCTGCTCCACGGCGCGGCCGCGCTCAACGCACCCGGCCCCTACCAGCTGCAGGGGGCGATCGCGGCGGTCCACTCGGAGGCGCCGTCCTGGGATAAGACCGACTGGGCCCAGATCGTGGTCCTCTACGACACTCTGCTGCGGCTCACCGACACCCCCGTGATTCGCCTCAACCGCGCGGTGGCTCTGAGCCGTCTCGCGAGTCCCGAGGTCGCGTTGGGTGAGGTGAATGACCTCGCCATCTCGCTGGGTGGCTATTACCTCTTCCACGCGACACGAGCCGAGCTTCTCGACGAGCTGGGCGAGGGCGGCCTCGCTCGCGAGGCGAGGCTCACGGCACTCGAGCTCTGTCAGAACCCGGCGGAGCGAGCACTGCTAGAGCGCAAGCTGCGCTAGCGTTCAGCGCTGCGCGAGTCATTTGGGCGCACGGCGCCGAATCACGTCCAGCGCTTCTTCGACTCGTTTGGGGTCGAGCCCGACGACCCGGATGACGAGCTCCTTGGTCTCGAAGTTCGGATACGAGCCGACCGAAATGTCGGGAAACGTCCCCTCGAGCTCGCGCATCAGCGGGTAGAAGCGGGCCTCGACGGCAAACATGAAGCGCAGCTCTCGCACCGTGGCCGCGGAGCCGGCGGTGAGGAACTCCGGCTCGATCTCCTCGGTGAAGATGCCCTTCAACTCCATCGGCACGCCGGGCAGCACGAAGATTCGCTTGCCATGCGTCTCGTAGATCGCGCCGGGCGCCATGCCGCGGCGATTTCTGAAGACGTGCGCGGGCTCGGCCGGAATGCGGGACATGCGGAGGTTGCCCTCGGTCACCTCCGGCGATTCGAGCAGGCCCATCGAGTGCATGCGCTGCACGCGGCGCTCGATCCTGGCGCGTGTCTCCTCCCAGATCACGAGCTCCTTGCCCAGGGCATCGGCCAGCGCGGCGAAGGTGCGGTCGTCAGGTGTGGGGCCAAGACCGCCGCTCAGGAAGATGTCGGTGACGTCTGCGTCCTCCAGCTCCCGGCGAAGCTGCTCGATGATCTCGGGCGGCCGGTCGCGGACCTGGGTGACGCGTTTGGTCGGGTAGCCGAGCAGGCGGAGGCGCTCTGCCATCCAGTGAGAGTTGGTGTCCAGCGTGAAGCCGCCGACCAGCTCGTCGCCGATGGCCACGATGCTGGATGTGGGCATGGGCAACCATATAAACATGGAGCGGTTGCACGCCATCGTCCATGGGGATGTCCAGGGCGTGGGGTTCAGATATTTCGTCCAGCGCAAGGGACAGCAGCTGGGGCTGCAGGGTTGGGTCCGCAACAACGATGACGGCACGGTGGAGCTGGTCGCCGAGGGCACCCGGCAGCAGCTCGAACAGCTGAAGCGCGCCCTCGAGGACGGTCCGAGGCTCGCCCGAGTCGACCGGGTCGAAACCCGCTGGTCCAACGCGGCCGGGGGCTTGAACTCGTTCGAGCTTGCGTGGTGACCGATGGTGAATTTGCGGTTCGACTAACCTATCGCCCGCTGGGAGTGCGCCCTACGCGCGCCCGGCAGGCGATTCGCCCGCATCCGCGAAACGAGGGGAGGTAAATGGATCCCAGCACAGCTTGGTTCGGCGTGGCCGGCGGCCTGGCCGCCGTCGCTTTCGCCGCCGTCCTGATCTTTCTCGTTCTCCGTGAGCCGTCGGGCAATGACCTCATGCGACAGATCTCGGCCGCGATCCAGGAAGGCGCCGCTGCCTACCTGAACCGCCAGTACACCGTGATCGCCATCATCGGCGTGGTCATCGCGGTCGTCATCGGCTTCTTCGTCGGCTGGAGCACCGCCGGCCTGTACATCGTCGGCGCGGTGCTGTCAGCCGCCGCCGGTTATGTCGGCATGAACATTGCCGTCCGCGCCAACGTCCGGACCGCCGAGGCGGCGCGTGGCGGATTGAACAAGGCGCTTCAGGTCGCGTTCCGCGGTGGGGCGGTGACCGGCTTCATGGTGGTCGGTCTGGGCCTGCTGGGTGTCTCGGCGGCCTACCTCGTCTTCAAGAATCCTGACGTCCTGGTGGGCCTGGCCTTCGGCGCGAGCCTTGTTTCGGTGTTCGCCCGACTCGGCGGTGGGATCTACACCAAGGCGGCTGACGTCGGCGCCGACCTGGTCGGCAAGGTCGAAGCCGGCATCCCCGAGGACGATCCGCGCAACCCGGCGGTCATCGCCGACAACGTGGGCGACAACGTCGGCGACTGTGCGGGCATGGCCGCCGACCTGTTCGAGACCTACGCCGTGACGATGATCGCCGCGATCCTGCTCGGGTCGCTGCTGTTCAAAGACCAGATCGGCTGGGTGATCTATCCCTTGCTGCTCGGTGCTGTCAGCGTCGTCGGCTCGATCGTGGGGACGTTTTTCGTCCGCATCTTCAACCCGCGGTGGATCATGGGCGCCCTTTACTCCGGCCTCCTGGTGGCTGTCGTCATCGCGGTGATCGGCTTCTACTTCATCACCCAGTACATGAAGTCCAACAACTACTTCGGAGGCGCTGCCGCCGGCGGCGTGCACGACCCCAACAACCTCTTCTTCGCCGCCCTCGTCGGCGTGATCATCACGGTGCTGATCGTGGCGATCACCGAGTTCTTCACGGAGACCGCCTACTGGCCCGTCCACCTCATCGCGAAGGCGTCGGTCACGGGCCACGCGACCAACATCATCGCCGGGCAGGCGATCGGCATGATGGCCACTGCGCTGCCCGTGATCGTCATCGCGACCGGCATTCTCACCAGCTACGCGCTGGGCGGCCTGTATGGGATCGCGATCGCGGCCACCGCGATGCTTTCGATGACCGGCATCATCGTCGCCATCGACTCGTACGGACCTATCACCGACAACGCGGGCGGAATCGCCGAGATGGCCAGGCTCCCGAAAGAGGTGCGCGAGGTCACAGATCCCCTGGACGCCGTCGGCAACACGACCAAGGCGGTGACCAAGGGCTATGCCATCGGCTCTGCCGGGCTGGCGGCCCTCGTTCTCTTCGCGTCCTATACCCAGGAGCTGGCCAGGGCCGGACACCCGACCAAGTTCGAGCTGTCCGATCCGTTGGTGATCGCCGGGCTATTCCTGGGCGGCATCCTTCCGTTCCTTTTCGGTTCGCTGGCCATGCTCGCGGTGGGCCGTGCGGGCGGGCTGGTCGTGCAAGAAGTGCGTCGTCAGTTCCGCGAGATCCCCGGCATTCTCGAGGGAACCGGACGGCCCGAGTACGGCACCGCGGTGCGCATCGTGACCGCGGCCGCGCAGCGGGAGATGATCGTGCCGGGGATCATCCCGGTCGTGGCGCCGATTGCCGTCGGCTTTCTCCTGGGGCCCCGCGCCCTCGGTGGATTGCTCCTGGGCGCCATCGTGACGGGACTTTTCCTTGCCATTCAGATGACGAGCGGCGGCGCGGCCTGGGACAACGCCAAGAAGTACATCGAGGAGGGGCACCTGGGCGGCAAGGGGTCGGAGGCACACAAGGCCGCGGTCACCGGGGACACGGTCGGAGACCCGAACAAGGACACCGCGGGGCCCGCGATCAACCCAATGATCAAGGTCGTGAACATCATCGCCATCCTCATCGCGGCGGCCATTTCGTCCCACTACCTGATCCACTAAGGGCAAGCCGCCCGGCTTAAACTCGATCGTGAGGTGGACGACTACCAAAAGGAGATCGCCGACCTCGAAACACAGGTCGAGCAGCTGATCGAGGCGGAAGGCGACGCCAGGACGATCGCGGAGCTGAGCATGCAGCTCGATATCCTCAAGGCGATCTACGCGCGGGCCCTGGATCTATACCAGCGCGGCCACAGGGACGAGGACCTGCGTTATGGGCTCCGCATCCAGGGCTACGGCGACTGGACGATCGACAACGTCTACGCCTTCGTCTACGAGCGCTCGGTCGAGCTCGAGCCGAACCCGCACCATGCATTCGTCGGCGGAATCAAGACCGCCGACTTCGCGTTGATGCTCAACCCGTAAGGAGGAAGGCACATGGAGACGCCGCTGACACCTCTCGAGTTCGCGCGACGGGCACGCAAGCTGTACGGCGATCGCGAGGGTGTCGTCGACGGCGACCTGCGCCTGACCTACGAGGAGTTCTTCCAGCGGTGCGACCGCTGGTCCTCGGCCTTGCAGGCGATGGGCGTCAAGCAGGGCGATCGCGTGGCGTACATCGCGCCCAACACCCACAGGGAGCTCGAGTCGTTTTACGCGGTGCCGCAGATCGGGGCTGTTCTCGTGCCGATCAACTACCGGCTCACGGCCGACGACTTCGTCTACATCACATCGCATTCTGGATCCAAGGTTCTCTGCGTCCATCCGGACTACCTCGATGCCGTCGACGGAGTCCGCGACCAGCTGGGCGGCGTCGAGCACTTCGTGAGCCTCGGAAGCGCCGGTGGCCGCCAAGGGTGGACCGAATACGAACCAACCCTCTCAGCCTCAAAGCCAGAGTTCGAGCGCCCCGAGATCGCCGAGAGCGATCTCCTGACCATCAACTACACCAGCGGCACGACCGCCAAGCCGAAGGGCGTGATGATCACGCATCGCAACGCGTGGGCGAACGCCGTCGGCACGCTTGTCCATTTCCACATCACGGTGGGCGACCGGTACCTGTGGACGCTGCCGATGTTTCACGCCAACGGCTGGACTTTCGTATGGATCATCACCGCCGCCGGAGGCACCCACGTATGCCTGCCCAAGGTGGAGCCGGCGCGGGTATTCGACCTGATCCGAAAGGAAAACGTTGGCTGGCTGTGCGCCGCGCCGACCATCCTGATCGCTCTCGCCAATGCTCCCGCCGACGTGCGGGGTGACGTGCCCAAAGGCGTACACGTGATCACTGCCGGTGCCGCACCGGCTGCCGCGACGATCGAGCGCATGGAAGGTGACCTCGGCTGGGAGGTGACACAGGTCTACGGCCTGACCGAGACCGCTCCGTTCATAACCATCTGCGAGCCACGGCCGGAACACAAGAAACTGAGCATCACCGAGCTCGGGATCATCAAGGCCCGCACCGGCGTGGAGCTCATCACCTCAGGCGCGCTGCGCGTCGTCGACGATTCCGGAAAAGATGTGCCGGCCGACGGTCAGACGCTGGGCGAGATCGTGGCCAGCGGCAACGTGATCATGAAGGGCTACTACAACGATCCGGCCGCGACCAAGAAGGTCATGGGCGACGGTTGGTTCCACACCGGCGACGCCGCTGTCCTGCACCCGGACGGCTACGTCGAGATCCGCGATCGGATCAAGGACGTCATCATCAGCGGGGGAGAGAACATCTCGAGCCTCGAGGTCGAAGGTGTCCTGCTGCGCCACCCCGCCGTCCAGGAGGCGGCGATCGTCGGTCTGCCACATGAGAAATGGGGCGAGGCGCCTTTCGCCTACGTGGTGTTGAAGCCCGGCGCCAACGCCACTGAGGCCGAGCTGATCGCATTCACGCGCGATCGGCTCGCACATTTCAAGGCGCCGCATGGCGTGACGTTTGTTTCGGAGCTGCCCAAGACCGCGACTGGCAAGATCCAGAAGTACGTTTTGAGGAAAGGCGCCGCCGCAGTCGTCAGGCAGTAAACCTAGGCCCAGACCTCAGTCTTCAGCCACGCGAGCCCATCGCGCGTAACCCTCGCCGTGACGAGCGTTCCACCGGCGAGCGACCGCTCGTCGAAGAGCTTCACGGTGCGCGGTCGAAAGCGGTAATAGGGCAGGTCGTTGGAGCCCGCATCGAAGTCCCGGAATCGCTTGCCATAGGCCCGAGGTGCTTCTGGGCTCGCCGTAACGGCAGCGGTTCCAAACAGCTGGATGCCTCGGTCAGGCTTGCCCCAAACCTGGTTGGAGGCGTAGATCGTCACGGCGGCCGATCTGTTCCCGGTCAGGTTGCGCGAGTGGAGTGAGTCGGGGTCCGAGATCCAGACCACCTCGAAGCGGTCGGTCCACGCGAAGTACATGTGGTTGATGTGCGCCCGTCCGCCGGGGGTCACGGTCGCCAGCGAGCAGAGAGGAGAGGCATTCATCAAGCGGCGCGCCACACGCTCGAGGACGGCGGTCGAAAACCTACGCGAACGCCGCTCGACAGTCACCGGTATCTAGTCTGGCCCTCTCGGCAACCCGATCGGGTTGACCGAGCAAGTTGCTGATTCGGCCCCTCCGGCGCTTCGCGCCACCTCCCCATGAATGGGGAGGGGCAGCTTACCCAACAAGCGTTCGTTGTCAAGTCTCTTCACACAAATCTCAATACAAACCGACCCCGCCAGCAGCAACCCAGGCCCCCCTCAGCCGCCCTTTTCCCAGTCCCTCTTCGGGCGTGCCAAGATTCCATGAGTGGATCTCCCGAATCCGTACAACGTGGGCGCCGACCTCCTCGAGCGCAACCTCCGCGCCGGCCGCGCCGCCAAGGTCGCCATCCACTCGGCCACGGGCGACCTCACCTACGGCGACCTGGCGAAGCTCACCCACGGCGCCGCCAGGGCGCTGCTGGACCTGGGCGTCCGCCGCGAAGAGCGGGTCCTGATCGTGGGCTTCGACTCCCCGGGCTGGGTCGCCTCGTTCCTCGGCGCAATCCACGTCGGCGCGATCCCCGTCCCCGTCAACCCGCTCCTCCAGCGAAGCGAGGACTACGACCACTTCGTCGAAGACTCGCTGGCGCGCGTCGTCGTGGTGGACGCCAACAGCGAGGAGAAGATCAAACCCGCCGCCGACCGGACATCCCACCAACCCAAACTCCTGCGCGCCGACCAGCTCACTCCAGGCGACGCGGTGATACCCGCCGCCACCCGCAGGGACGACATGGCGTTCTGGCTCTACAGCTCAGGCTCGACCGGCAAGCCGAAAGCCGTGGTCCATCTCCAGCACGACATCCCCTACACATGCGTCACCTACGCCGAGCAGGTGCTCGGCATAACGGAGCGAGACACCACGTTCTCGACCACCGGCCTCTTCCATGCCTATGGTTTCGGCAACAACCTGACCTTTCCGTACTGGGTCGGTGCGTCGACCATCCTCCACGCCGGCCGTCACACGCCGGCGACGGTCCTCGACACGATCGAAAAGCGAAAGCCGACCCTCTTCTTCAGCGCCCCGACGCTGTACAACGCGATCCTCAACTTCGATGGCGCCAAGAGCCGCGACCTACGGTCGATCAGACACTGCGTCGCGGCGGCCGAGGCGCTGCCTGCCGAGGTCTGGCGGCGATGGAAGGACGCGTTCGGTCTGACCATCCTCGACGGGGTGGGCTCGACCGAGCTGCTCCACATCTACTGCTCGAACCGCCTCGACGACCTGCGCCCCGGTTCGAGCGGCAAGCCCGTCCCCGGCTACGAGCTGAAGATCCTCGATGAGCAGGGTAAGCCGGTCCCGAAAGGTGAGGCGGGTGACCTGTACGTCAAGGGTGACAGCGCACTGGCGCTGTACTGGGCGCAGCACGAAAAGTCGAAAAGCTCGATCCTCGGCGATTGGTTCTTCACCGGCGATCGCTACCGGGTCGACGATGACGGCTTCTACTGGTACGAAGGGCGTTCCGACGACATGATCAAGGTCAGCGGCCTATGGGTGTCGCCGATCGAGATCGAGTCAGCCCTGCTCGAGCATCCGGACGTCACTGAGAGCGCCGTGGTCGGCGTGAACATCGACGGCTTCACGAAGATCAAGGCCTTCGTGATCGCAAAGCCGGGCGCGGTCGGAGGCAGCGCACTCATCACCGAACTGCAGGACCACTGCAAGTCGCGGCTCCAGCGCTACCAGTACCCTCACGTGATCGAGTTCGTGACCGAGCTGCCGAAGACGGTGACCGGCAAGATCCAGCGGTACAAGCTGCGCGAGAGGGAAGCCACCCCTGCCTAGGCACATCGCCGTCCTGCCCTGCGACGGAGCGGGGAAGGAGGTCGTCCCCGAAGCGATCAAGGTGCTACGCGCGGCGGGCGCGGAGTTCGACTTCCAGGAATACGACGTCAATGCCGACCAGTACATGCGCACCGGCGAGCCCATCCCGGCTGACGTGTGGGGCGAGCTCCAGAAGGCAGATGCGATCCTCTTCGGCGCCGTCGGGGATCCGCGCGTCAACGACGCCGCGTATCTGGCGGGGGTGCTGCTGCGGCTGCGCTTCGAGCTCGACCTCTACGTCAACCTGCGCCCGGCGAGGCTCTACGACGATCGGCTGTCACCTCTGCGTCGAGAGGACAGACGGAAGATCGACCTCCTGATCGTGCGGGAGAACACCGAGGGGCTCTACGTCGGCATGGGAGGGCGCTTCAAGAAAGGGACCGAGCAGGAGGTCGCGATCCAGGAGGATCTCAACACGTACCTGGGCGTGACGCGGATCATCGAGTACGCCTTCAAGAACGCCAAGCGCGAGGTGGTGATGGTCGACAAATCCAACGCCATGACTCACGCCGGAGCGCTGTGGCAGCAGCAATGGAAGGCAGTGGCTGCGCACCACCACAACGTCAAGACGCGTCATCTATACGTGGACGCGGCGGCGATGCAGCTGGTTCGCGACCCAGGCCAGTTCGATGTGATCGTCACGGGCAACCTCTTCGGCGACATCCTTTCCGACCTGACGGCCGAGCTCATCGGCGGGATGGGCATCGCCCCCTCCGGCAACGTCAACCCGGAGACGGGCCGCGGGCTGTTCGAGCCGGTGCACGGCACGGCGCCAGACATCGCGGGCCGAGGCGTCGTCAACCCGATCGGGGCGATTTTGAGCGCATCTATGATGGTTAGACACCTGGGTCAGACGGATATGGCCAGCGCGATCGAGGGTGCGGTCGAATCGGCCATCCGCGCGGGCGACTGCACGCGCGACCTCGGTGGCGGCCTGTCGACGAAGGAAGTCGGCGATGCGGTGGCGAGAAGGCTGAAGGATTAGGAAAGCGCCGATGGGAATGACGATGACGGAGAAGGTCCTGGCTCGCGGCGCCGGTCGCGAGAGCGTGCGCCCCGGGGACCTGGTTCTCGCCAAGGTCGACTTCGCGATGGGGCACGACCTGACCATCCCACCGGCCGGAAAGATCATGCGGGAGCAGATGGGCGCCGAGAAGATCTGGGATCCGGAGCGCGTGGCGGTGACCCAGGACCACTTCCAGCCCGCAAAGGACGCGGCGAGCGCGACGCTCGGCCGGCTCACGCGCGAGTTCTCGCACGAGATGGGCATCAAGTGGTACTTCGAGGTGGGGCAGGGCGGCATCTGCCACACGGTTCTGCCGGAGCACGGACTCGTCCTGCCGGGCGAGCTCGTGGTCGGCGCCGACTCGCACTCCTGCACTTACGGCGCACTCAACAATTTCGCGACGGGCATCGGCTCGACCGACCTCGCGTGCGTGCTGGCGCTGGGCGAGCTCTGGTTCCGCGTACCCGAGACGCTGAAGTTCGTCTATCACAACCGCCTAAAGGAATGGGTCGAGGCCAAGGACCTGATCCTCTATGTGATCGGTCAGATCGGCGTCGACGGCGCACGATCGAAGGCGATGGAGCACACGGGCGAGGCGCTGCGCCATATCGACATGGAAGCCCGCCTGACCATGACCAACATGGCCATCGAGGCCGGAGCCAAGAACGGGATCATGGAGTTCGACGAGGTGACCAAGGAATACCTCGACGGACGCGCGAAGCGTCCATACACGCCCGTGACGTCGGATCCCGACGCGGAGTACGAGAGGGTCTTCGAGTTCGACGCCGCTCAGGTCGAGCTGGGGGTGGCCAAACCGATGTCTCCCGACAACTACGCGCCGCTCTCGGAGGTCGCGGGCACCAGGCTCGACCAGGTCTTCATCGGCTCCTGCACCAACTCCCGCATCACCGACCTGAGGCGGGCGGCCGCGGTGCTCGAAGGCCACAAGGTCGCGCCAGGTGTCAGGTTGATCATCACGCCTTCTTCGCACCAGGTCGCGATCCAGGCCGAGAAGGAGGGACTCATCGGAACGTTTCTCGCCGCCGGCGCGGCCTGGACGACGGCAACGTGCGGCGCGTGCCTGGGCGGACACATGGGAGTCCTCGGTGACGGAGAGGTCTGCCTGAGCACCACCAACCGCAACTTCCCGGGCCGGATGGGTCACCCCAAAGCGCAGGTCTACCTCTCCAATCCCGCCGTCGCGGCTGCCAGCGCGGTCACCGGCGTGATCTCGCATCCCAGCGAGGTGCTGGCGAAGATGCCAGCGGAGTTGGTGTGACTCTTTCACTTGGCCACGCCCCTCTCCCCCCATCCCTACGCGCAGAGCGCGACCAGGACGCGCGACGACGCGCGCCTTGTGATTGCTCCCCTGTGGGGAGAGGGTGCCTATGACTCTCCCCAAGGTCCTTCGGGGACGCGCGTGGAGGTTCGGCGACAACATCGACACCGACCAGATCATCCCGGCCAAGTACGCGATCTACTCGCTCGACGAGAAGGAGCTGGGCAAGCATGCCATGGAGGGCGTGCCGGGCCGGGAGACATGGGCGTCGCAGGTCGGGCAGGGGGACATCCTGGTCGGAGGGTCGAACTTTGGCTGCGGCTCATCGCGCGAGATCGCGCCGGTCGCGATCCGCGGGGCGGGCATTTCGCTCGTGGTGGCTGACTCGTTTGCGCGCATCTTCTTCCGCAACGCGATCAACATGGGCTACCCGATCCTCCAGTCGCCGCCAGCGTCAGAGGCGATCGAGGACGGCGACGAGCTCGAGGTGGACCTCGAACAAGGCATCATCCGTAACTTCACGAAGGGCGACGAATATCGGAGCGATTCGTTTCCGCCGTTCATGAATGAGCTGCTGCGGATGGGCGGTCTAGTGCCGTGGGTGCGCAAGCAGCTGGAAGAGCGCCGGCGCACGGCGTCCGCGCGTGGATGACATAAAGCCGGTCGAGCTGCAAGAACCGCTACAGGAGCTCGCCCGCGATCCGAAGCGCTTCTCGCACGACCTGAAATTTCCGCCCGCCGACAGGATTCGCGTCTACGACGACACGCTGCGCGACGGCGAGCAGATGCCGGGGGTTGCGATCACTCCGAAGGACAAGTACGAGCTCGCGCGCATGCTTTCGGACATAGGCGTCCACATCATGGACGTCGGCTTTCCATCGGTGTCCGAAGGCGAGCGGGAAACGCTGCGCCTCGTGCTGGGAGGCCGCAAGCGAGGCGAGTTGCGCGAGGACCTCGAGGTCGTTTGCATGATGCGTTCGACCCGTGGCGATATCGACGCGACCATGCGCGTCATCGACCAGCTCGGTTACCGGCGCGACGAGGTCACGTACTTCATCTTCACCTCGGCCTCCGACCTCCACGTCAAATACAAGCTCGGCAAGACGCTGCTGCACCGCGACGGCATCCCCGATTCGGAGTGGCTCGAGCTACCGGTCTCGTACTACCGAGAGGCAAACCTTCGAATGATGTGCGAGGCGATTCGCTACGCACGCGAGCAGGGAGCGACGTCGATCGAGTTCGGCGGCGAGGACGGAAGCCGCGCCGACGTCGACTACATAGGCGAGATCCATCGCGAGGGCTTGAAGGCAGGGGGGACGCGGCCGTCGACACCGGACACGGTCGGGTGCTACTCGCCATTCGCGGTGCGCGAGTACATCCCGGCCATCAAGGCGGCGGCGCCCGATGCGCCGCTGGTCGTGCACTTCCACAACGACCTCGGCCTGGGCGCATGGAACACCGTGACCGCGCTGGGATCAGGCGCCGAGGTGTTCACGACAAGCGTCAACGGAATCGGCGAGCGGACAGGCAACGCGCCGATGCACCAGGTCCTGCTTCAACTGCGCTACCTGTTCGGGATCGAGATTCCCCGCTTCAAGTACGAGAAGCTGCGCAGCCTGGCGCGCTACCTCGAGCGGGTGAGCGGCGTGCCGGTGCAGCCGACCGAGCCGGGCATCGGCCTCGACGTCTTCAGCCACGAGTCGGGCATCCACACCGCGGGCATGCTGATCCATCCGGCAATCTATCAATTCATCCCGCCGGCCGACCTCGGCGCCGAGATCACATACGTCTACGGAAAGCACTCCGGAGCGCTCGTGATAGAGCACGCTCTGCGGCACGCCGGGATCTCGCCTGAGCCCGACCTTGTCGCGAGGGTGCTGGCTGAGGTCAAACGGATCCGAGAGGAGCGGGCCGAACGCAGCGACTTCTCGGAATTCCATCGCCAGTACTACGATCACCTCAACCGCATGGGACTGACCGCGGAAGAGGTCGTTGACATCGCCAGGGCCCTGACCGCTTAGATGGCAACGACCACGCGCGCGGACACCGCTCGCAAGGAGGAGTACCTGGACCTGCACCGGTGGATGTGCATGGCCAAGGCGCTGGACGACCGCATGCACATCCTGGTCAAGCAGGGCCGGGCGCCGTTCGTCGGCTCGAGCCGCGGCCACGAGGGCGTCCAGGTCGCGTCGACCGCAGCCATCGGCCCGGACGATTGGCTCGTGCCCCACTACCGCGGCTTGGCCAACGCGATCGTCCGCGGCCTGACGATGAAGGAGTGGATGCTGGCCGTGTTCGCCAAGGCCGGCGATCCGCTGTCCGGCGGAAGGAACATCCCGGGTGGCTGCTACAGCTACCGCCGGCTGAAGATCGCGCCCGTGTCGCAGGTCGTCGCCAGCTGGATCCCCAAGGCCGCGGGCATCGCATACGCCTCGAGGCTGAGGAGTGAGGCCAGCGTGACCCTGTGCACGTTCGGCGATGGCGCGACGAGCCAGGGCGAGTTCCACGAGGGCGTCAACTTCGCCGCCGTTCACCGCCTGCCGGTTGTGTTCGTCTGCGAGAACAACAGCTACGCCATCTCGGTGCCCATCCGGCTCCAGATGGCGAATCCGAACGTGGCCGACCGGGCCGCGGGCTACGGCATTCCAGGCGTGACCGTCGACGGTACAGACGTGCCGGCGTGCTATACCGCGGCGCGGGAGGCGGTCGCTCGGGCACGCGCCGGCGACGGGCCGACGTTGATCGACGCGAAGATCTGGCGCATCAACGCGCATACCTCAGAGGACAACCAGCTCAAGTACCGGACCAAGGACGAGCTGGAAGAGGCGTCTCGTCACGACCCGATAGTGCGATTCAGGAACTGGCTCCTAGAGCGGCGCTGGATCACGCAGGAAAGGGCGGCAGCGGTCCAGGAGGCCTGCGACCAGGAGGCGTCGGACGCCGCCGACTGGGCAGAACAGCAACCTGATCCACTCCCCGAAGACGCGCTGAAACACGTCTTCGCCTCGAACTGGATACAAGTTCCGAACGCAAAGTTAGACTGACGGCGATTTGGATACCGAACCGCCCGCGCCGGACGATTCAACTCCGCCGGAAAGCAACGCCGAGGAGCCTGTTCAGGCCGTTCCGACCAGGGAGACCACGCCCATCTGGGCGCAGACCTCGCCCGCCGCCCCGGCCCAGAAAAAGGGCGATCCGGACTGGTCCAAGACCGAAACCTCCGCCAACGGCGACAGCAAGAAGGCGGCGCCTGCCTGGGCGCAGACCGTACCGACCTCTCCCGGCGCGGAGATCGAGGAACCCGCCGACGCCGAGCAACGTGCCGCAGAACCGATAGACGACGAGCAAGGTGCAGCAGAACCGACAGAAGCCGAATCGGATGCGGTCGAGCCCGCCGCGGCCGAGGCCACCGCAGAACCCGCGGTCGCTGCAAGCACTCCTCCGGCGACCGATCCACCGACCGTCCGGCCTCTCACCGACCCTCCGAAGGCAATCGCCGCCGACGCGATGAAGTCGACGTGGCCACCGGCGTCTTCTTCGACGCCGGCGCCGCCCGAGGAGACCGACATCTGGCCGCCCGAACCGCCGACCGAGACCGCGATGCCGGCGTGGCCGCCGCCCTCCGAGCTCGACGAGCCGGCGACACCGGCGCAGGCGATTCCGAGCTGGCCGGATTCGTTCGATCCCATGCCTGCCGCTTCGGCAGCGCCCACCATGCCACCCGCGACCGGCGGGGCGCCGGCCCCTTCAACCATCCCGCCGGCGGTCGTCGAGGCTCCTATGCCCCCAACCATCCCGCCGGCGGTTGTCGAGGCTCCGATCCCCCCAACCATCACGCCCGCGCCCAAGCCTGCGCCCAAGCCTGCGGCAAAGCCCCCTGACCCGCCGGTCGAACCCGAGTGGACAGGCACGGAAGCGCCGGCCGCTGCTTCGCCACCGGCGTCTCCTGGAAAGGTCATGCCCCAGCCGGAACCCGTGCCGGCGCAGCCGGGACCCGTGGCGCCGCCGCAGTCAGGACCGCCCGGCCGCCCGGGATGGGCCCCGGGGCCTGTCGCCGAGCCCCGGCCGGCCTCGCCACAGGACCCGTCGGGCGCACCGGTGCACCTGCCGGCGTGGGCACCGCGCGTGCCACTTGCCGGGGACACCGGAAAGCCGACGTGGTTCTCGCCCAAAGAGGCGATTCCGCACGCGACGGCCCAGCCGGCCGCCCAATCCGTCCCGCCTCCGCCGGTGGCCCCTACGCCGCCTCTCGTCGGTGGGCAGCTACCGGTGGCGCCGATCCCGCCGGCGCCAGTTGCGGCCGCGCCCGGGCAGCCCTCAACGAGCAAATCGACATGGGAGGTCGTGGAGCAGCAGCGCAAGTCGGCGCCGCATGCGAAGGTTGGCCCGACCGCCGAAGACCGCTCGTACGCCGAGTGGTTCTCCTGGGCCAAGCGGGGAGGAGCTCCCGCTAGCGCCTGCCACGCTGCGGCCCAAGGGGCGTTCAAGGCGCTCTCCGGCGGCAAGGACGTCAACACTGCGGTGCAGTGGGCCACCGCCGCGATGAGCCGCCCACCTGAACCCGTCTCCCAGGCGCGGCAGGCCTACTGTGCCTGGTTCGCGCTCGCCAACATCGACCTGAACCTGGACCAGCACAAGGCCCACCTGTTCGCCGCCGGCGCGATCCAGGCGCTCGATAACGGTCAGGACGCGTCGGCTGCACACGCCGCGGGCCTGGCCGCTGCGGGAATCCGCTAGCGAAGCTCTCGCACGGCACGGCTGGCGATTGCGCCGACGCCGCATGCAAGGATCATTCCGCCGGCGATCACGAACAGCAGTGTCGGGTTGACGTCCGCGAGCGCACCTGACGCCCCGTAGGCGACGGGCGTCAAGCCCATCGACGCGAACATCACGATCGACATGACACGCCCTTGCATTGCGGGGTCGATTCGGCGCTGCAACCAGCTCACGGCATAGGTGTTGACGACCCCGGTGCTGACGCCGGAAACGCCCATCAGCAACGCGGCGAGAACGAGCGAAGGGACCAGGCCGACCCCGACAATGCCGAACCCGAGCCACACGCATAGCGCCACGATCAGCAATCCAAAACGCTTGGGCGGGGACACGAAGCCCGCGCTCACAGCGCCGGCCGTTGCGCCGACTCCCCACGCGCCGAGCAGGACGCCGAGGCCGGTGGCACCGGCGGCGAATCGACCGTGGGCAATGGTGGGAAGTCCAACACCGAGGGCGCCATTGGCGGCGAAATCGACCACAGCGATGACGATCAGCGTCACGCGGATGCCGATGTCGGCCCACGCGTAGCGGAGACCCGCCACGATCTGTCCGCCCAGACCGCCGTCGGGGTGCGCCTTCCCGCTCGCGGGGCGCGCGGCCGCCGGCAGCCAGAGGATGAACAGCGCACCAACGAGGAAGCACGCGGCGTCCCCCGCGAAGGCCCAACCGATTCCGAAGACCGCGACGATCAGACCGCCCAGCACCGGGCCGAGGATGACCGAGGCTTGTGCGGTCACATTCAGGACCGCGTTCCCCGGCTCGAGCTCATGGTCGGCGACAACCCTGGGGAGGATCGAGGTGCGTGCGGGCCAGAAGAACGCATCGACGATGCCGAACACGACCGCGATTCCGTAGACCTCCGCCAGCTGGACGCGACCTGTGAGCACGAGGACGGCAAGAGGCGCAACGAAGATGGCGCGGAGGCTCATCGACCCGAGCATGGTGAGGCGCGCCGACAGGCGGTCGGCGAGCGCACCACCCACCATCATGAGCACCGCTCTGGGGAGGGCCTGCATAAGCAGGACCGTGCCCAGCGCGAGGCTCGAGCCGGTCAGCTGAAGGACCAGCCAGGCGATGGCGATGTAGCTGAAGAAGTCGCCGAACATCGAAAGAGTCGTCGCGATCCAGAGCTTGCGGAACGGTCCCGACGTGAACACGGTCCACGGCTTCGGACGCACGGTGTCGACGACTTGAGGCGGGACCATCTCGTCCGTGGTTTGCATCGCCAGCCTGCTTTAGCGCATCGACCGGCGGGCTCCGCCGGTGGGGTCGACGCGGTCGGCGAGCCGCCGCAAAAATCTCAGCATCAGCCCCGTCCGCGAGTGCGCCAGGTAAGCAATCGCCTGCGCCTCCTGCATCCGCTTGCGCTGCTCAGCAATGTGACGGGCGTAGTCTTCCGGTCCGGGTTCCATCGGGATCATCTCTCACGCCTCCCTGGTTGGTTCGAGACGCCGGAGCGCCTCGTCGATATCGATCTCTCCCCGAGCCACCTGCTCCATCAGCTCGAGCCTCGACGGCGATGCTGGGGCCGGAGCACGCTCGATGCCGAGCTTGGTCAGCAGGGTGTCGAATCGCGCGCGTGCGGTCGGATAGCTGACACCCAGATGCCGCTCGAGGTCCTTCATGTTTCCGCGTGACGCGAGAAAGACGCGGAGTACCTCGCGGTCCTCGTCCGTAAGCACGCAGAACTCGCACGACGTAAAGGCGCCCGAAAGCTCCGTCGAGCACTCAGGACAGGTCAGGCGCGTCGTGGCTAGACGGTGGTCACATACGGGGCAGTTGGAAGGCGGCCGTCGCGTGGTGGGTCTCGCCATCTATTCGACCGCGATCCGGATGGTGCCCATGGTGCAGTCGCACTCGAGCGTCCCTGCGCCCGACCCGACGGTGAGCTCGCTTTTGCCGGCAGGCTCGATGTTCTCGAACGAGATCTCGCCCATCGTCGTGCGCGCCCGGATGCGAACGCTGGAGGTCTTGTCCAGGACCACGCGCACCTCTCCCATCTGGCAGCGGATTGCGCTTGCCCCGCTGTCCAGCCGGCCCCGGGCCGTGACGTTTCCGGCAGTGACCTTGAGATTCATCGGCCCCCGAAACCCAGCGATGTCGCAATTGCCGGCCTGGACCTCGGCCGTTACGCCGGCCTTCATCCCATCGATGCGGAGGTTGCCGGCCTGTGTCTTGGCAGCGACGGAAAGCGCCGGGTTCATGCGGACGGTCAGCTTGCCGCCGATGCCGACGCGGGGAAACCTGACGCGGCCCTCCGGGCGGCTGAACTCGAAGCTGGCTTCGTCGTCCAGGGGTGACTGCTCGATGACCATCGTGTCGCCTTCCTGGCGCGCCTTGTGCGGCCCTTCGGCGACCGCGTAGCTGACGCTCGGGTCGCCGATGATCTCGGTGTTTCCCAATCGGGCGACGACCCTGACCTGCTTGATGCCGGCGCCTGCAGGGGAGGCAGGCGTCGGGTGGGGTGTAGAAGGAAGCGCGGGCTCGGACTCGATGGCTTCCAGGCGGGCGGCTCCTTCCTCGGCCGAGATCTTGCCTGCCGCCACCTGGCTCAAGATTTCGCGTCGTGGGTCGTTCATGCATCAAATTAGAAACTACACCTTGCCAATCTGTCAAGCACTGGCGCAAAAATGGTCGCGGCGAGCCCCGAGATAAGCTAGTCACGCCATGCGAGAAGAGGTCGGCCAGGGTGTTGGATGGGCCGTCGTCGCCGCCCTCTTCGCCGCGACCACCTGCGTCGAGAGCATGTCCTGGAACCAGCTGACGGCTTACACGCCGCTGTACCTGCGCGAGCTTCACGTCCCGGCGGCCCAGGTCCCAGGCTGGATCGCCGCGATCTCGAGCCTCGGTTGGGTCCTGGCGCTTCCCCTCGCGCCGTTCTGGGGCGTCCTGGCGGACCGCTACAGCCGAAAGCTGATCATCGTCCGCAGCGCCGCCATCGAAGCGGTGATCTTTGCCGGCTGGGCGCTGTCGACCACGCCGTGGATGGCACTCGCCTTCAGGTGCCTCAACGGGTTCATCCTCGGCAACACGGGGGTGATGCTTGCCGTGCAGGCCTCGACCACGCCCAGGCAGCGGCTCGCGCTGGCCGTCGGAATCGTCGGCGCGGGATCTCCGGCCGGTCGCGCGGTGGGACCCATCCTGGGCGCGCTCCTGGTCCACCTGGTTGACGTGCGCGGAATGCTGCTATTCGACGCGGCGCTCTCAGCGCTCATGACGGTGCTGCTGACTCTTGTCGTGCGTGAGGGTGACCATGTACGCCCCAAGGACGTCCGTGTGCTGAGCCTGTTGCGAGGAGCGATTTCGGAAATCATCAGCCGGCCAGTGGTCCTGCGCCTGTTTCTCGCGACCGCCGCGGCGCAGGTCGGCTTGTGGACGATGCTGCCTTACGTGCCGCTCTATATCGCGCGCCTCTCACCCGGTGACACCGTGACTGCTGTCGGTGTCGTCCTCTCGATCGTGGGGCTGGGTCAGGCGGTGGCCTCGGCGCTGTGGGGAATCGTCATTCCACGCCTGGGCTACGTGGCGGTCCTGAGCGCAACTTCAGTCGGTTCCTGCGTGGCGCTGACGGTCGCAGGTTTGAGCCACTGGCTGCCGCTCTTCGCGATCGCGCTGCTCGTCAACGCCGTGTGCCTGGCCGCGATACTCACCACCGCGATGGCGGTCATGGCCGCGACCGTAAGCCCCGAGAGACGCGGCGCGGTCCTGGGCCAGATCCTGTTCCCGTTCTATGTCGGCGGGGTTGTCGGGCCACTCATCGGCGGTGCGGCTTTTGCGGCGGGCCAGCTCGCGGTGTTTGGAATCGCAGCGGCGCTCAGCCTCACTCCGCTGCTCGTGCTGTTCGCGATGCGGCCGCCGGCGGTGGAGACGAAGATCGCTTGACCACACTCGTCGGAGTGGTGGCGGACACGCACTGCCCGGAGTTCATCGACCGGCTTCCCGACCGGCTCTTCGACGTGATGCGAGGCGTGCAGCTGATCGTGCACGCCGGCGACGTCGACGGCCCATCCACGCTCGACGAGCTCGCACGCATCGCTCCCGTCGAGGCGGTACGCGGCGACCACGACCGCATCCTGACCGGCTTGCCGTTGACGCGCGAGGTCATGGTCGAGGGCAAGAGGATCGTCGTCGTGCACGGCAATCGGTCGCGTTGGTTGGAGGAGCCACACACGTTGCTGTGGACGCTGAGCCTGGGCTACTTTCGTCCGCACACCGGGC
>VBHJ01000222.1:2584-3019 GCA_005887685.1 Chloroflexota bacterium | reverse complement strand
GGGATCGTAGTTGATTGAAACGCGACTTTCAGTCCCCTGCACCGAGCCAGTCCCCTCCGGCACGGTTGGTTCAAATCGCGGGCCCGCAATCACCGAAATCGACTCGCCTCACCTTCCGTGGTGGAGGTCGTCTGACCGGCGACCTGCCCGATCCTGACCAGACACCTCAGCAGCCCCGGTCGGTGATGCCGGGATCCGAACGACGGCACCCTCCTGCAGGGTATCGGCTGGCGTGACCAGCAGACGATCCCGCTCGCTCAAGCCCCCGACGACCTCGACCGTCGTTCCGAAGTCGCGGCCGAGTTGGACCACTGCGAAGCGAACCTTGCCATCGGCCCCTACGGTGGCGACCCGCGGCGGGCCCGACCGGATAATCAGAGCACTCGACGGAATCACCAGCGGCGGGGCCGTCCGCATCAGCTGAAATCTCACGTC
>VBHJ01000222.1:0-2404 GCA_005887685.1 Chloroflexota bacterium | reverse complement strand
AGATCCGCAGGCTATCGATCTGGGCCATCCGGAAGAGCGGCGTGTTGCTCGTGGCGCTCCCCGAGCTGATCAACGCACCGTTGTCCACGTTGCGCACGGTGATGATGCCGGCGAAGGGCGCGCGAATCTTCTGGAACGACTGCATCTCGAGCAGCCGCTGGACATTGGCCTGGTTGGACACCACGTTGGCGTCCGCGGCCGCCACGCTCGCCTCCAGCGCCACGACGTTGGCCTGGGCCGCCTTGACGTCGGCCTGGGCGGTGGTGACGAGCACCTGGCGATCATCGACGTCCTGCTGGGCCACGAGCTCCCGCTCCTTGAGCGTGCGCCAGCGCGACAGATTGGTGCCGTTGTAGTCGAGCTGGGCCTGGGTGTGCACGAGGGCGGATCGAGCCTGCTCGAGGCTGGCCAGGGCCTGGGCGCGGGCGGCCTGCGCCTGGGCCAGCGTGGCCTTGGCCTGATACAGCTGCTGATCGAGCTCTGGGGTGTCGATCTCCGCCAGGACCTGCCCGGCCACGACCCGATCCCCGATGTCCACGAGACGGCGCTTGAGGTAGCCGTCGGCCCTGGCGTAGATCGCAGTTTCTTGGATCGCCTGGATGGTGCCCGGAAGCGTGAACTCCGCGACCGGTTTGCCCCGAACCGGGAGGATCACGTTGACCACCGGCACCCCATCTTTCACGGCGCGGGCGGCGGCTTCGAGATCCTGGTGCCGTCGAACCCGAGGCAAGGTGCCGGCGCCCACCAGCCCGATGACCCCGATCAACATGACGACGCCCAACCAGGTGACGGGAAGGCGCCGGCCGCTCAAGCCGACCGCGCGCGGCATCGCCGTCCGGACCGCAGGCTCACGTATCATGTCGATCTCCTCCTCGAGTTTCCGTGCCGACCCTACCGGACCCCGCCGCCTCCATGGACCCTGCTTCCTCCTGGAACGGCGGCTGCCGCCGGAGCAGGCTGTAGATGACGGGCACGACGAAGAGCGTGGTGACGGTAGCGACGGCCAGGCCGCCGATCACCGCTCGGCCGAGGGGCGCGTTCTGCTCCCCTCCCTCTCCGAGGCCGAGGGCCATGGGAAACATGCCGATGATCATGGCGAGCGCGGTCATGAGCACGGGGCGCAGCCGCGTGTAGCCGGCCGAGAGCGCCGCCGTCACCGCGCCATGTCCCTCCCGGCGCTCGTCGTTGGCGAAGGTGACGAGGAGAATGCTGTTCGACGTCGCCACACCGACGCTCATGATCGCGCCCATGAGCGAGGGGACGCTGATACTCGTCTGCGTTAGAAACAGCGCCCAGAGAATGCCCGCGATCGTGCCGGGCAGGGCCGAGAGGATGATGAAGGGATCGAGCCACGATTGGAAGTTGACCACCATGAGGGCGTAGACGAGCACGATTGCGAAGATCAGTCCGGTGCCCAGGCCCACGAAGGCCGCGTTCATGCTCTGGACCTGGCCCCGGACCACGAGGGTGCTCCCCCGGGGCAGCGCGCGCGAGGTATCGGCGAGGATGCGCTTGATGTCACGGGCGGCGCCCCCGAGATCGCGATCCTGAACGCTCGCGAAGATATCGAAGACCGGCTGGACGTTGTAGTGGTTCGACACCGTGGCCGTCGTCCCCCGCTCCACTCCGGCGAGATTGGTCAGCAGCTCCGGGGAGGAGGCACCCGCCCCGTTGATGGGCTCGCTCTGCAGCGCATCCGGGGAATCGACGCGGTACTGCGGCGTCTGCACCGCCACCCGATAGTTGACGCCGTTCTTCGGGTTCAGCCAGAAATTGGGCGCGGCATCCGCGCTGGAGGCGAGGGAGGCGAGCAGAGCATTCGCTACGTCGCGCTGGGTGAGGCCGACCTGAGCGGCCCTCGTTCGATCGACGTTGACCATGAGGGCCGGCGCATCGACGATCTGGTGCACGTGGACGTCGACCACCCCCGGCACGCGGCTCACCCGCTCCGCAACCTGCCGGGCGAGCGCGTAGTTGGCAGCCCGGTTCTGGCCCACGATCTGGATGTCGATGGGCGCGGGCAGGCCGAAATTCAGGATCTGGCTCACGATGTCGCCGGGCTGGAAGAAGAATGTCGCGTTCGGGAACTCTCTGGGGAGCTCCTGGCGCAGCGTCTTCATGTACGCGAAGGTCGAGTGACGACGCTCGGGCTTCAAGGCAACCAGGATCTCGCCGTCGGAGGAGCCGATGGTCGCGCTGTCGCTGAACGCCAGGTTGATCCCGCCCACGGGTAGGCCGATGTTGTGGAGGATGAGCGCCGTTTCGTCCGGGGGAATCACCTGCTGGATGCGGGCCTCGACGGCGCCGAAGAGTTGATCGACCTGCTCGATCCGCGTCCCCGCGGGCGCCCGGACATGAAGGCGGAACTGGCCGGCATCCACCTGGGGAAAGAAATCCTGGCCGG
>VBHJ01000012.1 GCA_005887685.1 Chloroflexota bacterium | reverse complement strand
GAGTCCCCGACCAACCCGCTGCTGCGCGTGGTCGACATCGACGCCGTCAGCGAGGTCGCACACAGCCATGGTGCGCTGGTGTGCGTCGACAACACCTTCGCCACGCCCTACCTGCAGCAGCCGCTGCGCCTGGGGGCGGACGTTGTGGTGCACAGCTCGACCAAGTACATCGGCGGGCACAGCGATGTGGTCGGCGGCGCCATCATGACCAACAGCGAGGAGCTGGAGAAGCAGCTGCGGTTCCACCAGAACGCTGTAGGCGCTGTGCCGTCGCCGTTTGACTGCTGGCTGCTGCTCCGCGGGGTCAAAACCCTCGCGCTGCGGGTGGAGCGCCAGAGCGAGAATGCGATGGAGCTCGCCACCGCTTTGCAGGGCAACCGCGCCGTCAAGCGCGTCTTCTATCCGGGTCTCGAGTCACATCCGAACCGCGCCGTGGCCTCGCGCCAGATGCGCATGTTCGGCGGCATGGTGAGCTTTGAGGTGGAAGACGAGCCGGCCGCGTTCCGCACGCTCGAGCGGCTCAGGATCTTCGCCCTCGCCGAGTCGCTGGGCGCGGTCGAATCGCTGGCCGAGCATCCGGCGCGCATGACGCACGCCTCGATTCCCGCCGCGGAGCGCGAGCGTGCCGGAGTGGGCAACGGGTTGATCCGCCTCTCGGTCGGCGTGGAGGACGTGGCCGACCTGATCGCCGATCTCGAGCTCGCCTTGACCGACCGATAGTGGCTAGAGACCTGGAGGGCGACGAGGCCAGGCAGCAGGCACATTACGACGAGATAGGCGAGGCATATGAGGCCCACTATTCGGACGAATGGAGCACCCTGTATCGCCGCCGATTTCTTTACGAGCCGCTCCTCAAGGGCATCGACGTGCGCGGCAAGAAGGTGCTCGACGCCATGTGCGGCAGTGGCCAGACCGCCGAATACCTGTTGTCACAGGGAGCGCGCGCGTACGGACTCGACATCTCGGCGCACGTCATCGAGCAGTTTCGTGCGAAGCTCCCGGGCGCCGTCGGCGTGCAGGGCTCGATCCTGAACTCTGGGTTTGACGACGAATCGTTCGATGCGGTGTTCATCACCGGCGGGCTGCACCACGTGCATCCGAAAGTGCCCGAGGCGGTGAGTGAGATCCACCGCATTCTGAAGCCAGGTGGGTGGCTTTGCTTCTACGAACCGCATGCCGGCTCTGTTGCCGACTCGGCGCGCCGGTTCTGGTACCGGCACGACAACCTTTTCGAAGCGAACGAGGCGGCTGTCGATTTCGAGGACCTAATGCGTCGCAACGCGGCGCGGTTCGACTTCGTGACCACACGGTATTCGGGAGGACCGGCCTACCTGCTGGTGTTCAACTCGATGGTGTTTCGGGTGCCGCTCGCGTGGAAACGGCGGTACGCGCGGCCGCTGTTATGGCTGGAGCGTCACGTGGAGCGCATCCAGGGCAAGCGCACATCGTGCTTCGCCATGGTGCAATGGCGCAAGCACCAAGCGTGAGGCAATAAGCACAGGCGGTTTCGGCTTGACTCCGACGGTGACCGATCCCTAGAGTGATCGCCTCCAACCAGGCCAAAAGTCGATGCAAGGGTCCCGCCACTTCGCATTAGCACTGGCCGTCGCGATCGTTTTGGTCGTGGCTGCTCCCGGCGCCGCGCCGGCGTCTGCCTCTACCCAAGCCGCCACGGGTTCGCCCCATGTCACGACTGCGACCGCGCACCCCCAGCGTGAGATCTTCGGGTTCGCGCTCGCGAGCAGCCTCGCCGATCCAACGGTGGGCTATCCCAGCTGGAACTTCGACCTGCTTTCGACTGTCGCGATTTTCGGCGTACACGTGGGCAGCTCCGGTTCGCTCGCGGGCGACGCGGGGTGGACGACGTGGAACTCCTCAGCTCTGACCAACCTTGTATCCCTGGCGCATCAGCACGGCACCAAGGTCGTGCTGACTGTGATTCTTCAGGACTTCAGCCCGAACACACCCCACATGTGCGACGGACTCCAGCACGCCGATGCGACCGTCGCCCAGACCGTGCAGGAGGTCAAAGCCAAGGGGGTCGACGGCGTCAACATCGATTACGAAGGCCTCGACGGAAGTTGCGGCACGAGCGACCCGTACTGGGCACAGCACTCATTCACGGTCTTCGCACAAAAGATGCGCGCCGGCCTCGGCTCGTCCTACTACCTTTCCGTCGACACCTACGCGTCGTCCGCCACCGACGGCTATGGCTTCTTTGACGTGCCGAACCTCGCGTCAAGTGTCGATTCGTTTTTCGTCATGGCCTACGACCTCGAATACTCGAACTACGCGCGGCCGCCTTCGAGCTGTCCGCAATTCTGCCTCGGGCCGACCTCACCGCTCAGCGCGTACTACTACAACGACGCGGCGGTCGCGTCGCAATATGTGACGGCAGTCGGGGCGGGCAAGGTGATCCTCGGTGTGCCCTACTACGGGCGCAAAGCGTGCGTCGGCGCCGCGGTCGCCAATGCGTTTCCGACCTCGAGCGTGATCGCGGACAGCTATCTCGATGCCTCGACCGAGGCTGCCGATCCCGCCGTTCAGGCGGGGAGCTACACGTCGCATCGGGATGCCTACTCGTCGGGATCGGAACGTTGGGACACCTGGTACAACACCTCGCTCGGCTGCACTCGCGAGCTTTATTGGGACGACGCGACGTCGCTCGGCAAGAAGTACGACCTCGTCAACGCCAACAAGTTGCGCGGGGCCGGCATCTGGAACCTCAACTACGGCGGCGGGGCGCCGGAGCTCTGGTCTGCGCTGGCGAGCCATTTCGCCACATGCGCGAGCGTGACGATGACTGCGAGCCCGGCGTCGCCTCAGGTCTCCGGGGCGGTGGTCAACCTCAGCGCCGCCGCATCCGGCTGCCCGCACCCGCTCTACCAGTTCTGGATCCTGGCCCCCGGCTCGACCTGGCAGGTTGTGCAGCCGTACTCGACGACTTCCACGTTCGGCTGGAAGACGAGCGGACTCCCGGGCGGCACTTACCTCTATACGGTGTGGGCCCGCGACGCCGGGAGCAGTGGATCGTCCTGCGGCAGCCTGGGCTGCGAAGACGCCTACTCCCCAGGCACCGCATTCACGCTCGCCACGCCCTGTGCCTCCGTTACGGAATCCGCCGCCCCCGCCCCGCCGCAGCTCTCGGGCACCACGGTGGTCTTCAACGCCACGGCCTCAGCCTGCCCGCACCCCCTCTACCAGTTCTGGATCCTCGCTCCGGGACGCACGTGGCAGGTCGTGCAGGCCTACTCCAGCTCCGCGACTTTCCGGTGGAGCACCACCGGCCTGGCCGCGGGCAGCTACCTGTACACGGTCTGGGCGCGCGACTCAAGCAGCTCCGGCACGTCTTGCGGCGCCGCCGGTTGCCAAGACGCCTACTTTCCTGGCACAGCATTTGCGCTGAGCACACCCTGCACGTCAGTGAAGGAGGCGGCGGCCCCGGCCGCGCCACAGGCATCGGGCGTGACTGTGGCTTTCAGTGCGACCGCGGCCGGGTGCCCGCACCCGCTGTATGAGTTCTGGGTCCTCGCTCCGGGCAGTGCATGGCAGGTCTTGCAGGCCTACTCCACGAGCCCCACCGCCACCTGGAAGACAACCGGCCTGCCAGGCGGTCCATACCTTTACACCGTCTGGGCTCGCGATGCCAACAGCCCGGGCACATCATGTGGCAGCCTCGGCTGCGAAGATGCTTACTTCTCGGCGGCCGCCTATACCCTGATCTCGCCGTGCGGGTCGGTGACCGAGACCGCCGCGCCCGCCACGAGATCCTCGTCCGGTACGACTGTCACCTTCACCGCAGTCGCGTCAGGCTGCCCCAAACCGCTGTACGAATTCTGGATCCTCGCACCTGGCTCCCACACGTGGCAGGTCGCGCAGTCGTACTCGAGCAGCGCGACCTTCGCCTGGAAGACCACCGGCCTTGGCCCGGGCACGTACCTGTACACCGTTTGGGCCCGCGACGCCAGCAGCCCTGGCAGCTCGTGCGGCAGCCTGGGCTGCGAGGACGCTTACTTTCCGGGAACGGCCTACACCCTGACCTGAGTTCAGACCGCTCGAGGCACGCTGCGAGGGCGTTCGGGTAGGGCGGCGGCGACGTTCCTTCTCGAATACCTGGCGACGATGGCCAGGTACCCGATCAGGATGGCAAAGGCCAGCACGATCGTGTTGTAGATGAAAACGTCGACGACGAAGCTCCACAGCGTGGCCGCGTAGAACGCTGCCAGGATCCCGACGTAGAGGAGCCGGCCTGACCCGGCGCGGCGGTAAGCCACCTCGGCTCCGAAACCGACCAGGCCGAGAAAGACGAGCGCGCCGGGAATTGTGAAGTCCTGGACCACGCCGCGAAACGCGGTGTAGATGTTGTACTGCGTTCCATCGATCACGAACTGCTCGGTGTACAGACCTGCTACGCGCGTGTGGATGTGCAGGAGATCGAACACTCCCGCGAACGTGTACTGGCCGAGCGTGGGATGAAAGCTCGCGGAGACCCCATTGGCCTGCAGCCACGCGGAAAAAACTCCGAGATACGGGAACACGCTCAGCCATAGGGACTGCACCACGGCGGCGGGCCGGCCGCTCGTCCACCCGGCGTAGCGCGCCATCTGGACCAGGACGAAGCCGCCCGCCACGACCACGACCAGGCCGGCGAGCCATGCCGCCCGCCTCCAGGTGAGAGCCGGCGGATTGCCGGCTGCAATCGAGGTCGCGATGTAGGCGCTTGCGCCGAGTGCAAGCGGAAGCAGCAGCGACGACTTCGTCGTCAGGATGGCGGTGATCAGCACCGACGGCAAGAGCACGACCAGCGAGAGCCAGCGCGACGATCCGGTCTTGCGCAGGCCGATCATCAGCCCGCTCAGCATCGGCCCGAGATACATGGCGGTCGTCAGCACTCGGGCCGGTGCCGGCTCTTCCCACGTGCCGCCGTTCCTTGCGACAGCGAGCTTGTGGATCGTTTGCACTATCGCGTCGAACGAAAGCAGGCGAGCTGCGCTGCTGCTCGACTCGACGCTGTACAGGATGATCGCGACCACGATCAGGCCCAGGACCGTGCAGGCCGCGATGGCCCAGCCCAGGAAAGGCGGCTCGACCAAGGTGGCGCTGGAAGTGGGGGTTGAAGGAGACCATCGCCGCGCCATCCAGCCGCCGAGCAGCACCGATCCGCAGGCCGCGGCGACAAACAGCATGCCCACCGGCGCGATGCTCACCGGGCTCGCGACCAGGGGCAGCCCACCGAAGAAACACCAGAAGAGCGCGAAAAACGCCGCCGGCGCGTACCAGCTTCCACCTGATCTACGAGCGACCCATGCCACCGCCGGGATCAAAAGAAAGATGGCTGCGGTCAGCCAGTTCAGCGCATCGCCTCCGCCCCGTTCATGGGGAGGTGCCGGCAAAGCCGACGGAGGGACCGATGGAAGAGCCCGGGCATTAGAAAAACTTGCGGGCGAGGTAACGCGACGCCTGTCTCCGGTAGCGAGAGATGTCGCGATTCCACAAGCCCTTCGCGGTACTCCGTTCCGTGTGCTCGATCACGACGCCCGGCTCGTAGAGCACGGTCAGGCCGAGCCTGCTCGCGGTCTCGGCGACGAAGATCTCCTCACCAAAGAGAAAAGCGCCGTAGTCGAGGGTGCCGCCCTTTTCGAAATAGGTGCGATGAAGTGCGATGAACGAGCCGTGGGGCGCATAGATCTTTGTCGCAAAGCCCGCGGTCGTGGCCGGGCGTTCTTTCGCGACGCCGTCCAGGCTGCGGTGCTTGATCCAGCTGAGCCCCTGGTACACGGCATCGACGGGATAGATGCTGAAGATCCGGCTGTTGAGCCGTATACGCCAGGCGTCCGGCCGAACCCGCATGTACGGGTTCTGATCCACCCCAGAGTTCAGGGTGCGGATCGACGGCGCAAGGACCGCGGGCTCGCTTCCCCGGTGGATGTCACACAGGCGATGCAACACGTCGTGGTCGGGGAAGTAAACGTCGGGATTCGAGACGATCACCCAGTCCGGCAGCGCGTTGGACTTCAGGTACCCGCTGAGCGCGACCGCGGCCCCGCCGAAATAGCCGAGGTTCTTACCCGGCGCGATCGTAGTGACATGCGGGTCGTCCCTGACCGCTTCCGGCACTCCGCCCTCGCCATCAGGGGGGCTGTTGTCGACCACGATCACGTGCAGCGCCGAGTTGAGAGTCTGCTCGCGTGCGCTCGATACGAAACGAGCGGTTTCAACCGGCTTGCGGTAGTTGACGCAGATGAGGAGGAGGTCGTCCCGGGCCGTTTCCACCGCCGGTACGGCGGCGGCTTCGGACCTTTGCTCTAGCAAGGACACTGACGAGGCATCTTAACAGTCGCTTACCGCGACGTTGCGACACCCACGGCGTAAAGATTCTTATACCGATTGTCGGATGCGGCCGAACGATCCAGCTCGACAGGTTCGGTGTAGTCCGCCATGCCGTCGTGAACCGCGCCGAGGGTGGGCAGCTTGCCGTACAGCATCCGCTTGATCATGGATTTCGCCCGCATCGATCCCGGGATCAGCCGGTAGCGGACGGCGACGTGCCGGATCCCGTCCAGCCACCGGTCACGCGAGGATGCTGCCTCGACGGCGAAATTTCCGTAGACACGCCAGTCGAAGCCTGTGTCTTTGAAAAGGGCCGCGACCTCGCCGAGGTTCGGATAGCGGGTGCTGTACGGACTCGGATTGAAGTCCGGGCGGTCGCGATTGGGAAGGCAGACCATGAGCTTGCCTCCTGGCTTGAGCACCCGCCTGCATTCCGCGAAGGCTGCAGCCTGGTCGGCGACGTAGTAGATCATCTCCAGCATCAGCACCGCGTCAAAGCTGCGGTCACGAAACGGCAGGTGATGCGCGTCCATGCGCACGAGGTTGGCATCCGGCAGATGCTTGCGCGCTTCCCGCAGCAGCGCCATCGTGTAGTCGCCGCCCACGACCATCTGCGCGTGAGCAGATAGATAAGGAAGGCCCATGCCACTTCCGCATCCGATCTCCAGCACCGCGCCGCCCTGCCCGACCTCGGCGGCCATCCGGTATCGGAAGTACTGCATCGTCAGCTGCTCGGGAGACGCGCCGAGGCCCCAGCTCTCGGTTACGGTCGAGAAATCCGTGGTCACCTGCGAAACGGGACGAGGAAGGTCTTCACCAGGATCGACAGGTCGTCGCGGAGAGTGGCGCGCCGTGCGTACTCGAGGCCCAGCCGCATCTTCTCGGGCCGGATCAGCTCGTTGTACGCCTTGTTCGGGTCGGCGTGGCCGGCCAGGATCTCGCCCTCGTTGTGAAATCGCAGCGAGGACCAGTCGGTGATGCCCGGCCTCACGTTCAAGATCTCACGCTCCTCGGCGGTGTAGGTGGCGACCTCCTGTGGAACCTGGGGCCGCGGGCCGACCATGCTCATGTCACCTTTCAAGACGTTGATCAGCTGCGGCAGCTCGTCGAGCTTGTAGCGCCTCAAGAAACGTCCGGTCTTGGTGAGGCGAGGATCGTCGTCCGGCGTGTCGGCACCGCCGATCTTGTCCGCGTTCATGACCATGCTGCGGAACTTGTACATCCGGAACTCGCGCCCGCCCGCGCCGACTCGACGCCCTCCATAGAGCACCGGACCGTCTCGATCGACCAGCCGCACCCGGGCCCAGACCGCCAGCATGACCGGCGATGCGACGACCAGCCCGACCGATGCCAGCGCGACGTCGAACGCGCGCTTGGCTGCCCTCGATCGCGTCAGCTGTAGAAGTCCTTGATCGCGCCGGCGACCTCGAGGACCTGCGCCTCGTCGAGCTCGTTGTTCAGGGGAAGCGAGAGCACGTGATCACACAGCGACTCGGTCCTGGGCAGCTTGAAATGGTCGAGCCCGACCGGCTGCTTGTGGTTGGGGACGGGTCCCGGCGAGACGAGCGTCTCGATGCCCTTCTTGCCCAGGCTCTCGGCGAGGGCGTCGCGCCGGTCCGCCTCGATCACGTAGTTCTGGTAGATGTCGAAGAAGGGGCCTCCGTCGGGCCCGGGCGGGCGCTTCACGCCTTCGACGTCCGCCAGCTCTTCGTCGTAGAGCGCGGCGAGCCGCCTGCGTTCGTTGATCCACTGCGGGACCTTGCGCAGCTTGAGGTCGAGCACGGCCGCCTGCAGGTTGTCGAGCCGGCAGTTCCAGCCCCAGCCCGAGAAGCCGGTTTTGGAGACACGACCGTGGTCGCGAAGCTCGCGCACCCTGGCGGCGAGACCTGCGTCGCTGGTCACGATCGCGCCCGCGTCCCCATACGCGCCGAGCAGCTTGGCGGGGTAGAAGCTGAAAGCGCCCGCGACGCCCCAGGCCCCTCCGCGCACGCCCATGTATGCGGCGCCGAGCGCCTGCGCGGTGTCCTCGATCACGAGCAGGTTGTGCGAGCGCGCGATCTCCATCAAGCGGTCCATCTGCACAAGCCGGCCGTTCAGATAGACAGGCAAGATGGCCTTGGTCCGGGGCGTGATCGCCGCCTCGACGAGGTCGACATTCATGTTGTGGTCGGCGCCGACGTCGACCAGCACCGGGGTCGCGCCGACCTGGTGGATCACCGCCATGGTCGCCATGAAGGTGTGCGAGACCGTGATCACCTCGTCGCCGGGCCCGATGCCAACGGCCTCCAGGAGAAGTCGCATGCCATCGGTGCAGTTGCTCACTCCGACCGCGTCGGCGGTGCCGACGAACGCAGCCAGGTTGCGCTCGAAGTCAAGCATCTGGTGGCGCATGATGAGGTCGCCTTTCGAAAGCACGTCCCGCATCGCCTCCATGACCTCGGTTTCGATGCGCTGAAACTCTTTGCCCGGTTCCCAGAATCTAACCGACACGTCCGTAGCTCCTTGCGATGATCTGCTGGATGGTTTTCAAGACTGACTCCTCGTCGAGCCCGTGCAGTGACTTCAGGTAATTCTGATCGCCGACGGTCTTGTTGAATTCCGGCCGGAGGCCGATCCGCTTCAGCGGTGCGTGTCCAGGGTCGAGCTCGGCCATCACCTCGGCCACGGCGCCGCCCAGGCCGCCTTCGATGCTGTGCTCTTCAAGGGTGAAGACGTGGGCGGTCTCTACCGCCGCTCGGGCAACGACCTCCCTGTCGATCGGCTTCACCGTGTGCATGCTGACGAGGCGAACGCCCAGGTTCTGGGCAGCCAGCGTCCGCGCGACCTTGTCCGCGGTGGCGAGCATTCCGCCCGAGGCAATCAGCGTCAGGTCGGTGCCGTCGCGCAGCGTGATCGCACGACCCAGCTCGAAGGGCGGTTCGTTCTCGTGGACGAGAGGCTCGCCGGCTTTGCCGAGCCGCAGGTAAGCGGGACCGTCGAGCGCAACCACTGCTCGAGTGGCCAGTCGCGCCTCGACAGGATCTCCGGGCGCGACCACCACCATGTTCGGCAGCGCGCGCATGATCGCGACGTCCTCGGAGGCGTGGTGCGTGACGCCCAGGTTTCCGTAGGCGAGGCCCCCGCCGACCGCCACCACCTTCACGTTGGCGCGGTGATAGCAAACGTCATTGCGAATCTGTTCGAGGCAACGCAGGGTGGCGAAGTTGCCAATCGAATACGTGAAGACGATCTTGCCGGTGAGCGCCATGCCGGCGGCCAGGCCGATCATGTTCTGCTCCGACACCCCGGCGTTGACGAACTGGTCGGGGTGCTTCTGCGCGAACTCCTCGATCACCGAGAAGCCAAGGTCACCCACCACAAGACAGACACGTGGGTCTCTGTCGGCGAGCTCGTTGAGCGTCTGGATGAACGCCGTCCTCATGAGGCCGCCACCTCGGCCAGCGCGGTGACCAGCTCATCGGGGGTCGGCGCGCGGTAGTGCCATAAGACTTTGCCTTCCATCCAGCTCACGCCCTTGCCCTTGATCGTGTGCGCGATGATCGCGCTCGGCCGGCCCTTCTCGAGCGGCACGGCTTCGAGCGCAGTGCTCAACGCCGCCACGTCGTGACCGTCGACCTCGCGGGGGGACCAGCCGAACGCGCGGAACTTGTCCGCGAGCGGTTCGAGGCGCAGCGTCTTGTCGACCGCGTCGAGGCTCTGGATCTTGTTGTAGTCGATGACGATCGTCAGGTTGTCGAGCTGGTGGTGGCCGGCGAAAAGGATTGCCTCCCAGTTGGAGCCCTCATCGAGCTCGCCGTCGCTCATGACCACGAATACCCGCCACTTCGCGCCGGCGCGCTTGCCGGCCAGCGCCATGCCGGTCCCCACCGGCAGCCCGTGGCCCAGCGATCCGCTCGAGAACTCGATCCCTGGCACGCCGACATGGGTGACGTGGCCGTACAGCTGGCTGCCGTTTCGCGCGTAGCCCTCCAGTCGCTCAGCCGGCATGAACCCGGCCTCGGCGACGGCGGCGTAGGTGATGGCTGCGGCGTGGCCCTTGGACATGATCAGCCGGTCGCGGTCGGGCCAGTCGGGGCGGCGCGGGTCGACGCGGAGGATGCGCCCATACATCACCGCCAGGATGTCAGCGACCGAAAGACACGACCCGATGTGAGAGGTCTTGGCCTGGCTGATCATCCTCAGCGAGTGGGAGCGCAGCTTGCGGGCGACGCTGCGCAGCTCGTCCTCTGTGGCGCGGCTGTTCAAGCCTACGGAATGCTAACAAAAGCGATGTAGGGGTCGAATTCGAGCCGCTCCAGCCGCAGCTTGTCGATACCGAGCGTGTCGAGCAGCGCCAGCGTCTCGCCGGGCCACACCGGGTTGTCGAGCTCGTCGAACGCGAGTATCGCGCCTCTCGTCATGCGCGGGACGAACGCATCGATCGCCGCCTTGGTCGGCTCGTATAGGTCGAAGTCCAGGAACAGCAGGCTGACCACGAGGTGAGGGTGGTCCTCCATGAAGTCGGGAATCGTCTCGGTCGCGTCACCGCGGACCAGCTCGACCTTGGGGATGTGGCCCAGAAAACGGTCCTTGTCGTAAAGCTCGATCAGACGCTCCAGCTCCTCGTAGGAGTCGGCGCGAAGCTCGCCTCGCTCGGCCCAGCCATGTCCGGCTCGGTCGTGGAGCGAGATCGCGGGGAATCCGTCGAAGGTGTCGAAGCCATAGATGCGGCGCGTGAGGTTGTTCGGCTCGAGGACCGCGCTCAGCTTGGCCCAGGTCATCAATCCAAAGCCACGATTCACGCCGCACTCGACGATCGAGCCCTTGACGGGGATGACCTTCTTGAACAGCTCGTACAGCGCGATCAGGCGGGTGAGGTGTTGACGGCGCACGTACTTCGGGAAGTTCTCGAGGCGCACCTCGATGGAATCCGAGGACCCATCGAAGACCTTCTCGATCTCTTTTCCCACCATGCGCTCCTGCGGGGAGCGAAAGGACTTCGCGTGGGCGTGGGCGTGGCTACGGGACATCGGCGATCCGTCCTCCCTCCCGCCTCCGCTCGATGCGTGGCTCTTCCGGCCGTCGGGGCGGGTGGTCGCTGGCCGCAGTCTTCAGCGCGCGGACCAGGTCGTCGGTGCGGCCCTCTGTGGCGAGCTCCTCGAGCCGCGTGACTGTCCAATCGAGGTCTTCAGGGCTGAATGTGTTCGGCGAAACCACCTCCATGATCGCGGGGTGGTCGGTGGGCCGCGATCCCTCGTCCGGCCCCAGCAGCTCCTCGTGCAGCCGCTCCCCAGGTCGCAGGCCGGTGTAGACGATCTCGATGTCCTCGCCCGGGCGCAAGCCACGTGCCCGGACCAGCGCCTCGGCGAGGCTGACGATCTTCATCGGCTCGCCCATGTCGAGCATGTAGACATGCCCGGGCTTGGCGACGTTCAGCGTCTTGATGACGAGAGACACCGCCTCGCGAATGGTCATCATGTAGCGCGTCATCTCCTGGTGCGTGATCGTCACCGGGCCGCCCATCTCGATCTGCCGCTCGAACAGGGGCACGACGCTGCCGCGGCTTCCGACCACGTTGCCGAACCTGACCGCCCAGCAGTCCATGCTGCCCTCGCGGCCCAGGATCATCTGTTCGCACAGGCGCTTGGTGCAGCCCATAACGGAATAACGCGCAACGGCCTTGTCAGTGGAGATCAATACGAAGGTCTTGACCCCGGCTGCTTCGGCGCACCGGATGGTGTTGTAGGTGCCGATCACGTTCGTCAGCACGGCCTGGGCCGGGTACGCCTCCAGCATCGGAACGTGCTTGTAGGCGGCGGCGTGGAAAACGACGTCTGGCCGCTCCTCCGCCATCAGCTGCAGGAGGGGCTCGCGGTCGGTGATCGAGATCAGCGCCTCGCGGACCTCGATCGACATGCGCATGCGCAGCTCTTCGGCGATGTCGAACAGCCCGCTCTCGTTGTTGTCGAGGAGCACCAGCCTTTGCGGCGCGAGGCCGGACAGGAGGCGGCTCAGCTCGGAACCGATCGAGCCGGCGGCGCCGGTCACCAGCACCGTCTTGCCGGCCACCTGCTCGCGCGCCTGCTCGACCTCGAGCTCCCGATGCGTCCGCCCGACCAGGTCGTCCGCCGACAGCTGGCGCAGCCGGGCGCCGCCGTGGCGCCGGAACCAGTGGTCGGCGCCGGGCACGATGAAGAGCGGGAGCCCCGCCTGCAGGCTCACGTTGAACATCTCCTTGTCCCGCGGCTCCGAGTCTCGGTCGAGCACGAACGCCACGCCGGCGGCCTCGCTCGCCTTCAGGAGGTGGGCCAGGTTGTCGGAGTGGCCGATCACCGGCACCCCGAGCACGGTGTGGTTCTGCTGCCGTGGGTCCAGGCTCACGATGGCCACCGCCTGCCACTCCGGCCCCGGCGACTGGACCAGCTCCTTCACGGCAGGGTGAGAGGCGGACGAGGCGACGATCAGGAGCCGGCTCCCCTCGGCCCGCGAGCGGGAGAGCAATCGCGGCAGCAGGCGGAAGATCCCGATCCCCATCAGGGCCGCGGGCGCAGCGAGGAGCGGGACAGCCAGGCGGAAGACCCTGTAGTCGCCGGGCAGTGCCCAGTTGGCGAGAGTGATCAGCAGCGAGGCTTCGATCACCGCGAATCCGGTCGCGATCGCATCGTGAATTCCGGCCACCTTCCAGATCCGGCGATAGAGGCCGAACCGCGCCTCCGCGGCGCCGAGAGCGAGCACGACGAAGATCACGGAGAGGAGGAGGATCCTGCGCGACTGGGGGCCGGTGATGATGCGGCCGCCGTAGTTCAGCTGCTGGAATGCCTCGAGCATGACCCAGAAGATCGCGACCTCGATCGCGAAGCCGGGTCCGTAGCGAAGGAAGGCGCGGGCCCTGCGGGCCAGCCAGCTCATCAGTAAGAGTGTCGCAAATCGGCCCCTCGATCCAACCGCCCTCGGTTCAAGCCGCCTTGGGCACGACCTCCTGCTCCCTACCGACGCGGACGGCGTCAACGCCGAGCTTGAACGCCACGATGCCGAAGATCCAGAGCCCGCGCTCGCTCGGGATGTCGCCGCTCAGGTTGGCCACGGTGAAGAAGACGGCCACGAACATCAGGATGCCGGCGATCGATGCTGATGCAGTCTGTATGCCTTTCCAGAACAGCGCCGCCCAACCCATCGCGAGAGGTCCCATGACCAGCAGCAGGCCGACGATGCCCGTCTCCGACGCGACCTCGAGCAGCACGTTGTGCGGGTATTCATAGAAGTGCCCGGGTTGCAGCGAGTCGGGTATCACTCCGGCGAACGAACCGAGTCCGGCACCGAGGATCGGGTGCGACGCGAAGAGCTGCACGCCGCGCAGGAGCAACTTGTCGCGGTCGCCGGGGCTGGCCTCGAGACTGATCAGCCGGTCCGACACGCAGTTGCAGCTCGTGGAGCCGCCGCCGCGCGCGATGCCGGCCCAGGTCAGGTGGAATCCGAGGTCGCCCGCATACGTGATGGCGATGTAGCCCACGAGCAGCACCACAAGCGCCAGCGGCAGCAGCACGTAGCGACCGGCCAATGCGAATCGCAAGCGATGCCGCGCAGCGCTGTGAAATCGGGACGCGCCCCAGAAAGCCGCTGACACGAGCATCGCCGCGATCGCCGCGGCGACCGCTTGCCTGGAACCTGCGAGCCCGATGCCGAAAACGCCGAGCACTCCGAGGATGGCGGAGGCTTTTAATCGCTGGATGGGCCATGGCTGGATCGCCAGCACGGTCCCGAGCGCAACCAGGTCTCCCTGCCAGGAATATCGCTGCGCACCCAGAAATCGCTCGCCCATCAGGACCACCGTCAGGGCGGCGACGCCCGCGCCGATCGCGATCTGCATGATGGCCGCCGGCCATATGGCCTCTGCTCGCTCGACCATCAGGGCCACCGCCGCGGCCATCGGCAGCACGATGAGGACGAAGTAGGCGGTCTTCGAATTCGCATAACTGAGCTGGTCAGGCCGCAGGTCCAGGAGGAATGTCGTGCGCAGCCACGAAAGCGCCATCCACGCCGCGACCAGGCCGGCGTACGCGACAAGCACGCGGTCGATGCGCCGGCCTCGGCTGGTGATGACCGCCGCGACCATATACGTGGCCGCGATCACCGCCGAGAGGCCCACCCGTTGCGGCGAGCCCGCCAGGACCGCAAGCGGCAGGGCGGCAAGCATGACGACGCGAACCGGGTGCATTGGCCATGTGTGAGGCCAGCGTCCCGCCAGGTCGAATCGCAGCCGGCGCCTTGAAAACGAGCTCAATTGCTCAAGAGCCCATTGGTAAAACGCCTCAGGATGCGGGCGCCACCTCGATCCCGGTGGGGGACTTGTTCGGCGCGGTCACGCGCAGCCCCATGGCGTCGATGCCCAGCTTCAAGGCGAGGACGCCGAAGACCCACAGCCCGCGATCGCTCGGAATGTCGCCGCTCAGGTTCGAGACCGTGAAGAACACGGTCACGATCATCATCACGCCGGCGATCGCCGGCGATGCCCGCTGGATGCCCGCCCACAAGAGGGACAGCCAGCCCCACACCAGCGGTCCGAAGACAAGCAAGAAACCGATCAATCCCGTCTCGGACGCCACCTCGAGGGGCACGTTGTGGGGGTACTGATAGAAGTTGCCTTTGCTCAAGGACATCGGCACGGAGCCCGCGAACGATCCGAGCCCGCTGCCAAGGACCGGATCCTCCCCGAGCAGGCCGACAGCCCGGTACAGCATCTTGTCGCGGTCGCCGGCATTGCCCTCGAGGCTGATCAGGCGATCGGTGATGCAGTAGCAGTAGCTGGTCGGAGTCCAGTGATAGGTGACCGCGATCGCGCCGCCGGTCAGGACGAGCAGGACCAGGGGCAGCGCGACGTACCGGTTGGCAACCGCGATGCGCAGGGCACTCGGCTTGCCCCGCGTTTCCCGTACGTACCTCGACAACGCCCAGTACGCGGCCGAAAGCACCAGGGCCAGGCCAAACGCAACCAACGACTGGCGCGCTCCCGCGAACATGATCCCGCCGACCCCGAGCACGCCGATCGCACCGGAGGCCCAGACGTTTTTCACCAGCCAGGGCTGCACGGCGATCAACGTGGCGAGCGCGATGAGGTCACCCTGCCAGGAGTAGCGATCTGCTCCGAGGATCTTGTCGCCCAGCAGGGCGACGGTGATCAGTCCGATCACGGCGCCGATCGCAAGCTGAGCCGCGGCGATGGGCCATGCATCCTCCGCGCGGTCGACGACCATCGCCACCGCCGCGGCGAGCGGGAGAACTATGAAGACGAAGTAGGTGTACTTCGAGGTTCCGTAGCTCAGCTGTGCGTCGTCGAGGTGGAGGAGATATTTCGTCCGCAGCCACGAGATGGTCATCCACAGCGCGACAGCGCCGACGTAGGCCAGCATCAGCTTGTTGGTCCGGCTGAAACGCAGCTGCGTCAATGCGAGGACCACGTAGCCGAACGAGATCACCAGCGCGAGTGCGGGACGTTGCGGTGAGCTGACCACGATCACCACAGGCAAAGCCGCGAGCATGCCCAGACGCACCAGGCCTCGAACGCTGGTGTCGATCGGGTAGCCCAGGATGTTGGCCACCCGGTTCGCCTCGAGCATGGTCAGTGCCGCGAGGAGCCAGAGCGCGAGCACGAACGACAGCACGGCGGCGGTCGTGGAATCCGCGACGCGCTGCAGGCCGAACGCCAGCGCCACGGCGAACACGAAAGAGATGGCCAGGTTGCGCGCGTTGATCGGCGTCACGTGGCGCGCGTCGATCACGCTTCGGAGCGTGATGTAAGCCGCCCACGGCAGCGCCCCGATGAGGGTCAATCTCAAGACGTCGACGCCGCTGCTGAAGCTCGGGCCGAGGTAGATGGCGACGATCGGACCGGCGAACACTTCCAGCAGCACGACAAGCACCAGCGAGCCGGCGAGCGTGATCCCCACGACGTCGACCACCTCCGAGCGCAGCTGCCTCACCTTGCCGGCGGCCAGCAGTCGAGCGGCCACCGGCAGCAGCACGAAGCTGACCGGCGTGAGACTCGAGCCGATCATGCTCACGGCCGCAACCCCGAAAGCGACGATGCCGGCGACGCGGATGTCCGCGGAGTGCGCGACCAGGATGCCGGGCATCGCGAACAGCAGCAGCGAGAAAAAGTCGCCGGGCATGCGCGGGATGCCGAAACGCAGCAGCACGCGCAGCCTGTCCTTGAGGTCGGCGAAGCGGAGGGGAAGGCGAACGAGGACAGCGCCCGCGACCAGCGTCATGCCAATCCCCATCGCGTCGAGGATGGCCAGAACCGAGCCGTGGAACGCGACGATCGCAGCCAGCGGAAGCAGGCCCATGTTGATCGCCATCAGGACGTTGGCTTCCTGGATGCGATCGAGCCCTCGCAGGTACCCGAAGGCAAGCGTGTGCAGGCCCGCGCCGGCAAGAAGTGGGGGAAGCGCAAGCACGAGGCTCGAATAGGCCGGCGATCCGAAGAAGACCTGGCTCCAGAAACCTGACGCCGCCACCAGCACGCCGCTGACCACACCGACCCCGGCGGCGAGCACGATCACGGAGGCGGCGGCGAAGCTGGGCGACTTTCCGGACTTCTCGGCCTCGGCGTAAGCGACGTAGCGCGCGATCCCCAGGTCGACCCCCAGCACGGCAAGCGGCATCAGGAGCGAGAGCGTTCGGCGGGAGAGCGAGTATTCGCCGAAGCCCTGGGTGCCGTCGAAGGCCGCCACCAGCCGGAAGGCAAGAAGGTAGCTGGCGATCACGACCGCCTCGGCCGCGAACGTCGTGATGTAGTTGCGCCTTTTCACGCCGGCACCGGTTCCTTCTCGAAGACCTCCAGCAGCCGGACCGCAAGTCCGGGGATGTCGTGGTGCTCGAGCAGGTATCGGCGCCCGCGTTCGCCCATCTCCATCCGCTCGCCTGGACTCAAAGCGACCAGGCGCTCGATCGCATCGGCCAGGATCTCCGGGTCGCCGGGTGGGACGCTGACGCCCGCCTTCGCCTCCTGGACGGGATCGTAGGTGGAGCGGCCGAAGAAGATGATCGGCCTTCCCGACGCGAGGTAATCCGTGAGCTTGTTGAGGCTGATCCCGAACCTGTAGAGGGGGAGATCACGCAGGCCGTAGATGAAGGCATCGGCTTCTCCCATTGTCCTGCCAACCTCGCGCTTGGGCACCGCGGGCCGAAACTCCATGTCGGTCAGGTTCATCGAGGTCGCGCGGGCGATCAGCGCGTCGCGTTCCTGGCCCGCGCCCACCATGAGGAACTTGATGTCATGGCGCCCGCGCCGCTGCAGAACGGCCGCGACGTCGAGGATGCTGTCGATCGAGTTGGCGGCCACGAACCCGCCGAGAAACATGATTCGGAACGGACGGTCGGGCGCGCCTTCGTAGGGTGCGAGCTCCTCGTAGCGCTCGAGCTCGACCCCATGCGGAATCCACAGGATCTTGGACGGCGACACTCCCTGGGATTCGACGTAGGAGTCGGTGTGGCGCCACAGCATCACGATTCGCTCGGCCCTTTTGAACAGGTATCGCTCGAGCGTTCGCATGGCGCGCGCCGCACGTCCGTCAGGCCGCAGCCTTCCGAAGTCGATCAAGGTCTGGGGCCACAGATCCGTCACCTCGAAGAAGAAGCGGGCTTTCTTGATCCTCGCCAGGAAGTACCCGGTCAGAGCGGCCAGTGGATGCACCGAGACGCCGACCACGATGTCGGGACGCTCGCGGCGCATCAAGCCAGCGAAGAAGGCGAGCCAGCTGAAGAGCACCATGTTCAGCATCCGCCGCCAGTCGTTGCCCCGGTAGGCGTTGCCGGCGATCCATATGAAAAGGACGCCGTCGATGTCTTCTCTTCGCCAGAGGCGCCATCCGAGCCTGCGCAGTGGGCTCAGGTGGTAGTGGCTGAAGGCGCACACGAAGATGGTGGTGGGATGGCCCTTCTCGACCATCCGCCTCGCGATGTCGAAGCTTCGCGTGGCGAGGCCGTCCGGCGGGTCGGCGTAGTGGTTGACGATCCAGATCCGCATGGCGCGGACTCTCCTACCGGTTTCGGCTCGAGATGGATTCCGTCGCCTCGACGGCGCCACGCACGAGGTCCATCAGGATCGGGCTCATCTGCCGGAGCGCCGCGATGTCGGTGTCCCGGTGCTTGAGCGCGATGACGACGGCGTCGAACCGCTCGCCCTGCGGCAGCTCGCGCACGAGCGGGAGCTCGTCCGGAAAGCCATCTCGGTCCACGATCGGGTCGTAGACGACGACGTCGTGCCGGCGGGCAAGGCCGCGCGCGAATGCGACCGCCGCGGAGGCGCGGGCGTCAGGGTAGTTGGGCTTGTACGTCGCCCCGACGACAAGCACGCGGGCTCGCCGGTTTTCGCCAGTGGACAGCATCTGCTGCACATGTTCGGCGACGCGATTGACGACCTGCTCGTTGCCGTCGACCGCATCGCGCAGGATTGGCATCTCGATCCCGTTCTGCCTGGCCGCGTCAAGCAGGTAACGCGGCATGGTCGGGATGCAGGTTCCGCCCGCGCCCACACCGGGCTGGTGGGCCATGAACGCGAAGGGTTTGGTGGCCGCGGCGTCGATCACGTCGGCGGCGACGATGCCCATCCGCCGGCACAGCTCGGCGAACTCGTTGATGAACGAGATGTTGACCAGGCGGAAGGAGTTCTCGAGCAGCTTGGACGCTTCGGCGACCTCGACCGGCTCGACACGGTGCGTCGGAACCTTCGCCCTGGCGTAGAGCGCGAGCGTAGCGTCCAGCGCCTGTTCGGTCAGCGCTCCGACGACGCGCGGGATCTCGCCCAGCTCGGTGCCCCTACCCGGATCGAAGCGCTCCGGTGCGTGCGAAACGACCCGTCCGTGATGGCCCAATCGCTCGGCCAGGTGACGCGTGAAACCGATGGGGACCGTGCTGGCGATCACCACCAGTCGCTCCCTCGGGCTGAGCCGCTGGGCCATGTCGATGAAATGGTCGAATGCGGCCATGCTGTTCTCGCCGGAGGGGGCGAGGTTCGGCAAGCAGAGAACCAGTGCGTCCGCGGGGTCGAGGTCTTCGACCCGCGTCGAGCCGCCGGGCACGCGCGCGCGCGCTTCCGAGATGTCGTATCCGATCGGTTGGAGTCCGGCGCGCTGCCAGAGGGCAAGCTCCTGGGCGCCGATGGTGCCGAGGCCGACGACTCCGACCCTGGAGATCGTATTCAAGTGCTGGGTGACTACGGTATCAGTGCGTAGTGCGCCCTGCGCGCGCCCGGCGGCGTGATGCGCCCTGCGCGCGCCCCGGCGGCGTCCCCAAGTAACATAACGCCCTTGGTATGAAGCGCCCAACGGCTCCCCTGGTCGGGAGTGGTGACCCGGCGAACGGGAGCGACTGGGTTGTCGAATCCTCCACGAGCATCCTCAGGCGCGAGCCGTGGCTCGAGGTCTTCGAGGAGCACATCCGGCTGCCGGGCGGCCGGATGGTCAACGATTTCTACACGATCCGCCTGCGTGATTTCGTCGTGGTCGCGCCGCTCACAGAAGACGGCCACGTGATCATGGTGCGACACTATCGCCATGGTCCTCGCCGGATCACGAGGTCGCTGCCATCCGGCTTCATCGAAGGTGACGAGAGTCCAAGCGAGGCGGCGAAGCGCGAGCTGCTCGAAGAGACGGGCTATGTTGCGAAGAGCTGGTCAGACCTCGGGAGCTTCGTGGTGGACGGCAACCGTCGCTGTGGCACCGAGCATGTCTTCCTGGCGACGGGCGCCACACGTGTCGCGGAGCCGACGTCGGACGATCTTGCGGAGGCCACGGTTCAGCTGCTGACCCCCGAGGAGGCCTCCGGCGCGCTCTGGAACGGCGAGATCAGCGAGCTCGCCACCGCGGCCGGTCTCGCTCTTGCGTTCATGAATAGAGGTAAGGCACCCTCTCCCCCCAGGGGAGAGGGATGAGGGGAGAGGGGCGTGCAACACGAGGACATCCAAAAATCCAAACCCGGAGCTTAGGCATTTGACTCAAAACAAGAATCAACACGGCACTCGTTCCTTCGACTGGTCCGGCAAGAGCGTGCTGGTCACGGGCGGCGCTTCATTCATTGGCTCGCACGTCGTCGACCGCCTAGTCGAGCGCGGCGCGCGGCACGTTCGCGTGGTGGACGACCTGTCGAGCGGCACCGTCGACAACATCAAGGGGCACATCGACAGCGGCGTCGTCGAGCTCGTGCGCGCCGACCTCCTGGCGCCGGGCGCAACGGATGAGGCCTGCCGCGGCATCGACTACGTGTTCCACCTCGCCGCGATCCACGGCGGCCGCGGCTACGTCGAGATGCACGACGCCGAATGCGGTCGCAACCTCGTCATGGACGGACTGATGGTGAAGTCTGCGATCGACGCGAACGTCGACAAGTTCGTGTTCGCGTCGTCGGGCTGCGTCTACCCGAACTACATCCAGCAGGACATCTCCAAGGAGCTCTACCTGACCGAGGAGATGGTCGGTCCCCCCTACGACTCGGACCACATGTACGGCTGGGCCAAGCTCATGGGCGAGCTGGCGCTCCAGTCGTGGCACCGGCAGATCGGGCTGCGGTCCGTCTCGTGCCGGCTGTTCACGGTCTACGGCGAGCGCGGTGTGGAAAACCACGCGGTGATCGCGATGATCGCCAGGGCGTTCATCGACCAGAACCCGTTCGAGGTGTGGGGCGACGGGACGCAGATCCGCAACTGGACCTATGTCGGCGACATCGCCGATGGCATGGTCGCCGCGGCCGAGAGCGACGTGGTCGACGGCACCCCCATCAACCTCGGCACGATGGAGCGGACGCGAGTCATCGATGCCGTTCACGAAGTGCTGCGTTACACGAACAAGAAGGCGGACATCAAGTTCCTGACCAACATGCCGACCGGCCCCTTGAACCGGGTGGCGAGCAACCAGCGCGCGAAGGACCTGATCGGCTGGAGCCCTCAGATGAAGTTCTTCGACGGGCTGCACCGCACGATCGACTGGTACTTCTCGACCAAGGAACCGGAGGTCGTCCGCGGCTACTTCGGCCGCATGCTCACCGAGCGCGGCGAGAGCAAGCCGGAGCCGGCCGGCGCCGCCAAGGCGTCGGGTAAGCGGTCATGACAAAGAAACGACCCGTCTCGGTCATCGGCCTTGGCAAGCTCGGCGCCGTCATCGCGGCCTGCTTCGCCGACAAAGGCTTCTCCGTGGTCGGCGCGGACGTTTCGGCGCGCACGGTCGACGTCGTCAACAAAGGCAAGTCGCCGGTCATCGAGCCGGGGCTGGAAGAGATGATGGCCCGGGCGCACCCACGGCTACGGGCGACGCAGGACATCAACGACGCGGTGCAGTCGTCCGAGGCGACCTTCATCGTCGTTCCGACTCCGAGCACGGACGAGGGCGGCTTTTCGATCAGCTACGTGCTCGAAGCGGCCCGCTCGATAGGCCGCGCATTGCGCAAGAAGTCGGAATACCACCTGGTCGTGCTGACGAGCACGGTCCTGCCCGGGTCGACCGAGTACGGGATGATCCGCGTCCTCGAGCAGGAGTCTGGCAAGCGCTGCGGCGATGACTTCGGCGTCTGTTACAGCCCGGAGTTCATCGCGCTCGGCCAGGTCATCCGCGACTTTCTCAACCCCGAGTTTCTCCTGATCGGCGAGTTCGACGAGCGCTCCGGCGACCAGCTGGCCGCCATCTACACGGAGGTCTGCGACAACGAGCCGGCGGTCGCGCGAATGAGCCTGGTCAACGCCGAGCTGACCAAGATCTCGGTCAACGCCTACGTGACGATGAGGATCTCGTTCGCCAACATGGTCGCGGCCCTGAGCGAGCAGCTGCCAGGTGGCGACGTCGACACCGTCACGGCCGCGCTGGGGCTCGACACCCGCATCGGACGGCGCTACCTCAAGGGTGCGGTGGCGTATGGCGGCCCGTGCTTTCCTCGCGACAACCAGGCCCTTGCCTACCTGGCGCGGCAGCTCGGCCAGAGAGCGTCGCTCGCCGAGGCGGTCCACCAGTTCAACGGATCGACCAACGAGCGCCTGGCGGCCCGCGTGCTGGAGAACGTTCCTGACGGGGGCTCCGTGGCCGTGCTGGGCCTGTCCTACAAGCCCGACAGCAACGTGATCGAGGAGAGCGCCGGCTTTCTGCTGGCGAAGAGCCTGGTCGGATCGGGTGCCAGCGTCACGGTCCACGACCCGATGGCGATGGATTCGGCGCGCGGGGTGCTCGGTGACCAGGTGATCTACGCGTCGAATGTCGATGAGGCGATCAAGGAGAAGGACGTGATCGTGATCATGAATCCCGACCGTGCCTACGCCGACCTCGACATGGCCACGATTCCGCAGTCCACTCTCGTGATCGACGCCTGGCGCATCCTCCGCAAGAAGGCGGGCGACCGGCCCAACTACGTCGGACTTGGATTGGGCGACGACAACCAGCGCCTGGCGAAGGTGTTGGCGGGCATGTGGTCGGACCCGGCCCGCGCCAGGGCCTGAAGCGATGTCTGCAGCCGTGGAAAACGCCTCGGTCATCGACCAGGTTCGCGCGTACTGGAATCGCCGCCCGTGCAACATCCGCCACTCGACCAAACCTGTCGGCACACGTGAGTACTTCGACGAGGTCGAGGAGCGCAAATACTTCGTCGAGCCGCACATCCCGGCGTTCGCCGATTTCGAACGGTGGCGCGGCAAGAAGGTGCTCGAGATCGGATGCGGCATCGGGACCGACTCGATCAACTTTGCGCGGGCAGGCGCCGATATCACGGTCGTCGACCTTTCCGAGGAGAGCATCGCCCTGTGCAAGAAGCGGTTCGACACCTTCGGGCTCAAGGCCAAGTTCTTCCACGGTGATGCCGAGCACCTCAGCGAGTTCGTGCCGGTCGAGAAGTACGACCTCATCTACTCGTTTGGAGTGATTCATCACACGCCGCATCCCGACCGGGTCTTCGATCAGATCAAGCAATTCTGCAAGCCGGACACCGAGCTGCGGATCATGCTGTACTCGAAGTGGTCGTGGAAGGTCTTCTGGATCATCCTGGGGTACGGCAGGGGCCAGTTCTGGAAGGCTGACGAGCTGGTGCGCACCTACTCGGAAGCGCAGACCGGAAGCCCCGTCACCTACTACTACTCGTTCGAAGGGGTTCGGCGTCTGATGCACGACTATGACGTCGTGAAGCTCGCCAAGGATCACATCTTTCCGTACCAGATCGACAGGTACGTCAAATACGAGTACGAGTGGGTGTGGTACTTCCACTGGATGCCGATGCCGTTGTTCAGGTGGTTCGAGCACAGGCTCGGCTGGCACACCCTGATCTGGGCCCGGCCGCGCGGGGGTGTTGCCGGAGCCTGACCAGGGCGCCGGCGTGTCAGCCGACCTGGCGGTGCTCGAAGCCTGAGACCGGGAGGTCGGCGGAAGCGAGTCCCCAGTCCGGCCCGTTGACCGGCTGCGTCTTCCGCCCGGCCCGGACGATCCTGGCGGCCCAGCGCCGATAGCCGTTCGTGCTCATGTAGGGCACGCCCTGCTCATCGAGGCGGGTGAAGAGAGCCCGCGCTCCCTCAGGCGTCCACCCGGACCCGGTTCCGTGCTCCAGGTGGATGGCGGCCATCGGCGGCTGGAGGTTGACCATCTCGACGCCGAGCGCGTAGGCCTGGTACAGCACGATGCCGTCGATGTGCCACGAGAAGATGGGCCACTCCGGGTAGCCGCGGATCGCCGACCAGGCTTCGCGGCTCGTCAGGGTGAAATCGCCGCACCCGCTCGTGTGCAGCCGGGGCAGCACCATCCGGTACCAGGCGCCCATCGCCAGCCGCGAGAGGTCCGCTGGTGCGATGCGCCTTCTCGAAACCTGGTTTGACGCGCCGTTGCGATAGTGGAGGCCGTCGAGCCGGTGTTCCCGAATCGGCGGCAGGAGCCGGCACTCGGCCGGCGTTGGAATCGTTGGGCCATCGAGTCGGGCGACCACGTCGTAGCGGTCGGCGCGGTACATCGCGTTCGGCTTAAGGCCGTGCTGCAGGAACACGAATAGCGCGTCCGTCAGCAGGATGTCGATGTTCGTCGCCAGCACGTAGGGCGCCAGTGCCCGGCGGATGCCGACGTTCTTGGCGATCATCTGGTAGATCGGCAGCCGGTCGGCGTTGGGCATTGTCACGTGGACGCTGTGAGGGACGGTGATCACCCGAGGCTGGAAATGTGGCGACTCGTTCCAGCGCAGCGCATCATGAAGCGACGGTCGGTCGTCCGGCGGGTTCCACTCGACGACGATCAGCTCGATCGGCACCGCGAACCGTTCCGCCTGTTCCGCCAGCCCGTCGATGAAGAGCTGCATGCGGGCCAGCAGGTTTCCTCCGTGGTCGTCGTTGCGCGAGGTCGCGACGACGCTCAGGAGCGGCGCCGTCACGTCGCCACCACCTGGCGCAGGCGGCGGGCGAGCGAACGGGCCTCTCCCACCGAGAACGTATTCGTCGCGACGAGCCACGCGCCGAGGAGCCCCAGCGACCAGAGCGGGCTCAGCACCGTGAGTGGCGACATTCCGGAGCGCTGCGCAAGGGTGATGACGAGCTGGACGCCGATTCCGCCGGCGACGATGAGGAGCAGCTTGCGGTACTCGTACTCGATCCGCATCACCCTGCGCGACACCACCAGCGTGATCAGCGCCGTGATCACGTAGGTCGCGACCGTCGACCAGGCCGCGCCGAGCATGCCGAAGGTTGGGATCAGCGCGAAGTTCAGGGCGATGTTCACCGCGGCCCCCACCCCTCGGTACATGGTGCCGAGCTCCGGGCGAAGCCGGATCGCTGTCGGCGCACTGAGCATGTGCTGCAGCGTGGCGAAGAAGTTGGCGAAGGCGATCAGGAAGACCACTGAAGTTGCGGCGAAATACTCCTGGCGGGCATGGATGATCGTCAGCAAGACTGGCGCGGACGCCGAGATGAAAACGACAAGGGCCATCCCGATCATGGCGAAATACGTGGCGACCCTGCCGATGGTCCTGGTTCCGTCCGGGTTGCGGTACTCGCTCAGAACGAACGGGTCCCACGCGGCCGACGTCGCCGTGCCCAGGACCTGCTGCTCGATCAGCCCGATGCGATAGCCGAGGCTGTAGACGCCCGCCTGGGCGAGGCTCGCGAACCTGGTGATGAACAGCCGGTCCGAGAACTGCATGATCCAGTCGGCCAGAAGCGCGGGCACGCCGGGGATGCCGAATCTCAGGGCCTGGCGGAGCTCAGTCCTGGAGAAGGCATCGAGCTTGAGATGCTGCCTCACAAGCCAGATCCCAACGGCGCTCATCAATGCGTTCGCGATGACCGCGCTGGCGAAAACCGCCACGGCGCCGGCGTGAAAGAAGATCGCGAGTCCGGCGGTGAGCGCAGTGGTGAGGACCGTCGTGGTCGAGGTGAAGATCACATATGAGCGAGACTGCTGCTTGGCTCGCACCGCGAACTCGGCCATCTCGCGCGGTGCGGACAGGACGACGTTGAGAGCGATGAGCGTCCCGCTGAGCTGGATGTCGGTCGACGTCCCGCGCCCGAAGACGGCCCAGCCGGCCAGCATGACGACGGTCACGAACAGGGAGCTCACGAACGCGGTCGTCATCGACGTCGTCACGGCTCTGTCGGCAGAGTCCGCCTCGCCCGCCGCGTTGTACTCGGCGAGAAAACGGAACATCCCGCTGTTGAGCCCCAGGCGCGCCACGACCGTGGCGGCGAGGGCGATCACCTGTCCGGTTGCGGCGACGCCGAACTGCCGAGGCGAGAACTGCGTGGCGTAGACCGGCAGAAGGGAAAACGAGCAGACCAGCGAGATTGCCGATCCGACGCTGTACACGCCCAGGTGGCGCGCGACGCGCCACAGTGGACCGTCGGCGACCGCGATCGGTTCCTGCATTCGGTGCGGCCTAGGCGCCGCGGTACGCGGACCGCCGCGAGGCGCCCAGCCTCGCTTCGGGAAGGGTGCGCTCCGGCATGCCCCACCCGTCGAGGTTGAGCCGCCACTCGCCGCGCCGGCGACCTTTCCAGATCATGTGGTTGACCTCCAGCGCGGCCGGGTCCGTGAGGACGGGTATGCCTTCATGGCTCAAGCGGTCGAACAGCGCCTGCTGCGACTCGAGGGAGAAACCCGACGAGTGCTCGAGGTGGTACGCCGGGTCGGAGAGCTCGTTGAACGCGTATCCAGCGGCGGCGGCCTGATAGAGCAGGACGCTGTCGAGGTTCCAGCTGAACATCTCCCACTCGGGATATCCCTTCAGCTCGTCCCAGGCGCGCCGCGTCATCAAGGTGAAATCGCCGCAAGCGTTGAGATGGAGGCGGGGCAAGAGGAAGATCGAGATGAAGGCCCTCCGGTACCGTGTGAGTTGCGAAGTGCCCTTCGGAGCGGGGCGGAGCATGCGCTCGAGGAACGTGATTGGATTCGCGAGCGCGAGCTTTGACAGCGCCGCGCCGCCCCGGACATAGCGCTGCGCATCGCCCGCGTGGGTGTAGTAGATCCCCGTCTTCTTGTTGACCCTTATCGGTTCGCTGCGGCGCAGCGCCTCGGGATCGGTGGTGACATCCGGATCGAAGGGGATGTCGTAGCGATCGGCTCGATACACGGCGCGATCCTGCAGCGGTCGTGTGCTCGCGCGGTACAGGTCGTCGGAGAGCAGGATGTCGATGTTGGTCGCGAGCACCGCGTCACCGTCGGCGCGCCTGATCCCGACGTTCTTGGCGATCATCTGGAAGAAGCTGAGCTTGCCCGCGCCCGAGAGCCTGGCGTGGACCTCGCGTGGCACCGTCACCGCCCGTGCGATGAAGCCGTCGACTTCTCGTGCGGTCAGCACCTCTGACAGCGGCGGCCGGTCGGCCGGCGGGTTCCAATCGACGAGGATGAGCTCGACCTCGCCGCCGAGGCGCTCCACCTGGTCGGCGAGGCCGTCGACGAACGTCTGCATGCGAGGCACGAGGTTCAGGCCGTGACCGTCATTGCGCGACGCGGCCACCACCGTGAGCATGCTCAGGACCCGTACCGGAGCGCGGACCGCCAGGTCTTGAGGCGGGTGCGGAGGCGGCGCGTGGAGCGAAGGGCATGGCTCAGCGCCTGCCGCGGCCGGGCAGTCCTGTATTTCCACGCGGTCGCCGGCACCACGCGGCCGTCAGCGGTGAGCTTCCAGTTCGCATTCACGATCGTGTAGTAGTTGGTCCAGTGCTTGATCCATTGCCTGTTCTCGCGCGCCTCTTTGCCGTTCCAGACGTCGACCGTGGGCGCGTGCAGGTAGTCGTGATTCTGGTGCAGCAGCGTCACATAGTCGGTCGCGTCGACCAGCGGAATGCCTGAATCCATCGTGTTCCACAGGAGCCAGTTGTCGTACGCCGTCCGGCCGATCGCGAATGGCGGCATTCCCGCGTACTGGCCGCGCCGGTAGACGAAGAGGTCGATCGCGCCCGGGGAATGGAGTCGTCCCCTGGCGGAGATCCCGCCGAGGGCGGTGTCCGGGCCCGCGTCGAAGTCGAGCGATTCGCGCACGTCCACGTCTCGACGCTGCGCGACGAGCAGGAAGTTGTTCGACCACGACGCGACGATGCGCGTGGCTTCGATCAAGCTCTGGCCAAGGATGATGTCGGCGCTCACAAAGGCGAGCACATCGCCGGCGGCCATGCTGTTCGCGCGGCTGAACATGTCCGACAACAGCGGTGTGCCGTGGGTGTTCTGCGCGACGTCCGGCACCAGGTCGACCTGCACGCGTTGAGCAACGTCGCCCGTCTCCGACTCGGCGCCGAACAGGATGATCTTCGGCGCGGGTCGCAGCCGCGACCAGCTCCGGATGGCATTGTCTTGGATAATGCCCACGTGGCCGCGAAAGGCCTTGGGTGCGGAGAAAATCGTGAGGACTGGTGACACAACCTCGTCAGGACTCTTGTCCGAGGCTTCTACATTCGTTCGCAAGCTTCGCCGTCGTGCCCTCGCTGAAACGTTCGGGAGAGCAGCCCGCAAACGCAACTACCGACGTGTGTGGATCGACGTCGGCGCCCATGAAGGTGAATCAACATTTCCCTACGCCGCTGCTGATCCGAGCCTGCTCGTCTACGCATTTGAGCCCAATCTTCGCGCAGCGGCCCGAGTAATGGGCAAGCTGCGCAACTACGTGGTCCTGCCGATCGCGGTCGCGGAGCGCGATGGGAGCGCCGAGCTGAACCTGAACGCGTACGAGCAGTCCAGCTCGCTGCTCCCGGCTGACGCGGATGGAGTGAAGAGCTGGGTCACGGAGGCGCATTTCGAGGTCATCGGCTCGGTCTTGGTGCCGACGATGCGGCTGGACACGTTCATGACCGCGTTGGGCCTCGAGAACGTGGACTTTTTGAAAGTCGACGCGCAGGGTCTCGATCTCGAGGTGGTCCGCTCCGCCGGCGACCGGCTCAATGACATCGCCAGGGTGCAGCTCGAGGCGACGACGGCTCCGTACAGGCAATATGAGGGTGCACCAGGGAAGTCCGTGATCGTGGATTTCATGGAGTCTAAGGGCTTCCGCCTGGGGCGGGAAGAGAGCCAGTCCCACGGCCAGGAGGCGAATCTTACGTTCTTGCGAAGCTGAGTCAAGCCGCCGTGGCGGTGCGGAGGTAGAGGTCCACGGTCAGGGACACGCCCTGGTAGCGGCCGAGCGTATGCGGGCCGCGCGGAGCGAGATCGGCAAAAGACCATGTTCGATCGAGGACATACCCGCTGTCGGGACGTCGCACCCACTCCGCCAGCGCCCGGAGATATGGCTGCCGAATCGCCGGCGCGAAGAACACCTGCGCCACCTGAGCGATGTCCTCTCTGTAGACGATGAACGCCGCGCACTGTCTTGCGGCAAGCAAATAGTCGTCGACGCTCGTTGTGGTCGGGTCAACGTCGATCGATGTGCTTGCAGGGGTCTTTCCGTTGGAGTCCATCAACAGATATTGAATTGAAGCCGGCCACCCTGGGCCGGGCGTGTAAGTGAAGCAACCGTCGACTCCGACGTGGCGACCCAACTCCTGGGCAAGCTGAGTGGTTACGGTCCGCAGCTGCGTGTTGGTGCTCGACTCGTTGGCCGGCCAGTTCGCGAGCGCGACCAGACCGAGCGAATAGGCCAACAAGGCGTACAGGCCGACGGCGGCGAGCAACGCAGGCGAGGCGCGTTCGACCTTCACTGGCCACCTGGCTGACAGGTAGCGCGATGCACCGGCAAGGAAGAAGATCCAGAGCGACAGGGAGATCCATTCGCCGATGTTCGGGTCCTTGTTCGCCGGTGCGGAGAAAGCTGCGTAGAAGAACGCCGCGAGCCCGGCGTATATCAATTCGGCCCGATCGAGGTGTCGGCGGAGCATGACGATCAGTAACAGCGATCCAACGATGACGAGCGCCAACTCGACCTGGCCCAGCTGGCTGGGAAGTCGAATCAGGTAATACGTGAACCTGTAAAAGAGATCCCCGCCCGCGGAATATGCGCCTCGGTAGGTCACGGCGGCTCCGTAGAGTCGAGTGATCGCCGCCACGGCTCCGCCGCCCGCGATCGCCCATGGCGCGAGCAATAGGGCCAGAAAACCTACGGCGAGCGCCGACATTCGCAAAGTTGCCGCGTCCCGGCGCCACAACCAGATGAGGCCGAGCACCAACGCCCATGCGGTCAGATTGAAAGGTGCCGTGGACGGTTTGGTGAGCACCGCGGCGGCGGTGAATGCGGCCGACACCAGGTAGGCCGACCGGCGTCGAGTCCGATGGTGCTCGGCGAGTGATGCAAGCGACCACAGAATCAGCACGGCAGCGAGAAAATCGGGCCGGAGGTCGTCCAGGCCCCAATCTTCGAAGTAGTCCGCCCGTCCGCTCAGGAATTCCCAAGAGCTCGATCGAACACCGGCGCTCACCATGGGTAGAAGCGCGGTAAGAGCGACCGCGGCCATCGCCATCGCGCGACTTGCGCGGGCGCGAACAATCCAGTAAACGAGGATCAGGAGAAGGGCGACCGGCCAGAACCTGACCGTGAACGCCTGCCACGTGCCATCGCCGATGATGAAGTACTGGAGCGTTTGCAGATAGGTCCACAGCGGGGCGATGCTGTTCATCTCGGTGAGCGCCCTCCGCACGTGAAGCTGGCGAAGCAATACGTAGGCCGTGCGCGCAAACCGCAGATACCCGATCCCCTCGTAATCGGGAGCCCGTGCGAGGTAGCCCTCCTGGGCGCTGAAGTAAGTATCGACGGCGACCGCAATGGCCGCGATTGACGAGCATCCGACGATGACTCGAAGGCCAGGCCAGCGCCCAACGTTTGATGGGTCCGTCGTCAATGCGGCGAGCTTACCCGACTCTTTGCGGGCCAGGTTTTCGAGCCATCGGGGCGGATGTGCAGGAGGTGACGCGAGAAGGGCGGCTACGCTGGGGCTTGCCGTGATCGTGATTCAGAGGACGAATCGAACACAGAAGTTGAGGCTGATTGGTCTTGTGAACAGGGACCGATGCTGACCGACATCCTTCACCGTGTGGTCTCGAATCCCACCATTTACGACACCGTTCAGCTCGTGGTTGGCGTCAGCCCCCACCTCGACCGTCGCCTGGCGGCGAACCTGGGCGAAACGCCGGCGCGTCCTACCATCCTGGACGTTGGGGGAGGCACCGGCCTGCCGCCCTCGCTATGGCCGGCCGGTGCGACGTACGTGTGCATGGACATCGATCCTGTCAAGCTCGCCGGCTTCAGGCGCAAGGACCGCCCAGGCGTGGCCCTGCGCGGCGACGCCACGCACCTCCCGGTTCGCACGGGCAGCGTGGATGTGGTCGTGTGCAAGAACGTCACCCACCATTTGAGGGACGCTCAGGTCCCGCCCTTGTTTCAAGAGAGCGCACGGGTGCTGAAGCCAGGCGGCCGCATGCTGTTCATCGACGCGGTTCGGGCTCCCGAGCGCTGGCGCAGCCGCGCGCTGTGGCGCTTCGACCGCGGCGCGCACCCGCGTCTGGTTGCGACGTTGCGGCAATCGATGGCCGCCAGGTTCGATATCGCGCATTGGGAGGTCTTCGCGTACTACCACCGGTACGTCTTCGGGGTGGGCGTCCCTCTTTAGCTCAGCTGCGGCGGCGCGACGCTCCCACCACCGGCGGCTCTTGTGCGTGGCGTTGGGTGGGCGGCGTCATCTCGAGCACCGAGTACGTGGGGTGCTGCATCGACCGAGCATGCATGCGCGCCAGGTATTCCCCCATGATGCCCAGCGAGAAGAGCTGCGCACCGGAGAAGATCGCGACCATCGCGGCGAGGAACGAGAATCCTGGAACAGTGCCGCCCTGGATCAGGTAACGAACGACAACGAACAGCAGGGCGAAGGTTCCGATCACCGTGAACAAAAATCCAATGAGGCTGGAAAGCTGCAGAGGCCATGTGCTGAAACCGGTGATCATGTTGAGCGCGTGCACCACCAGCTTGCGAAACGTGTAGTTGGAGGTGCCCAGGGTGCGCGGTGCGTGGCGGACCTCTACGGCATCGAACCGGGTGGTACCCCACGTCAACAGCACGTCAATCGACACGTACGGCCCGTCGTAGGCGGCGAACGCGTCGCGGATCCTGGTGCGGAACACTTTGAAAGGCCCCGCCTTGCGAGCGATTGGGGCGCCCATGGCCGACTGGAGGGCGATCTTCGTCACCTGGCTGGCAAGGTCGCGCCAGAGCCCGTGCGTTTCCTGTGCCGGCGTCCCATAGACGACGTCCTTGTCCGCGGTTAGCTTTTCCAGCAGCTTCGGGATCTCCTCCGGGGGATGCTGAAGATCGTCGTCGATGGTGACGATGAGCTCATGGCGCGCAAGGCGGATGCCGCAAAGCAGCGCGTTGTGCTGGCCGTAGTTGCGCATCAGGTGCACGCCTCTCACCCAGCCGTGATCGCGCGAGAGGTCCTCGATGACTCGCCATGTGCCGTCGCGGCTGCCGTCGTCGACGATGATCAGCTCGTAGTCCGTCGCGGCCGCGTCGAGCACTGGCTGCAGCCTGCGGACCAGCTCAGGCAGGGAGAGCTCGCTGTTGTAGGCCGGCACGACCGCCGAGACACTGGTTCGGGGGGACGTCACAAGCGAACAGAGGATAACAAACGCATTTGCGCCCGAAATTTGTGCGCCGCCTGGTTGGACGGTGTCAGGACAAGTTGTAGGCGGTGCCCGGGAAGTAGGCGTCCTCGCAACCCAGGCTGCCGCACGAGGTACCGGGGCTGCTCGAATCGCGGGCCCAGACCGTGTAGAGGTAGCTGCCCGGGGCCAGGCCGGTCGTGCTCCAGCTGAAGGTGGCGCTGCTGGAGTAGGCCTGGACGACCTGCCATGGGGAACCGGGGCGGAGGATCCAGAACTGGTAGAGCGGGCGGGGGCAGCCGGAGGCGCTGGCGGTGAAGGTCACCGGGGTGCCGGATGCCTGCGGTGAGCCGGGACTGGCCGACTCGGTGACCGAGCTGCAGGGCTGGCTGGTCAGGCTGTAGGGGGCGGCCGGGAAGTAGGCGTCTTCGCAACCCAGGCTGCCGCAGGAGACACCCGGGCTGCTCGAATCGCGGGCCCAAACCGTGTAGAGGTAGCTGCCCGGGGCCAGGCCGGTCGTGCTCCAGATGAAGGTGGCGCTGCTGGAGTAGGCCTGGACGACCTGCCATTGGGAACCGGGGCGCAGGATCCAGAACTGGTAGAGCGGGTGGGGGCAGCCGGAGGCGCTGGCGGTGAAGGTCACCGAGGTGCCCGATGCCTGCGGTGAGCTGGGACTGGCCGACTCGGTGACCGAGCTGCAGCGCTGGCCCGTCAGCCTGTAGGAGGCGGCCGGGAAGTAGGCGTCATCGCAACCCAGGCTGCCGCAGGAGGTTCCCGGGCTGCTCGAATCGCGGGCCCAGACCGTGTAGAGGTAGCTGCCCGGGGCCAGGCCGGTCGTGTTCCAGCTGAAGGTGGCGCCGGCGGAGTAGGCCTGGGCGATCTGCCAGCTGCGGCCGGGAGCCAGCATCCAGAACTGGTAGAGAGGGTGGGGACAGCCAGAAGCGCTGGCGGTGAAGGTGATCGTGGTGCCAGTCGTCGCCTGGGAGGCGGGCGCCGCGGATTCGCTGACCGAGGTGCATGGCTGCCTCGTCAGCGTGAAGGTCGGGGCTGGAAGGAAGGCGTCTTCGCAGCCCAGGCTGCTGCAGGAGGCGCCAGCGCTGGTGGCGTCGCGGGCCCAGACCGTGTAGAGGTAGCTGCCGGCGGCCAGGCCGCTGGTGTTCCAGGCGTAGGTCGCACCGGCCGAATAGGGCTGCACGTTCCGCCACGTCTGAGAGCCAGGCGGCAGGATCCAGAACTGATAGAGGGGGTGGGGACAGCCGGTCGCGCTCGCGGTGAAGTTGACCGTGGTGCCCGACGCCTGAGGCGTGCCCGGGTTGGCGGACTCCGTGACCGCCGCGCAGCGCCACTGGGCGGTCAACGTGTCTTGCCCATCCGCGTCGGTTGCGGTCACGGTGAAGGTGTAGTCAACGCCGCGCTGGAGACCGTTGAACGTGGCCGACCGCGCGTTCGCCGGCATGCTCATGACGAGGTTGCCCGGTTGCCCGGTGACGGTGTAGCCGGTGATTGGCGAGTGGCAGGTCTGAGCGGGCTGCCAGTTGATGGTCGCGCTCGTACCGCTCATCTGGGCCACGGGGTCGGGCATCATGTGCGGCGGACTCGGCAGTGCGGCGGCGTAATTTTGCGCAAGCCCCATGTAGTAGGTCCAGTCCCAGTAGGGACCGGGGTCCGTGTGGTGGTCAGAACCGCCATAGAGGCCGGGGTTGTTCGGATCGGGGACCTCGCTGTGGCCGATGACGTGCGTGCGATCCATCGGCACTCCCCACCGTGAGCAGATGGACGCGATGAGGTGCGCGCTCGCCTGGTACATGGCGGCCGTGTACCACGTGGGCTGCGCATACGCATAGCCCTCGTGCTCGATGCCGATGGCCCGCGTGTTGTAGTCCCAGTTGCCCGCGTGCCACGCGATGTCTTTCTCGGCCACCATCTGCGTGATCTGACCCGCGTCTGCGACGACGTAGTGCGCAGAAGCCTGGGTCGATGGATCCTGGAACAGCTGGATCGCCGAGCCGTAGCTGCCCTCGGTGTCGTGGATGATGATCATCTGCACCGGGTAGTCGTGCGGCCGGTTGGCCACCGAGTAGTTGGCGGGGTTGGCCGGAACCCACGTCGCGCCGCCATAGTCGGGCACGCCGCTGGTCGCCGCCCCGCCTCCGTTGGTTGCGCCGCCGGAAGGAACGGCCCCTGTGCTGGGACGGCTCGATGACGCTTGTGGCGCCAGCACGATCTGCTCGCCGGTGCTGGCGGTTCCGGTCACACCCGATCGCAGCGCATCGAATATCTGAGTGGCGACCTCAGGTCCCTGGACAGCGGAGACGGCAGGTTGCCACGAGGCCAGGTCGGTGCCGGTCGTATGCGCGTGCGCGAGCAGCGCGGCGCCGGCATCGATGTTGGCGCTGAGATCGCCGGCGATCTGCGATTGACTGTGCCCACTCAAAGCGGCTGCCGACGCCATCTGCGAGGGCATGACATGCATCGGACCGACCCCGCCATCCCGCGCAGGCGTCGGTATCCATTCCCATCGACTGTTCACGTACGCCGTTGCCTCGAGGAGAGGAAGCGGCACGTTCCGCCCCTGTGAGGCGGACTGCATCGCGGAGGTGAACGTCACGCCCGCGGAGACCGTTTGAAACTGGGTGAGTGAGGCCAGAGCAGGCAAGAAGCACAGCCACCCAAGCTGCCTGCGCACACACCCACGGTACCGCAGTCCGAATGCCATCTGACCCGGCTAACGCTGGGTCGGTCGCGAGTGCTTTACCTCAGGGTGTACGCGGTGCCCGGGAAGTAGGCGTCTTCGCAACCCAGGCTGCCGCAGGAGGTGCCCGGGCTGCTCGAATCGCGGGCCCAGACCGTGTAGAGGTAGCTGCCCGGGGCCAGGCCGGCGGTGCTCCAGATGAAGGTGGCGCTGCTGGAGTAGGCCTGCACGACCTGCCAGCTGTGGCCGGGAGCCAGGATCCAGAACTGGTAGAGCGGGCGGGGGCAGCCGGAGGCGCCGGCGGTGAAGGTCACCGAGGTACCCGATGTCTGCGGTGAGCCGGGGCTGGCCGATTCGGTGACCGAGCTGCACGGCGGATTGGTCAGGGTGTAGCCGGTGCCCGGGAAGTAGGCGTCTTCGCAACCCAGGCTGCCGCAGGAGGTTCCCGTGCTGCTGGTGTCCCTAGCCCAGACCGTGTACAGGTAGCTGCCCGGGGCCAGGCCGGTCGTGTTCCAGCTGAAGGTGGTGCTGCTGGAGTAGGCCTGGACGACCTGCCAGAGGATCCAGAACTGGTAGAGGGGGCGGGGGCAGCCGGAGGCGCCGGCGGTCAAGGTGATGGTCGCCCCCGCCGCTTGCGGCGACGCAGGGCCGGCGGACTCCGTCACCGAAGAGCACGGCGTCGATCCCAGTCTGTACTGAGAGGCGGGGAAGTAGGCGTCTTCGCAGCCCAGGCTGCCGCACGAGGTACCGGGGCTGCCGGCGTCGCGGGCCCAGACCGTGTAGAGGTAGCTGCCCGGGGCCAGGCCGGTAGTGCTCCAGATGAAGGTGGCGCTGCTGGAGTAGGCCTGGACGATCTGCCATTGGGAACCGGGGCGGAGGATCCAGAACTGGTACAGCGGGCGGGAGCATCCCGAGGCGATGGCGGTCAACGTGACCGTCGCGCCTGCTTGTTGCGGCGAGGCCGGCGCGGCGGACTCGGTGACCGACGAGCACGGTGGGGAACCGAGCGTGTAGGTGGAAGCGGGGAAGTACGCGTCCTCGCACCCCAGGCTGCCGCAGCCTCCTGGGCTGCTCGAGTCGCGCGCCCAGACTGTGTAGAGGTAGTTACCGATCGGAAGTCCCGCCGTGCTCCAGGCGAACGTTGCACTGGTCGAGTAAGCCTGCATGATCTGCCACGAGCGACCCGGCGCCAGGTTCCAGAACTGGTAGAGCGGGTGTGCGCAGCCCGAGGCGCTCGCGGTGAACGTCACCGTGGTCCCTGGCGCTGAGGGAGCCGGCGGCGCTGCGGTTTCGGTCACGGATGTGCAGGCGCTGAAGTTGCCCACCGTGAATGACCAGGCGTATGGCGTTCCGTTGACCGTCAGGGACATCGTGTACCTGACGCCGGACTGGAGGGGCAGCTGCGGAATCACGATCACGGCGCCCCGCGTGTAGAGGTAGCTGCCAAGCGCGGCATTGGAAGAGTCGATGACGCAGGAATAGAGCGGTACCCCGTTGCCGGCGAGCTGGTAGTTCGAGCCGGCCGTTGTGTTCACGTTTCCGCCGACCTCGATGAAAAGGGGTAACCCGGTTGGCGCGGTGTAGAAGGGGCACCCCTGGAGCGGATTGGGAAACTCTCCGCCGCTGTACGTGGTCAGCGGTTCGGTGGTGCCGTTGCCCGGGAAGTACACCGGGTAGCTGCCGCCCGTGAACGAATTACCGCGAATGGTGTCAAGTGCCGCGCCCTCGTCCCAGCCCGACTTCGCCTCCCTGTAGGAGCCGAACCCCGTCTGCGTCAGTCGGGGATCCATCATGGCCATGGCGTGAAAAGGCGCTGCCATCCACCAGTCGATCGCGTCGGAGTCGGTGGTGCTGGTCGTGGAGCTGACCTGGATGTTGCCGTTTCTGGCGGCGGTGTCGCCAGCGGCCGTGTAGTACGGAACCCCCGGCGTCTCGTAGTGGGTGACGAGGTCGTTCTTGACCATGTACTGCGCGTGGTTGTAGTCGCCGGCGCTCCAGGTCGAGTTCTCCGTCAGCGTCGGCAGGCCGGTGCTGATTCGCCACTGGTTCAGGCGGTCCAGCCAGGGCCCGCTCGCCGTGGGGACGGACTGCACGCTGATCGGAGCCCCTGCCGGCCCGGAGGTGGCCGGCCCGACTGCGAGCAGGCACGCGGCGCCGCAGATGGAGAGCGCTACCCGCCGTCCGGCCGAGGACCTCAAGGCACCACCTGCCCGCGCAGGAAGGCCGCGCTTGAACACCTCGTGAACAACGATCGGGGGCGCCGCAATCTTGCCCGTCCGGCTCAGCGCAGGGTGTATGCGGTGCCCGGGAAGTAGGCGTCCTCGCAACCGAGGCTGCCGCACGAGGTACCGGTGCTGCTGGCGTCCCGGGCCCAGATCGTGTAGAGGTAGCTGCCCGGGGCCAGGCCGGTCGTGTTCCAGCTGAAGGTGGCGCTGCTGGAGTAGGCCTGGACGACCTGCCATGGGGAACCGGGGCGGAGGATCCAGAACTGGTAGAGCGGGCGCGGGCAGCCGGAGGCGCTGGCGGTGAAGGTCACCGGGGTGCCGGATGCCTGCGGTGAGCCGGGGCTGGCCGACTCGGTGACCGAGCTGCAGGGCTGGCTGGTCAGGCTGTAGGAGGCGGCCGGGAAGTAGGCGTCTTCGCAACCCAGGCTGCCGCAGGAGACACCCGGGCTGCTCGAATCGCGGGCCCAGACCGTGTAGAGGTAGCTGCCCGGGGCCAGGCCAGTCGTGCTCCAGATGAAGGTGGCGCTGCTGGAGTAGGCCTGGACGACCTGCCATTGGGAACCGGGGCGCAGGATCCAGAACTGGTAGAGCGGGTGGGGGCAGCCGGAGGCGCCGGCGGTGAAGGTCACCGAGGTGCCCGATGCCTGCGGTGAGCCAGGACTGGCCGACTCGGTGACCGAGCTGCAGCGCTGGCCTGTCAGGGTGTAGCCGGTGCCCGGGAAGTAGGCGTCCTGGCAACCCAGGCTGCCGCAGGAGGTTCCCGGGCCGCTCGAATCGCGGGCCCAGACCGTGTAGAGGTAGCTGCCGGGGGCCAGGCCGGTCGTGTTCCAGCTGAAGGTGGCGCCGGCGGAGTAGGCCTGGGCGATCTGCCAGCTGTGGCCGGGCGCCAGCGTCCAGAACTGGTAGAGCGGACGTGAGCAACCGACGGCGCTGGCGGTGAACATGATGGTGCTCCCGGCCGCTTGCGGTGAAGCCCCAACAGCGAGCTCGCTCACGGAGCTGCATGGATCGGTGCCGAGCGCATACGCCGCGGCGGGAAAGTAGGCGTCGCTGCATCCGAGGCTGCCGCAGCCGGTCCCCGCACTGCTCGAGTCGCGGGCCCAGACGGTGTAGAGGTATGTGCCGGCAGCCAGGCCGCTGGTGCTCCAGCTGAACGTGGAGCCTGTGGAGTAAGGCCGGGCGATCTGCCAGCCGGCCGAACCCGGAGGCAGGATCCAGAACTGGTACAGGGGATTGGGGCATCCGGTGGCGGTCGCGTTGAAGACAACCTGGGTGCCCGGGGCGGCGGAGTTGGACGGCGACGCTGTGAGGCCGACTCCCGTGCACGGCGTGCTCGAGGAGACCGTGGCAAACAGGTCGGACATGGTCGCCGCGCCGGCATCGCTCGAGGTCAACGTCGAGAGGCCGCGCGCGGCTTCGATGGTATGCAGCAGCGAGTAGTGGTTGTATGCGGCGGTACTTCGCCGACCCGCGCTCACGCCGCTGCCGAGCAGGATGGTGGCCACCTGGTCGCCCGTCTCGGATTCGTCCCAGGTCAGGACGAGCAGGGACCGCTGCGTCTTGAAAGCGGTCGAGTTGAGGATCTGGGGGACGTTCGACTGCAGCCACGAGTCGCCGGTCGACGTGGCGCAGTCATGCATGTCATGGCACATGTCGGGTGTGATGAATGCGTAGTTCGGTGTGGTCGACGTCGATCCGAGGTCGCTCGAGAGCTGCGTGTATGGCACGACATGGGAGTTGCACCGGCTTGTGTTCGTCCGGATGTCGTTGAAGTACACGAACGGATCGTGTTTCTGGGCGTATGGATAGCTGTCGCCGACATAGCACGCGGAAGGCATGCCTTCCATGTAGCCCTTCCAGGTGCTGCCGGAGGATTCGAGGTTGTCCGCGACGTTCGCCGCGGAGATCCAGCAGGTGGTGCAGTCGCTGGTGATTCCGTATGTGCTGCCACCCACGAGGCCGAGATAGTTCGGCAGGCTGGGGTGGCTGACGTCGAAGTAGTTCGTCGCAAGGGCGCCCGATGGCAGAAGGCTGTTGATGTACGGCGCCGACGAGCTGCCAATGATCTCGTTGTAGGCCCGGTTCTCCATCACGATCACGAAGACGTGGTCGTACGCCGGCACGCTTGTTGCGTGCGCCGGCGTTGCTGCAGGGACCGATGTCGCCGCCGCGGCGCAAAGGGCGGCGAAAAGGGAAATCAGTCGGCTTCGGCTTTGCAGAACGCGGGGATTGTTACCAGCCGGCCCCGACGGCCCGGAGGCAACCGGGTTAACAGTGGTTAAGTGCGGCTAACGAACGCTCAGGTCAGGCTGTAGGACTGGGCCACGAGGTAGGCGTCGTACGGGGCGTTGCTGCTCGCGTCACGCACCCAGGCCGTGTAGAGGTAGCTGCCCGGGGGCAGCCCGTTGGTGCTCCAGGTGAAGGTGTTGCTGCTCGAATAGGACCTGGCGACCTGCCAGCTCCCGCCGGGCGTCTTGATCCAGAACTCGTAGAGCGGGTGGGGACAGCCGGTCGAGCTGGCGGTGAAGGTGACGCTGGTCCCGGAAGGCTGGGGCGGGGCCGGGGCCGGGGAGTCGTTGACCGAGGTGCAGGGCTGGCTGGTCAGGGTGAAG
>VBHJ01000097.1:1751-11926 GCA_005887685.1 Chloroflexota bacterium | reverse complement strand
GAGTGGACGAAATGCTCGACCACCGCGCGAGGCACCGCCTCGGGGTTGGGGCCGATCGAGTACATACCGCGGAGCCTTCGGTAGTCGTCGTCGGCCAGCACGTCCTCCGCCTTGCCCTCCATCAGAAACAGCCCGATGTACCGCGACCTGGCTTTCTGATCGTCGTCTCGCGCCGCCGCGACCACCGCCGCAGGATGTCCCACGGACAGGGCGGTGAGCGACCTGGTCATCTCCGGATGGCGACCGGCGAAGAACCAGGCCACGATCGCCCCCCAGTCGTGGCCCGCGACGTGGGCGCTGTCGCGCCCGAAGGCCTTGACGATTCCGGCGACGTCTTCGACGAGGTGGGAGATCGTGTAATCCTCCACCCGGCCCGGCGCGTCGCTCAAGCCATAGCCCCTCATGTCCGGCGCGACGGCTAGAACGCCGGCCTTCGCCAGCGCGTCGACCTGTTTCGACCAGGACTCCGCGCCCTCGGGGAATCCGTGCAGGAGGATTGCGAGGTCTCCGCTCGCGGGTCCGTCGACCATGGTCCGAAAGCGAAGGCCGTTGGCCTGCACCATGTGCTGGCTCGCCGTCACTTGATGTTGTGGATAAAGTCGGCGGCGACGTCGAGCGCGTCGTCGAGGACCTTGAGCAGTCCATGGCCCTGGCCTTTGAAGATCTCGAGCCGAGCGTTGGGAATGATCTTGATCTTCTCCTTCAGCAGCGCGAGATCGGCGAACGGATCCCTGTCGCCGCTGAGGAAGAGCGTCGGACAGCGAATCTGATTCCAGTGCGCGGTGCGCAGCTGGTCCTTGAACCCTGGACGATGCAGCGGATAGGAGAAAAGCACGAGTCCGCCGAAGTCAGCCTCGACCGCGGCCATGCTCGCAACCCTTCCACCAAACGACTGACCGCCTCCGACGACCTCATGTCCTCTGCCCGACGTCTTGATGAAGACCGGCACCGCTTTCTCCGCTCCTCCGCGAGGAAGATCGACCGCGACGGCATCGATTCCACGTCGTTTGAAACCGACGACGTAGGGCTTCATCGACGCCGCATCGCCTGATGCTCCATGACCCAACACGACTCTCATGTTGTCTATCGTCGCAGTCTTTCAGAGGTCGCTCATCGTCATCATCAGCGCGACATCAGCGGAAATTTCCACAAGCCCTCGCGAAAAAAAAATCTCCACGAGGGTTGACGTGAGTGGGGTTCATCGAGTATCACAACACCTTGTATGGCGATGCGACTCGTGGTTGCCACCACAGAGGCAACGGACCCGACGCGAGAAAGCGGACCATTTTCGACGTCCGCCGACGTCTCGGAGTTCTCATCCATGAGGATCCGCGGCGAAGCCCGTGGGGTTGCAGAGGAGGTACGTGTAGGAGCGAATCCTGTCCACGACTCACCACCACATGGAACCCGCCAAACCGATGGAACCTATCGGGTCCATATCTTTGGGAGAAGGAGGTAATTGCATGATGGCTAAGAAGAAGGCTGCCAAGAAGCCGGCCAAGAAGGCCGCCAAGAAGACCTCGAAGAAGAAGTAAGACACTTCTCTTCAATCGTTTCGTAAGCCGTTTACGCGCCGGGGTTCTGTGGAGCCCCGGCCCTTTCTTTTCTATGAGCTGTTCCTCCCCATTTATGGGGAGGTGTCGGGCGAAGCCCGACGGAGGGGCTGATACAGATCTGTAGTAGTGCTGCTCCTCCCCATTGATGGGGAGGTGGCGCGAAGCGCCGGAGGGGCTGATACAGATCTGTAGTAGTGCTGCTCCTCCCCATTTATGGGGAGGTGGCGCGAAGCGCCGGAGGGGCTGATACGTACCCAAAAGGGCAACACATATAAGGACGACGACCCCCTTGACATACGAACATTCGTTCGCTATGGTCAGTAGCGCCTCCACTCCCTCCCTGCGTCTCTCTCCGAGGCCGCCAATGAAAGATGCAGGAAGTTGCACTTGAGTCCGCGATCAATTCGATTCGGGTTCGCTTCGGCAGCCATGCGCTGACCCGGGCGGCCGAGCTGCCGCCACCCCAACCGTGGCCGAGCAGAACTCCGATCGATCGCCTCACCGGCATCGCAGGATTGCCCCGCGGCAGGCTCGCCCTGTTCACCGGGAACGGAACCTGCGGCAAGCTCACGCTCGCTCTGGCGCTGCTGGCCAACGCGACTCACGAGTTCGCTCACGCGATCGTGATCGACGGCGGCGGATTCGATCCATTGAGCCTCCTTCCCTTTTCCCCGGAGCTTGGCGCGCTGACCGTGGTCAGTGCGCCGGCTCCCGAAATCGCCGGCGAGGCGGCGTCCACTCTCGCGCGTGCGGGCGCGGGGTTTCTCCTTTTGATGTGCGCCCTACCTGAGCACTGGCTCGGGCTACTGGAGTCGGGAGCCAATCGCTCTGGGACGGTGCTCGTTGCGGTGGTCGACGCACCGGACCGCGCACTCGCCCATGCGTCGAGCATCAGCGTCGGGTTCTCGCGTCGCGATTGGATCTGGGAACGCGGCCAGATGGTCGGTCTTCGAGTCTCGGCGCGCTGCGTGAAAAACCGCGTGGCCCCACCACTTGGTGAGACAGAGCTCGAGATTCGCTATCCGCTCGGCACTCGAGAGCTCTCGGATTACCAGGCGTCCGTCGCCGAGGTGCCCTCTCCGATTGAAGAGTTGTCGCGATGCGCATCTGCTGTGGTCTGACCGGCCACCTCGAGCTGGCGCGGCGGCCGGACCTCTACGGCAAACCGGTGATCGTCGGACGCTGGGACGAGCACGTGGTCGCGGCGTCCGAAGAGACGTTGCCGTTCGGTGTGATCCCTGGCATGGCGCTTCGCCAGGCCGAGCACCTTTGTCCACAGGCGACCTTCGTCCTGCCCGACGAGGAAGCCACCGCCCGGATTCGCGAGCTGATCTCCGCAGCCCTCTACGACCTGGCGCCGCTGGTCGAGGTGCGCGACGAAGGAATCGCATGGCTCGATATCAGCGGCGTGCCGGCCGCCGGCCACTCCATCCGCAGCGCACGCCATCGCTTGCTGAAAGCGATCGGCCGTGAACCCCGACTCGGGCTGGCTCCTGGTCCTTTCTCGGCACGACTGGCGGCGGCTCGTGCGCGACCCGGCCGCTTGTTGCGCGTCGCCGACGCACGCGAGTTCCTCGCCCCTCTCCCCTCTCGCGAGCTGCCGCTCGATGCCGAGCAGCTCGAGCGACTCGATCTTCTCGGCCTGCGCACGCTTGGCGCGGTGGCGGCGATCGGCCCGCGAGAGCTGGAGAGCCAGCTCGGTCACGAGGGACGGCGCGCGGTTCTGCTCGCACGCGGTCTCGAACCGGATCAACTCGTGGCCTGGAGGCCGCCTCTTTTCACCAGCGCGCACCGACAGTTCGGAGAGCCGGTGGAAGATCGCGAGGCGCTGCTCTTCGTCGGGCGCGCACTATGCGGGGACCTGGCAGACGAGCTCGGGCTGCGCGGTGCGGGCGCCAAGCATGTTCGCGTGCGGCTTGAGGTCGAGTCCGGTCAGCCTGAAACGCGCGAGTCGATCGTCCGCCATCCATTGAGCAGCACACAGGAGCTGTTCGGTCTCATCGGGTCGTGGATCAAGGAATGGCAGCCGCGCGCCCCGATCACCGAGCTGTGGATAGAGCTGCCGGTCCTGGAGGGAGCGGGCAGGCGTCAGCTGAGGTTGTGGGCAGGCGGCGACGGATCGAGCGAAGAGGTCACCGCGGCTCTGGAGCGATTACAGGAACGCTTCGGCGAGGGTTTCGTTCAGAAGCAGCCGTTTGCCGGATAGCCGGGATGATTGGAAACTTTCAAAAGAACACCTGCACCGGTGTAGAGGTAGATTCCACCCTGGCCGCTCAACCACGTGCCGTGGGCATCGGTGACCCCACCACCAACCTCCTGAGCGAGCACGCCTTTGTAGATCTGCGTGGGTGCATCAGGAGCCGTCACCAGGAGCAACCTGGCATTTGGATCGGCCGTCCAGGCACCCGTTTCTGCCATCAGCGGCAAACCCCTACCGTCGAGACCTACAACCCTGAGACCCTTTCCTGGCTCGTACAGCCACTCGGTTTGTCTACCCGATCGAAGGTCCACACGATCGATCTCGTTGGGCAACGTTCCGATCGAAGTCCCGGTGACAACCGGGTTGGAGTCGGCGGGATTCACGGTTTGGGTCCAGATGATGCCATTCCCGGCGCTGAGCACCGGATAGAGATCCTTCGACACCTGTCGCATCGATCCGTCAGCGGGATTGACGAGCCACAAGCCGGCCAGGAGGTGCTCGAACCCGCTCACGAGGTATATGCCGTCGTTCGAATAGTCGAGGACGATCGGCTGTCCATTGAATTGGACCCCGCTCTCCTGGAAAACATGGTCCCGGCCGGTGGCGACGTCCACCACGTGGACCAGAAGGCCGCCCGCCTGTCCGACGCCTACGTCGGCGTAATGGGCCCCATCAGGGGAGACTGCCGTCCGCGGGACCGTCAACCAGCGCGAGAACGCTCGGTCGTAATACTTACCGTTGTCGCCGCTCGGGTCGACGATCACGTCGCCGGAGGGGAACGAGATAAACGAGTCGACGGTCTTGGCGTCCTGCTTGTAGATCGGCAGCCGGCAGCTGAATCCGACCGTAGTCAAGCTCAGGTCAGGGATGGCGGTCGCCGGTGCCGTTTGGGTCGGAGACGTGGTCAGAGAGGACGGGGACTGAGTGGTGATCTGCCCGGCCGAGGGCGACGCCTCCTGGTGAGCGACCGGAGCGCCGCTCGACTGCGAGCAGGCCGCGACGAGGAGGGCAAGCAACGCCAACCACCGGCTCATCTCACCTTTCCAACGTCGGTCGAGCGCGAAGGTTTCGGGGTCGCGGCGAGATGACGCGGTTGCTGAAACCACCTGTCTTGATCGATGTCACGCTCGACCACGGCTGCGCGCCGATTGCCATCTCGGGCGCCTTCACCGGGTCGATCGATCCCATCGCCCGCTGGAAGGTCGAGACGTCGTGGTGGAACAAACCGGTTGTTCGTGAGTACTGGAAGGCCGTCCTGAACAACAACCTCCTGTGCGAGCTGTACCACGACCTCTCGACCAACCAATGGTTCCTCGAGAGGGTCTATGACTGAGTCAGAAACAGGGCCCGGCAAGGGCAGCAACCTGGTCCGAAATCCTTTGCACCTCACCATTGGGCGTGTAGAGGTAGATCCCTTTGTCGCCACCAAGCCAGATCCCATGCTTGTCGGCAACAACCGCGGAGTAAAACCCTTCAGGCACGGCGATTGGCTGCGTGTGATCCTGAGCCGTCCCGAGCCATACGTTGTTTTCGTCCGCAATGATCGGGTGCCCGGTCAGGTCGATACCGAGAACGCGCAGGTCGGAGCCATCCTTGCTAAACCACACGTTGGTCATGCCATCAGAAACTGTGAGGCGCTGGACCCGAGTGAGAAGGTAGCCGCCAATCCCACCTCGAGGCTGAGGATTCGGTCCGCTATCGGTGAACCAGAAGATGCCTGGACTGCCCGCAACCGGGTTGAAGATCCCCTGCTGCCCACCGACCTCCTTCATCTGGCCGGTGGTGAGGTCGAGAAGGAAGAGTCCACCACTCGGCCCTTCGTAGCCGGCATAGCTGAGCCAGATGCCCTCCGGCCCAATGCTGACGACGACGTAGCCTGCCGGATCTCCAGTTGGCGCCGCCTGGTACAGCTTCTCGTTACCCGAAGGCAGCTCGACCAGATGGAGCTGCTGCCGTGCATCCGTCCCAGGCACTTTGAGATCCAGATACGCATATTGACTTCCGTCCAGCGAAACCGCCTCGTGGCTGACCGGCAGCCAGCGCGAGAACGCTCGGTCGTAGTAGGCGCCACCATCGGCGTCCATCGTCACTTTGCCGCCAGGAAACTGGATGAACCCGCCATGCAGGTGGTACTGACTGTCGGACATCGAGACCGGCAGCCGGCAAGACGCCGGAGATGGAGTCGTTCCGGAAACCAATTGGCCCTGGTTGCATGCCACGAGAAGCAAGGCCATGAGCGCAACCGAGTACCTCACGCCAGCGAAACGGTCCACCTCCCCGAATAGTGACGCCGTATGTCGAGCTCCATTGCCATTCCAACTACTCATTCCTCGATGGGGGATCGCATCCCTATGAGCTCGCGATGCGGGCCGCAGAGCTCGAGATGCCCGCCTTCGCACTTACCGACCGGGGCGGCGTCTATGGGGTGGTCCGCCACCTCCAGGCGTGTCGCAAGCTCGGCGTCAAGCCCATCATCGGCAGCGCGCTCGAGGTCGACGGAGACGAGCTGATCCTCATCGCGCGCAACCTCAAGGGCTACTCGAACCTCTGCCGGCTGCTGAGCCTCGCCCATGCCGACCAGCCGAAAGGCGAGGCTCGGACGACTCTGGCCACGTTGGCCGAACATCGCGGCGACCTCTTCTACCTCAGCCCCACCGACAGCGAGCCACGGCTGCGCGAGCTCCAGGACGCGCTGGGCAAGGAGAACGTCTTCAGCGAGCTGCACCATCACATGCGTCCTGAGGATCCCTGGATCCTCGAAGGTCGGGCGGCGATGGCGAAACGCTGCGATGCGCCAGTCGTCGCCACCAACCAGGTCCACTACCACGTCCCCGCACGTCGCCGGCTGCATGACGTGCTGGTCGCCATCCGCCATCGCGCCACGCTCGATGAAGCCAGGGAGCACCTCTTCCCCAACTCGGAGCACCACCTCAAGGGCGGCGCGGAGATGCGTCCCCTCTTCAAAGGATTCGCCGAGGCGCTGGCAACGCCATGGGACATCGCGCAGGAGTGCGATGTCGACCTCGACTTCCGCAAGGTCCGGTTTCCCGGCTACCCGGTGCCGGAAGGTGAGACGCCGTTCTCCTTTCTCTACAAGCTGTGCTTCGAGGGCCTTCGCGAGCGGTATCGGCCCATCACGTCTTCTGTCACGCGCCGCCTACAGCACGAGCTGGAGGTGATCGAAAAGACCGGCCTGGCCGAGTTCTTCCTCATCAATTGGGACCTGATGCGCTTCGCCCGAGAGCATGGCGTGCCCGGGCAAGGGAGAGGTTCAGCGGCCGACTCTATCGTCGCCTACGTCCTCGGCATCACCCGGGTCGACCCTATCGAGCACAACCTCCTCTTCGAGCGGTTCCTGCATGAAGAGATGACCAGCACACCGGACATCGACATCGACTTCTCGACCGAGCACCGCGAGCAGGTCATCCAGTACATCTACGAGAAGTACGGCTGGGAGCGGACCGGGATGGTCTGCAACGTGGTCACCTTTCAGCCGCGAATGGCGATCCGCCAGGTCGGCAAGGCGCTCGGCTTCTCCGCCGAGCTGCTCGACCGGCTCGCCAAGGGGGTCGACCGCTGGTTCACCGAGGACGTCGAGGATTCGATGCTGTGGGCCGTCCCACCCCCCGACATGCGCCCGCAGAGCTGGCAACAGTTCCTCGAGCTCTGCCGGGAGGTGATCGAGTTTCCGCGCCACCTCTCGATCCACAACGGAGGCATGCTCGTCACCGGCGAGCCGCTGGTCGACATCGCGCCGGTCGAGCCGGCCGCGATGGAGGGCCGGCGCGTCGTGCAGTTCAACAAGGACGATGTCGAGGACCTCGGCCTCATCAAGATGGACATGCTCGGCCTTCGCACGCTCTCGGTCGTCGCCGAGGCGCTTGACCTCATCAAGGACACGACAGGCACCAGGCCCGACCTCGACCAGCTTCCACTCAAAGACCCCGCGGTGTTCGAGATGTGCAGCGCCGCGGACACGATCGGCGTATTTCAGATCGAGTCTCGTGCGCAGATGCAGACGCTGCCCCGGACGAGGCCAAAGTCGTTCAACGACCTGGTCGTTGAGGTGGCGATCATCCGGCCAGGCCCGATCCAGGGCAATGCCGTCCATCCCTACATCCGGCGCAAGCAGGGCCGCGAGCCGGTCACCTACGCTCATCCGCTGCTCGAGCCGATCCTCAAAGACACGCTCGGCGTGATCCTCTACCAGGAGCAGATCATCGAGATCGCGATGTATGTCGCCGGCATGAAGCCTGGTCGCGCCGACGGTTTCCGCCGAGCGATGACGCGACACCTCAACCGAGTCGAGATGTCCTCACTCGAAGATGAGTTCATCGGCGGCTGCCTCGCCAACAGCGTCCCGCGCGAGGTTGCAGACCAGCTGTTCAACGCGGTGCAGGGCTTTGCCGTCTACGGCTTCTGCCGGTCGCACGCCGCGGCTTTTGCCCGAACGTCTTACGAGACGGCGTGGATGAAGCTGCATCATCCCGTCGAGTTCGGTTGCGGCCTGCTCAACAACCAGCCCATGGGCTTCTACCACCCGAGCGTGCTGGTCGAAGACCTGAAGCGACACGGCTTGAAGGCACTGCCGGTCGACATCAACCTCTCGGACGTCCGCTGCCTGCCGGAGCGCATCGATGAAGGTCACGCCATGCGCATCGGGTTCAACTACGTCCGCGACCTCGGCGAAGAGGGACGCAAGGCGATCGTCACCGAACGCTCCGACCGGGGACTGTACCAATCCTTCGACGACTTCCTGGCCCGCCTCCGGGGCGGACCCATCGGCCCGAAGGCGGTCCGCAACCTCGTCATGGTCGGCGCATTCGACGGCCTGCGGCAGCCGAGGCGCGAGCTGCTCTGGGGATGGCAGGAACGATGGCACGGCAAAGGTTTGCGGCGGGGCATCGACAAACAGTCCGAGCTGCGACTCGATGGGACACCGCCCGCCCTACCTCATATCGACGACTTCGACATCAACCAGCTCGAGTACCGCATCTCCGACCTCTCCACGGGCCACCACCTCATCCACTTCTGCCGCGATCGCTTGCGCGAGTTGGGCGCGCTGGAAAGCAACCAGCTCCCCGCGATCGACAACAACAAACAGGTGAGGGTCGCCGGGCTGGTGATCACGCGCCAGGCCCCCAGCACGGCCAAGAAGATTCGCTTCTTCACCCTCGAGGATGAGTTCGGCCAGGTCAACGTGACCATCAAACCCGACGTCTACGAGCGATATCGCCAGGTCGCCAACCGGCAGCCGATCCTCATCATCGACGGGGTGATGCAGCGCCAGGACGGCGTCCATTCGGTCCTCGCGAGCCACATCCAGGCCCTCGCCGGCGTCCCGAGGCCGGCCCAGCGCTCGCACGACTACCGGTAGTGGCCGGGCCAAGAACTCCTTACTTTCTGTAGCCAGTTAGGGGCCCGATGCGCCAAGCTATTGACCTACAGCCCGAACTTCATCGCAGCAACCCCAGAGGAAAAAAGCCCCGAAATGTCGATCGCCCGAGAAATCGAAGACATCGCCCGCGACCTGATCAAGCATCAGCATGATCACCCGCCGGTCCGGGATCTCAACCGCGAGGTCGAGCGCCGGCTCTCCTTCGCCGACCGCGTCGCCGGCGATTTCGCCCGCCTCGTGGGCAGCTGGATCTTCGTGCTGGTCCAGCTGGGGATCATGGTCATCTGGATCGGGCTGAACGCTCTCAACCTCATCCACCCCTGGGACAGGTATCCCTTCCAGTTCCTCAACTTCGTCCTCAGCCTTGAAGCCGCCGTCTGGGTCTCCATCGTGCTGATGGCGCTCAACCGGCTCGCGGACCGCGACCGCATTCGCGCGCAGCACGACTTCGAGCTCGACATCAAGGCCGAGGAGGAGCTGAAGGCGCTGATGAACCACCTGATGCACCAGGACGAGATCCTGCTGCAGATCGTCAACCGGCTCGACCGCGGCGACCGGGAGATGAAGCGCCTCGCACGCCGGCTCGAGCAAGCGATCGAGAGCACCGAACCCCCGGCGCCGAAGCCGGGACCGACCGAGCGACCGCCGATCAGCGTCCCGGCGCCGTAGCCAAGAGCTTCGCGCCCAGCTCGCGCACCACCTCGACGATCAGGTCGACGTCCTTTTCAGTTGTGCGCCAGTTCACGATGGCAGGCCTGAACGCCACCTTGCCGGCGTACTCGGTAGTGCCGAAGTAAACGCGGCCGTCGTCGAGCACCATCGCGCCCAGCCTGCGATTGAGCTCGTCGAGCTCCGCTTCGGGAAGCCCGGGCGGACGGAATCGAAAGCAGACGACGTTGAGCGGCACCTCGGCCAAACGCTCCAGGTCAGGCGCGTCATCGACCTGCGACGCCACGCGCTGCGCCAGCTCGAGATGTCGCTCCACCATCGCCCGATAACCATCGCGGCCGTAAGCGCGCAA
>VBHJ01000097.1:0-1626 GCA_005887685.1 Chloroflexota bacterium | reverse complement strand
GGCACGTTGAGCCACTTGTGGCCGTCCACAGCCACCGAGTCGGCCAGCTCGACGCCATCGACCAGATGCCGGGTCAATGGACTCAGTGCGGCGAACAGCCCAAATGCGCCGTCGACGTGGAGCCATGCGCCGTGCTCGCGAGCCAGCTGACTCATCTCGCGCAGAGGATCGAAGTCGCCGGTGTTGACGTCACCGGCCGTGGCAATCACGATCGCCGGCTTTCCACCGAGCGAACTCAGAGCCGCGCGGAGCCCGATCAGGTCGATCCGGCCCTCGGAGTCGCGGGTCAGGATCTGTGCCTTGTCTCTTCCGAGGCCGAGCATGCCGAGTGCCTTGACCGCGCTGGCGTGAAGATAACCACTCGCGAACACCGGCACCGGAGGTACGCCCCACAGGCCATCGGCGTCGACGTCGACCCCATGCTGCAGGCCGAACCACCTGCGCCCGGCCGCGAGCCCCACAAAATTTGCGATTGTCGTGCCGCTCGTGATCACGGCGCTCCACTCGCGCGGCAGGCCGAACATCTCCTTCAACCAGCCGGTGCTGATCTGCTCCAGGCGCGACGCCAGCGCTGAGGCCGTCCAGTTGTAGGCCATCTGGTCAAGCGTCGAGGTGAGCCAGTCCGCGCCAAGCGCAGCCGGCGTCACGCCACCGGTGACGAAATGAAAATAACGCGGGCCGCTCGAGCGAACTGCACTCTCGACCGACACAGCCATGAGCTCCGAGAGCGCGCGCAGCGACCCCACCCCTTGTTCGGGCAATGCATCATCGAGTGTCGGTTGTCCCGGCGCTCGCGCCGGCGCGTCGTCGAGCGACCCGAGATATTCCTCGGCCTCTCTTTCGATCAGCCGCATCGCAGCCGCGATCTCGTCGCGATCGCTCAGTGGGTCAGCCATTCGCGACACGGTACACCGCGTACTCACCGTCGTCGTAGACCTTGGTGCCGTGCGCGTCCCAGTACGAGCGGCTGGCCCCACGCGGTATCTCCTGCGGACCGATCATCACGTAGTCGACGCCGTATTGGCGCACGAGGTCCATGGCTGAAGCGTCGCCGTCCAGGATCTTCTTGTCGTCCTCGCTCTTCTGCACGTAGTCGGCAAGCCCATAGGTCCACAGCCAGCCGGGATAACCGATCAGCTCGCGACGACCGGCCAGCGTCGGGATGGGACTGTTGTGCTCATCCGCGACGGCGAACAGCGCGTCTGGCTTCGTGTTGTGCCGGACCCAGTCCGCGACCTTGAGGCCGCCGGAGTCGGTGAACTGGACTCTGCTCACGGTGAAGTCGGATGCTCGGTAGAGATCCAGCGCTCCTGACAATCCGAGCAGCACCATCACGGTGACTGCGACGATGGCCGTACCCGGACCACGCCGCAGCATTCCGGCCAGCACACCACCGACGAGGATGCTGCCGAGCAATGCCCAGAAGATGAAGAACTTGGTGTTGTCCCAAACCCACGGCTGCAGCACGATGACGTTCGGCACCAAAAACCACAGCCACATCGGCGAAAACCAGTTGGGAAACGCAGTCGGAAACCAGCGCACCAAGCCGTGGGCGGCGAGCATCGCCGGAAGGAGCAACGACGTGTTCCAGACCCAGAACCAGGCCAAGTCGAGCGGGAAGAGCCA
>VBHJ01000254.1 GCA_005887685.1 Chloroflexota bacterium | reverse complement strand
CGCGGCGCGCGGACCGATCGTCACGCTGACCGGGACGCTCGCCCCGCCTGCAAGACCCGGGACGCTGACCATAGGGGCCGACACCGGGTCGGCGCCGAACGCCACGGTGAAGGGCCCCGCCGGCACCGAACTGTTGTTGAGAATCACCGCACTGACGGTGATCACGTCAGCCGCGGTCGGAGCGCCCGGGGTCTGGGTCACGCTCTGGACCGTGAGGTCCGCGGCCGAGTCCACCGCGATGAAGGGACTGAAGGAGTCGACCGAGCCAGCCATGCCCCCATGGGTGGCGTAGAGGGGCGTCGGCAAGATGAGTCGGGCCGCGAATGACCCCAGCCGCCGCAGCAGATCGCCAAGCCCGCCCGGCGGGGGGAGCACAGCGTTGGTGCACACCAGCCCCAGCGGGTCCGCCGCACGCATCGTGAACTCGATCGCGTTTGGGTCGTTCGGATCAGGATGTGCCAATACGAGCCGATGGTAGAATTCCGCGTGGGACACGGACTCAAGCGGACACATGACGACCGTCACGGGGACGCTGAAGCTCGTCTTGGGAAAGACAAAGAAATCATAGCACAGCGGGTACTGGGGCAGCGGGGTGCTGAGGCAGGTCCCCTGCAGCGCCAAGTCGTCGCGGCGCGTGATCAAAAACAGGTGAACGCCGCTCACGGCATCGGGTGGCACGCTCAGTCCGGCCAGTCCCTCGACGGTCGCCAGCGTGCCTCCCAACGCGCCGAACACGTCCGAGGCCCCGCTCGGACCTGTCGGGCCGAGCCCATCCGAGGTGAGACCAGACGGGGGCAGGCCCACGAAACTCAGGAGGGCGTCGAACAGCTGCACGACGGCCTCCGGGGTCGTCAGTGGCAACGTCCCGTTCGGATCGAGCAATTGCCCTGCGCGATAGCCCTTGATGGTGAAATCAGCGAGCTGGAGCGCCGTGCTCTGCGCCCCTGGGATGTCTCCTTGCGCAAGGAGGGGCTGAATGTTGTTGAGCTGATTCCGCGCCGAATCGAGCAACGGCCCGGCGGGAAACAGCGCGATCAGCAGCTGGTTAATGTGTCCGACGTTCAGAGCGTCGCTGCTGAGGAGATCCGCGCGCGGGCTCTGCGTGGGCAGCTGTGGGCGGTCCTCGGTGCAGCCGAGGATCAACGCCCCGACGAGAACGGAGAGTTCGGCTAGAAGAAAGCCAGATGAGTAGCGACGCTGTCGCACCATACACCCCTGGCTTGCCCCCTTGCAACCTTCACGCCACGGTGGCACGGCGTTGCGAGACGCATCGTTGAGGAGCGAAGCCCAAGGAGGGGACTGGGTATCAGCAGGCCGGCACCGGAGGCGGGGGCCGTGGCCAAGGCTACCCTGTGCACCAGAATGCAGCCGATCAGCCGAGCGGCCCTGACCCAGTGTGATGCACAGTCAGGTCCCCCTGCCCACGAGCTGGCGGAAACGGGCATCATCGCGGAGGTCCCGCCACCACCAGTGATAACCCGTGGCAAAACCTACGCGGTGCTCGGGGTTCGCCGCCAGGTACTGCTTGAGCAGATCCAGCGCCTCGTCTCGGTCCCCGAGCAGCACCCGAACGAACGCCTGATAGGAGACCAGCTCGCGCTCGCGGTCGATCTGGGCGTCGGCGCGCGACCGCGCGAG
>VBHJ01000253.1:2278-4775 GCA_005887685.1 Chloroflexota bacterium | reverse complement strand
CGGCGGCTCCAAGGACGGCGTGGGAACGGTTCTCATCGGAACTCCGAAGGGTGTCGACGCGTTGGCCGCGCTTCTCGAGCAGATCGGCGTTGGGCGCTCCGAGATCGAGACGGCCTGCAAGGTGCTCGCTGAGCAAACGTACCATCAGATTCCAAGCGTGAAGATGACGCCAACGACGCTCCGTCGGCTCGGCCGGTAAGGCCAGAGGAGCGAATCTGTCGGCCGAGCGCGAGGGCGACGGGGATTCGGAGGCCGCGTGCGTCGTCTGCGGAGAGCCCATCAGGCAAGGCGAGAGCCGGTTTCTCGTCAAGGACGGGGCGGCTCACATCGAGTGCTATGAGGAGCCAAGGAACCGGCCGCCAAAGCCCTGAGCATCGACCGGATTGCCACTGGATTTTGCCCGACTACGTCCCTACGACGGCCCTCAGCACGTCTTTCGGCGCCACCGGCTTGACGAGGTGTGCGTCGAATCCCGCCTCCTGCACCAGGCGGCGATCATCCGCCTGTCCATAGCCCGTCAAAGCCACCAACCGTAGGCGCTCGCCGAAAGCCGCCCGAAGGCGCCGGGCAATCTCATAGCCGTCGGCCCCAGGCAGGCCGATATCGATCACGGCGGCGTCCGGAGGATCCGCCAGGGCCATCCGAAGGCCCGTCTCACCATCCGAGGCAAGGGCAATGGTCTGCCCGAGCAACTGGAGGCCGCGACCAACCATCTCTCTCGTGTCGTCGTGATCCTCGATGAGAAGAATACGGAGGAGGGCGGTGGGTCTCACCCCGAGCGCCTCCTTCGGCTCATCGACGAGCGGGGACTGCGTCACCGGGAACCTCACGATGAACTCGCTGCCACGCCCCGGGCCATCGCTGACCGCCTCCACGGTGCCGCCGTGGAGCTCGACGAGGCGGCGCACGAGCGTCAGGCCGACACCGAGGCCACCCCCAGAGCGTGGCGCGGTCGGCTCGCCCTGGAAGAACAAATCGAAGATGCGCGGCAGCATCTCGGACGGGATCCCGACACCGGTGTCGCGCACGCGGACCTGAGCGGTCAGGCCTACCTGCTCGAGACTGACCGAGATATCTCCTCCCCGTGCCGTGTACTTTCGCGCGTTGTGAAGCAGGTTACCGATCACCTGGAGGAGCCGGGTCCTGTCGCCGTCCACGGCGACCGCCCGGGAGGGCAGCGACAGTCTCAGCGAATGGCCGGCGCCCTCGATCTCTCCACGATGATCCTCGACGACGCTCGAGACGATTCCGCCGAGGTCGACGGGGCTCCGGTGCAGGTCGATCTTCCCCTGGCTGACGCGGGTCACGTCCAGAAGATCGTCGAGGAGCTGGGCGAGATGGCGCGCCTGCCGGCCAATGAGCTCCCTGATCCTCAGCGGGCCGTTGTCCGGCAACTCGAGCCTCTCGAGCACCTCGACACCGGTAAGGATGACCGACAAGGGGCTGCGCAGCTCGTGCGACAGCATGGCAAGGAACTGGTCCTTCGCCCGGCTGGCCGCCTCCGCGGCGGCCCGCGCGGCCTCCTCACGCGCCAGCGCGGCCTCGCGTGTGGCCTGGCGCTTCTGTTCCGTGAGGTTCGTCACCGTCAGGCAGACGTTCGCCGGGCTCTCGGAGAAGAGGTTCACCGTGATGTAGACGGGAACCCCCGTGCCATCCGACGCTCGCAGCACCGTCTCCAGTGTCCCCGCGCCCTGCGAAATGAGCCCTTCGAAACCCGGTTGATCGGAGATCTCGACGAACTCGACCATCGGCATTCCAACCAGCCTGTCCGGCGGCACGCGGACCATGTCCGCGAAGTAGCGGTTGCCGTAGAAGATGTCGCCGGCCGGTGTGAGCACAACGGCGCCCTGCTGCATCTCCTCGACGATCATTCGATAGGGTTGGTGAGCGTTCGTGACGGTATAGACCTTGGGTCCGGCCGGGCCCTCGATGACGATGGCATCGACATCCCGGCGGAGCGTCTCGAGCGTCTCCTGTGCCGCGCGCAGCCTGGTGCGCAGTATCTCGGTCTCGTCGTGTACGTGGTCTCTCTCCATATCGCTCACTCCCACTCTCCGATCCCGGACCCACCAAGGCCTTGCACACTGTCCGTGCCCTTGTCTCGCATTCCGATCATCACGGTGGCTCCCTATCCCTTTCGAACGAGGTCGAGGCCGACGAGAACACGCTCGGTATTGGAGAGATCACCGATGATCTTCTTCAGGGGTGGGGGCAGTTGTCTGACCAGCGTGGGAATGGCCAGGATCTGATCGCCACTGGCCAGCTGAGGCTTGTCCAGGAGATCGATCACCTCGATGCTGTAGTGCCCGCCCAGGTGTTCCTGGCAAAGCTTCTTCAGGTTGGCAAATGCCGCGATGCACTTGGGAGTCTGCCCGGCAACGTACAGGCGCAGGTTCCACTGTTCGGCCGCCTTGGGCGCCGCCCGCTTCATCGCGATCTCCTCTTCTCGGAGCGGGAGAGGGGAGCCCGCGCGCCGAGCTGCAGGCCGCGATCGGTA
>VBHJ01000253.1:0-2260 GCA_005887685.1 Chloroflexota bacterium | reverse complement strand
GTGCCATGCCGCGCGACTTGAGCACGTAGAGGCCGCGGTTCCTTTGCCTCGCTTCCTCCAGGAACCGGAGCAGCAGCCAGGTGTCCATGAGAGACGAAATGCCGGTATCTGTCGTCTGCTCGTGGGCGGCACCGGCCGTGAGGCTCGAGAAGAGGGCGGTGATCTGGCTCGTCTTGAGGTGGTCGATCAGCCGCAAGAGCGTGGCCTTCACCGCTCCCAATGTGCCGATCGCCATCAACTCGTTGATGGGATCCACTACGACGGCGGCAGGTTTCGCTTTCTCGATCTCGCGGTGCATGGCCACGAGGTGCTGCTCCAGACCAAGGAAGGCGGGACGGGCGGCGTGGAAGTGCAGGAGCCCCTTCTTCACCCAAGCCTGGAGGTCAAGGCCGATCGAGCGCATGTTCCGCATGAACTGACTGGGCGATTCCTCGAAGAGGAAGTACACGCAGCGCTCGCCGCGGCGGCAGGCCGCGTCCACGAAGTGCGCAGCCAGACTGGACTTGCCCGTGCCGGCAGACCCGGAGATGAGGATGCTGCTTCCTCGATAGAAGCCCCGGCCGCCCAGCATCGCATCGAGGGCGTCGAGCCCGCTCGAGACTCGATCGAGGGAAGCCTCGTGCTGCAGGCCCAGAGACGTGATGGGAAGCACCCTGAGCCCGCTCCGGTCGATCGTGAAAGGATACTCGTTGGTGCCGTGAGTGGAGCCGCGGTACTTGACGATCCGGAGGCGCCGGGTGGAGACCTGGTCGTCGACCCGATGGTCGAGGAGGATGACCGCGTCCGACACGTACTCCTCGAGGCCGTGGCGCGTGAGGGTTCCCTCACCGCGCTCGCCGGTGATGACCGCGGTCACGCCCCTGTCCTTCAACCATCGGAAGAGCCGAGCCAACTCTGTTCGGAGGATGCCGGCGTTCGAGAATCCCACGAACAGCGACTCGATGGTGTCCAGGACGACCCGCGTGGCGCGCACCGACTTGATCGCGTGATCCAGCCGGATGAACAGCCCCCCGAGGTCGTAGTCCCCCGTTTCCTCGATCTCGTGCCGGTCAAGACGGACATAGTCGACGACGATCTTCTTCCGGGCGATGAGCGCGGGCAGATCGAAGCCGAGGGAAGCGACATCGGCGGTAAGGTCCTCGACGCTCTCCTCGAAGGTCATGAAGACGCCCGGCTCATCGAACTGGGTGGCGCCGCGAACAAGGAACTCGATCGCCAGAAGGGTTTTGCCGGACCCGGCCCCGCCACACACCAAGGTCGGCCGACCTCTGGGCAGACCGCCGCCGGTGATATCGTCCAGTCCCGGGATACCGGTTGCGGCCTTTGGTAGTTCAACACGTCGAGCACGACTGACCTCTGATCGTGAGACCGCTGACCTGGACGTGAGTGGTTTCGAAGAGCGCGACAGGTTGCGCATAGGTTGATTCAGCCCGGTATTATGCTCCAGCCCTCATGGTGATGCCGGGCTTTCTAGGACCGCCCGATTGACCTTGCCGATACCCTCTGGCAGCATCGGCGCGGGCGTGGAGGAAGGGTCGTCGTGCTGTGCCGACAGTGGCATCCGGATCATGTGTGGTTCGGAGTCGTGCGTGATCGGGGCCCCTCAGGGAGGCAATGAATGAAGAACTGGCTCGCCGGCTCACTGCTCGCGCTGCTCCTGGCCGCTCCTGCCTCATGGATGCCCGCCACGGCTCAGACGGACGCCGCTCGGACGCGGCTGGCTGCGCCCGTCAAGGTGAAGCAGGGCATGGCGAACGTGCCTGCCCTCTCACCCCTCTGGCTCCTGCCCGAGCAGGCGGCGAAGTACAACATCCAGATCGAGCAGATCCTGTTCCAGCGCTTCGCGGACGAGCGCACGGCCCTGGCCTCGGGCGATCTCGACATCGCCGCCTTCGGGCCGCAGGACATCACGCTCGGCCTGGGCCAGGGCGCCAAGTCCATGATCGGCGTGGCGGGCATCGGCTCCGGCAACGACTGCCTGCTCGTCCGCAAGGGCGAGGACATCAAGGAGTGGGCGGGGCTCGGCGCCAAGACGATCGGCGTGGGGGCCGGCTCCATCTCGTGGCTCAAGTTCGCCGCGTCCGTCCAGGAGAACGGGCTCGACTACGGCAAGCTCCGGATCATCAACATCGTGGGGGGCGGCGGCAACTACCTCAAGTCCCTCCAGGGCAAGGAGATCGATCTGGCCGTGGTCTGGCACCCGTTCTGCGCCCAGGGCATCACGGAGGGCTGGGCGCAGTATCCGACGATCACCCACAAC
>VBHJ01000252.1 GCA_005887685.1 Chloroflexota bacterium | reverse complement strand
CTTCTTGACGTCGACCAGCCGGTCGTAGTTGCCCTTGTAGTTGGCTTTGATCCGACCCTGGTCGTCCTCAGCCATGAAATTGATGTAGCCGCCGGACTCAGACAGGGGCGCGGTCGCGTCGTAGTAGTCGCGCACCCACTTGATGTTGGCCGCGTTCTGGGCCGGGTCGGGCCACATGCCGGCGATCACGGTGGCGAACTTGGCGTCACGGTAGGCGAAGGCAGTGTCGTCGGACGCGACCCGATTGCACGCGCCGTTGATCGGGTAGATGTGCACGGTCGAGGTCATGGCCGGAACCTTGGCTCCGTGCTCGACGTGCGCCTCGATCGCCTCGTCGGTGAGCTCCTTGACGAAGTTGGCCTTCCAGTAGTGCTGCAGGCCTGTCGGGTAAAGGCCGTCGAAGGCAGCATTCAGCGCCGGATATGGCATCGGTCCGACATGTTCCGCGAACACAGGTGCGACGTCGTGGAGGGGCTTGAGAGCCTTTTCTCCCTTGTCCACCCCACCCGCCCAACAGGCGACGACGAGAGCAAAAGTGTCGCCATGGCGATTTTCCGGGATGAAGGGCAGCGGCGGCGCGATCTGGAATGCCGGGAACATGCCCATCTCCTCCGGCGCGTTGTCGATGTAATCGCGGTACCAATGCAGGATGTCGCTCGCGTATTTGAGCTCAAAGAACATCGGGCCGCCATAGATCTCCTTGACCGGGTGCAACCGAAACTCAAATGACGTCACAACGCCGAAGTTGCCGCCACCGCCTCGGATCGCCCAGAAGAGGTCCTGATTCTCTTTGGCGCTGGCGACAAGAAACTTCCCGTCGGCTGTGACAACGTCCGCGGACTCCAGGTTGTCGAGTGACAGTCCGAACCCGCGCGCGAGGTATCCGATGCCGCCCCCAAGGGTGAGGCCGCCGACTCCCGTGGTGGAGATGATTCCGCCGGTGGTGGCCAGGCCGAATGCATTCGTGGCCGCGTTGAAGTCGCCCCACGTGGCACCACCTTCGGCTCGGGCGGTTCGCTTCTCCGGGTTCACGCGCACGCCGCGCATGCGGGAGAGGTCGATCACGACGCCTTTGTCGACTGTCCCGAAGCCCGGCACGCTGTGTGCGCCCCCGCGAATGGCAAGGTCGAGCTGTCCCTCGCGGGCGAAATTGACCGCCGCGATGACGTCGCCGGCGTTCACCGGGCGGACGATGACAGTCGGGCGCTTGTCGATCATTCCATTTCGGACTTTGCGCGCCTCTTCATACCGTTCGTCATCCGGCGTGATGACGTCGCCGCGAACCTGCTGACGCAGGGTGTCGAGAGTCAGGGTGATCATGGCGGTGCTCCCTTCCGATGCAATGGCCGCCGCCCACCAGGCGGCCCCTTCCGGTGCGGCCACAGTCTAGGCTCACCCCGGCGATTTGCAAGTCGGGCATTTCGACCGTCGAGACGAGGCTATTCTGCCGGCCATGGGAACCGGCGCCCGAAGGCCTAGTCCGTTTCTCCAGCTCGACTACCTGTACACGCCGAGCAGCGATGTGGCGGCCGACGCACGCATGTTCACCGACGTGCTGGGCGGGAGGCTTGCGTTTGCCGTCGAGGGGATGGGCGCGCGGGTGGCGATGGTCGAGCTCACCGATGGGCCCCCACATATCCTGCTGACCGACCACCTGGAAGGCGATCGGGCCATCTACATCTACCGCGTCGACGATCTCCGCCAGGCCGCCGCGGCGCTCAAGAAGCGCGGGCTCAAGGGCGAGCGGCGCCTGGAGATTCCGATGGGCCCTTGCTCTTCTTTCACCACGCCTGCGGGTCACCGGATCGCGCTCTACGAGGCGTCGCGGCCGGAAGTCCTCAAGCACTTCTTGGGCCGCAAAGACTTCTGAGGTCGGGTACTCCCGCTTAGAATCCGCGCCAACGTGCTCCGCAAAGCCCTGGCCGGAGTTCTCGGTGTACTCGTCGCGCTTGGTTCGTACGCGCTCATCGGCGTGCTGTCGCCTGCGCCGGCGAGGCTGGACCGGGCGGCGCCGATGCAGCCGAGCGCGGTCAAGCTTCCGGCGGCGAAGATCCACGTCGTCGACCCGACCCCGGTCAGGCTTGTCATACCAGCCATCAGCGTGGACGCGCGGATCGAAGCCCGCGGGCTGGAGTCGAATCGGAGCCTCTCCACTCCCAAGGATTTCCACGACGTCGCCTGGTACAGGCTCGGTCCCAAGCCGGGCGATCCCGGCAACGCGGTGATGAACGGCCACGTCAACTGGTGGACGGGTGATGCGGTGTTCACCCACCTGTCACGCCTGCGCACCGGCGATGAGATTCGGGTCGTTCGTGCAGACGGTGGAGTCGTCCTCTTCAAAGTCACCGGCAAACGCACCGTTGACGCCAACTCGCGGGTGGCGTCGCTGTTCGCTCCGGGCAGCCAGCCGACGCTGACATTGATCACCTGCACGGGCGTCTGGAATCCACTGACCCAGAGCGATACGCAGAGACTCCTGGTGAGCGCGGACCTTGCTTAGGCGCGGCGCCGCGACGTTTGCGCTCGTCCTCTTCTTCCTCGCTTGGGGAGCCGGTGGCGCCTCGGCCGCCGGCAGCCAGGACCTGTGGCCCAACGGCGCCGCCGGGAGTCGCGCCAACACCGAGTGGCGCACAAGCTCGTACGGTGGCGGCCTGCTGCTGCGGCGAACCCTGCTCAAGGTGTTCCTGAACACGGGCGAGGTGCTCGACCTGGGGTCCAGTGCGATCGGGCAGGGGTCGAGCGACATCATCGTTTGGAATCCCGGCCTCGTTACGGGCCCGATCGGCACCGAGGACGTCTCGGCCGCGCCCAGCTTCAGCTGCAACGGCCAGCGCGCCGGCGTCCAGGGGCAAATAACTTTGCGGGCCCAGGAGCTCGCCGGACCGGACACGATTCCAGCCGGTGGGGTGGCGGGCGGCTATTTTCCGTGCCACTACGCGGCGCCTTCGACCGGGATCTACAACATCGCATTCACCGGGCCGGCAGGCTTCGCGCTCGTGCCTGACGCCGACGGAACAATCGGCGCTGACGTCGCCCTTGCGAATGCAAACGACACCAGCGCTGCGCAAGGCACATCCGTCGCCGCGTGGGATGCGACTGTGCGCTCGAGCCTTGCGTCGACCACGAACATCACCGGCCGCGTGTTCACCTACTACCTGACTCTCTTCACGGGGGGCAACGGCCTTCCGGTATTCCCGACCGTATATGCCGTGACCGGCGACGGCTACCGATACCAGGTCGACCTGAGAGGAATGGACCCGAACGGCTGGGTCTCGTATGGCAACCAGCGAGGCTTCCTCAATTCCGATGGCGCCACTCCGCTGTATCACGACGCCGTGGCGACGGGCGCCGGCAGCCCAGGTCAGCTCACCAACATCCAGGGCGGCGTCACGTTCGACCTACCCAGCTTTCCGCTGTTCTTCGAGCCTCCGTCCAACGCCACGATCACGGCCCTTGGGCTGCCCCTCGCCCCGACCGCCCCGGTGATGACCTCGCTCGCCTTCGTCGGCAACCTGGGCGGCAACACGAGCCTGGTCAACAGCGGCGGCACCTTCACCTACGCGAGCAACGTGCCCGGCGTCTACGAGATCGTGATCAGCCGCGACGGGGTGAACTTCGACCCCACACTGCCGGCCAATCGCGTGCTTCGCGGCGTCAGGCCGGCCGGCGCGCAGACTGTGTCCTGGGACGGCAAGGACAACTCGAACACGTTCTTCCCGGTCGGCTCGTACCAGGTGCACGCCAGGTTTCACGGCGGCGAATATCACTTCCCGATGATCGACGTGGAAAACGACACGCAGGGCGGACCGACCATCACACTGCTCAACCCGCCTGGCGGGTGCCCGGCCCTGGTGGGTGGATGCACAGCGGGCTTCTACGACGACCGCGCGTACATGACCCTCAACGG
>VBHJ01000251.1 GCA_005887685.1 Chloroflexota bacterium | reverse complement strand
TGCTCTGCGGCAACAATCCTCCAGCGACCCCATCCTCGGACCCCATCAACGGTTTCAGCACGGCGTCCGCCCAGCGCGCGTTCGGCACGGCGGCCGACGGCAACAACAACGTCCCGTGCACGGGCGCCTTTGGCGACGCCAAGGGCCTCGACTCGTGGACCTTCTTCCCCAGCAGCACCGTGCTGGCGCCCCTCAACATCGTGGCTTCCGCCGCGGACATCGGCGTGACCAAATCGGTCAGCGACCCGACTCCGGCGGTCGGGACAAATGTGACCTTCACGGTCACGGCCCACAACGCCGGGCCGAATCCGACCGCGTCGCTCCAGATAACTGATTCTGTGCCGGCGGGTCT
>VBHJ01000096.1 GCA_005887685.1 Chloroflexota bacterium | reverse complement strand
TGATTGCCCCATGAATGGGGAGGAGCAGGGTGCCGGCCACCGAACCGAGAGCCGCCAGGCTGTAGCCGCGCAGGTCGCGGCTGTTGTCGACGAACAGCGGGTCGGTTGCGATGAACAGCCCCGCGCAGATCCCCGCCAGCAACCCGAAACGCCGCACCAGCGCGCCCGTCGACAGGCCAACGGTCGCGCCCGCGGCAAGCGCGGGCAGGAATCGGTAGAGCACCTCGCTGCGCGAGCCGGTGGCCGAATAGATGAGATGGCTCAGCAGTGACACCAGGACGTGGTCGTTGGTCGCGACCTGTGTCACCGGGATCGTCGGGATGACCGAGCGCACGGCGAATGCGTCCCAGATCGACGGGGTCGCGATGAAGTTCGCAAACGTGGCGGCCGCGTCATAGCCGAACGACCGGTTCGATCCGACCATGTAAACGGCGAATGTCGCGACGCCGAGAATGGCGCCCGCGACGATTTCCCGCTTAGCCGACGTCCCCGACAAGCTCTTCGATGTCTTCGCCCGTGTACGCGGCGGCCTGCATGCGGAAGAGCCTCGCATAGCGGCCGCCCAAACGCATCAACTCTTCGTGCGTGCCCTCCTCGACAAGGCGTCCGTGCTCGAGGAAGATGATTCGATCGGCTCGCCGCACGGTCGAGAAACGGTGCGAGATGTACACCGCCGTGCGGCCGTGAGTCAGCGAGCGCAGCCTCTCGAAGAGGTCGTACTCGGCCTGGGCGTCGAGCGCCGAGGTCGGCTCGTCGAGAAGCAGGATCCTCGCGTCCTCGCGCATGAACGCGCGCGCCAGCGCGACCTTCTGCCATTCCCCGCCCGACAGGTTGACGCCGGCGTCAAACCACTTTCCGAGGGCGGTGTCGTATCCGGCCGGAAGCGTGGCGATCAGCTCGTCGGAGCCCGCCTGCTTGCTCGCGCTCACCACGGCATCGCGGTTGCCGATCTCGGGTACGTTGCCCAGCCCGATGTTCTCGCTCGCGGTCGCCTGGTAGTCGACGTAGTCCTGGAACATGGCGCCGATCTGCCGGCGCAGCTCGGCCGGCTCGAAGTCGCGGATGTCGATCCCGTCGATCAAGATGCGCCCTCCGGACGGGTCATAGAGCCGGCAGATGAGCTTGAACAACGTGGTCTTGCCCGCGCCGTTGCGGCCCACGACGGCAAGGGTCTCGCCCGCCTGGACGGTGAACGAGACGTCGCTCAGCGCCGGGTTCTCGGCGCCGGGATATGCAAAGGTCACGTTCTCGAACCGGATCTCGCCGCGCAGCGGCTGAGGGACCGCCGCCGGCTGCGCCGCAACGGGCATCGACGGTTCCTTGGCCATCAGCTCGACCAGGTTGTTCAGGTAGAGGTTGTGCTCGTACATCCCGGAGAAGCCGCCCAGCACGCTCTGGATCGAGTTCTGGACCTGGATCGCGGCCTGCGTGTACGCGGTCAGGCTGCCCAGCGAGAGCCTGCCGGCGATCGCCTGCAGCGCGATGTAGAGGTAGGTGATCGACGTCACGATCGTGCTGATGTTGCCCAGCGCGAAACCCGTCATGTAGCGGCGCACGACCTGCGCGCGCTGGCTCTCGTAGAACGCCCCGGCGATAAGGCGGTAGCGCTCGATGAAGTACTGGCCGAGCCCGAACAGCTTGACCTCCTTCGCGAATGCGTCGGTCGTGACGAGGTTGACCATGTAGGTCATGCGGCGGAGCAGGCGAGAGCCCCAGCGAGCGATGTTGTAGCCGCGCCAGCCGTATCGCGTGTCGGCGATGAAGGCCGGAATCGGCGAGATGATCACGACCACCGCCAGGATCCAGCTGACTCCAAACAGCAGCACGATCATCGTGACCAGGGTGAGCAACGTCTGGAGGAGGCCGAACGCGGTCGCGATCATCAGCACGGGCCGGTTGACGGAATCGTTCTGAGCGCGCCTCAGCAGGTCGTAGGACGCGGGGTCTTCGTAGAACTGCAGGTCGAGCGAGGCGGCTTTCTCCATGACCATCAGCTGGATACGCATCGAAACCGAGTTCTGCAGCAGCTGCTGAAAGATGTTGCGCAGCGTGTTCAGCAGCGCGCTCACCGCGAAGACGACAAGCTGGATCGCGGCGAGGAAAACGATCATGCCGACCGCCGAGAAGGTCGGACCGGGCAGCCATGGGACGCCGAGGTCGGCGAACCTCACGTGGTCAGGCAGATGGAAGGCGTTGATCTTTATCCCCGCCACGACCGCGTTGGTCAGCATCAGCGTGAGACCGACCGAGATCGTCGGGATCACGCCGGCGAGGGCGGTGGTGGCGAACAGGCCGATGGTGACGCGGCGGCTCGCCTCCCAGACCAGGCGGAGGACCTGGGGCAGGGCGGCGGTCGTGCCGGCGACGGCCTGCTTCAGGTTCTCCCAGCGTCCACGCAGGTCCTTTGGACCTTCGGGCTGCTGCGGCGGCTCCAGGGTCGGGTCCCCGGTCAGGCCGCTGTTGGCGGCACCCTCTTCGGGCTTGCGCCGGCGTCCACCCCAGCCGCCCCACCAGATGACGGGCCCGTGGGAGCCCGGCGGCATCATTCCCATGTGGATGCGAGCTTACGCGAGGTCATGGCACAGCACCGCCGTCGGCAGGCGACTCAGCCCCATCCCCCGGCTTCGCCGGGTACTTCCCCATAAATGGGGAAGATGAACTTGACTTCTCATTTATTACAGTGTAATTATGTAATACATGGATGAGAAAGAGCTCGGATCGATCAAGGGTTGGTTTGCCGGAAGGCTCCCAGACGGCTGGTTCAAGGGAGTGGAGGTCGCCGTCGAGGACGACCAGATCGTGGTCATCGGCACGCTGCCGGAGACCAACCTCGGCTCGACGCCCGAGGAGAAGGAAGGGGCGGCCGCCGGCCGCATCTCCCGCTTCCGAGAAGAGACGCGCGGCGACCGGATCGGGATCGCGCGCGAGGCCGAGGAGCGCTTCAAGAAGTACGTCACGTGGGGCGCCAAGCTCGACGGTGTGACCAAGCGCTTCAACCCGGGCGGCGGCGGGCGCGGGTCGGACGACCGCAGGAGCGTGATGATCCGGCGGTGGATGAGACGCCACCGCGGGCAGCACCAGAGGGAAGCGGAGAAGCAGTCGCAGGTTTTCTGAACACGCCCCTCTCCCTCACCCTCTCCCCTGTGGGGAGAGGGACAAGGAGGAGTACATGCTCCCCAGCCAGCGGCTCGGGATGGTCTTCAGGAGCCTCGTGTTCCTGAACCCCGCCTGAGCCGCCATCGTCTCCCACCGCGCATAGCTGAATGGATGCGGGACCCAGTGATTTCCACGATCCGTCCCGTACTCGACCACCAGCAGCCGTCCCCCGGACCGAAGCATCCCCCGCACTGCTTGAAGCACGGGCTGCTTGTCGCGCACGAAGTGCAGCGAGTTCGCCATCACCACTCCATCGAGATCGTGCAGGCCCAGTGGCCGCGTGAAGTCCGCCACCCGCGTTTCAAAACGCCCACCGAGAGCCTGTAACGCGCCCGCGTCCCGGTCCACCGCGACGATGTGAGCGTCAGGGCCCAGCAGGTCGCTGAGGGCGAGGGTGAATGCTCCTTCGCCGGCGCCGAGGTCGGCCCAGCTGCCTCCCCGCTCCCCGACTCCGCCCTCAATCAGCGCGACGAGATCGGCGTGCTTCAACTTCTTCTCGAACCCTGGGCGCGACCTCGCGCACGAACGTCCGCATCTCATCCGGATCCTCGGACACCAGGAAGGTGTCCATCCCGTCATCGACCACGAGCGACACCAGCGTTTCGGCATCCAGGTAGCCCGCATTGAGCACGCGCCGGATGGCGCGCGGGTCGCGTCCGGCGGCGGTCGCCGCCTCGTCGATCCGCCGGTTGGCTTCGAGCAGGTCGGGCGGCTTGAGGTAGCCGAGGGACGGCACCCAGCCGTCGGCCAGCCGCCCGATGACCGACAGCATCCGCGGCTTGTAGGCGCCGAGCCAGATGCCGATCGGGTGCGCCGGAACTGGCCCGGAATGCGCGCCCGCGAGCGGATAAAACTTGCCGTCGAAGCGAATGCCGTGCTGGCCGCTCCAGAGCAGGCGGATGACCTGGATCGCATCCTCGACCGCGGAGACCGACTCGCCGGGCGTGCGCGCGGGGCCGCCATACGCTTTGATCGCGTCCCAAAAACCGCCCGCGCCGAGGCCCAGCTCGACCCGACCCCCGCTCAGGATGTCGAGCGTCGCGGCGGCTTTGGCGAGCACGGCGGGCGGTCGCAGCGGAAGATTGGCGACGTCAGGAAACACGGTGATGCGCTCGGTGCGCATGGCGATCGCCGTGAGCAGCGTCCAGGTGTCGAAGAACCGGCGCTGGTAGGGATGGTCCTGGACGCCGACGAGGTCAAACCCGAGGTCGTCGGCAACTTTCGCCAGCTCGAGGGGTCGCTCGGTCGCCTCCGGCGTGATGAAGACTCCAAAGCGCACCGGCTGCCCGTAGTCCACGTAGAGGACTACACGTTACCGCGTAGGGCTATTTCTTCCGGTTGCGGTGAAAGAGGATCCGCCAGATCAAGAGCAGGATCACCGCGCCGGCGAAGGCGATGATGACCTGGTTCAGGATCGACGGGCCGACGTTGATCGAGATGTGGAGCTGAGCTGCGAGCCAGCCTCCGAGGATCGCGCCCAGGATCCCGATGATGATGTCCCAGAACCAGCCGCGTCCCTTGCCGAGGATGATCCGGCTGGCCAGGAAACCGGCGACCAGGCCGACGACGATGAAGATGACGACGTTCTCGATTGTCACTGCGCTATTTAAGCCTCCGCCGTGCGTTTCCTTGCTCTAGCCCGGATTATCGTGGAGGCAGGGGAACAGTGGCGGCGTTAAGTCCTAGATCGTCTCGACCATCTTCCGGATGATCGCGATCTCTTCGCCGCTGACCGTGTGTGCCATGCCGGGATAAAGGCGCACGGTCACCACGGCGCCCATGCGTTCGAAGACCTCTCCGGCTTCGACCACCCGATCCTTCGGGATGTAGGGGTCGACGTCGCTGCAACCGAGAAACACGGGTGTTCCATCGAGGTCCCCTGGGTAATCGCGAGGCGTGCCGCCCGGGCCGATGAGACCTGCGCTCAGGCCGACGACCGCACCAAAACGGCGCGCGTTGCGCGCGGCCCACTCGAGCGTCAGGCAACCCCCCTGAGAAAAACCCAGGAGCACGATGCGTTGGGCAGGCACCATGTCTTCGACCTGCTCGACGAGTCGCGAAACCATGTCCGTGGCGGCCGATAGATACGGTTCGTTGCTCTCCAATGGGGCGGTGAATGGATTCGGGTACCACGCGTTGCCGGCCGCCTGCGGCGCGAAATAGGACCAGCCCGCCTGCCGGACCTCTGAGGCGATGGTCATGATGTCCTCGGCGGTAGCGCCGCGACCGTGGAGGAGGATCATCGCCGCCCGCGCGGAGGCCAGCGGCTCACCGGCCTCGACGATGCGCTGTCCGTGGGCGATGCTCAATGCTTTCCTAGTATGCCGACAAGCGGAGTCTTCAATTATTCGAACCCACGTGTCATTCACTGGGGTCAGGGGTCGGTGGCACAGCTGGGCGCCGAGCTGCAGAGGCTGGAGGCGACGCGAATCGGAGTCGTCACCACCCACTCTCTGATCGAGTCAGTGGACCGGTTGCGCGTCCAGCCTGCGGCAACAATAGTCATAGGCCAGCACGCTCCGATGTCACAGATCGATCAAGGGGTGGAGGCTGCAAAGTCCGCCAGGGTCGACGGCCTGGTCAGCTTCGGCGGTGGCAGCGCCATCGACGCGGCGAAGATCATCTCGATCCGACTGGCGGATCGCGACGGACGCGCTGTTGCCCACGTCGCAGTCCCGACCACGTTGTCTGTCGCCGAGCTGGCGGCGGGCGCTGGTTACACGAACGAGGGCGGTGACAAAGCCGGCATGCGCGACCCGCGACTGATGGTCGAAACGGTGATCTACGACGCCGAGCTGACCTTGTCGACGCCGCTGCAGCTGTGGCTGTCGACCGGCATCCGCGCCCTCGACCACGCCGTTGAAGGCTTCCTCGCGGCGGGCGAGCATCCCTTCACTGACGTCATGGCGATCGATGCGATCCGCCGTCTCTTCATCACCTTGCCGCGCGCGAAAGAGGCGCCGGACGACCTTGACGTGCGCACCGAAAACCAGCTCGCGGCCTGGTTCTCATTCACGCTGCCTGGCGCGTCGGCGAGCGGACTGAGCCACACGATGGGCAAGCAGATCGGCGCGCGCCACGGCATCCCGCATGGCGTGACCTCGTGCCTCCTGCTGCCGCACGTGATGCGCTACCTCGCGAAAACGATGCCTGACCGGATGCTGGTGCTGGCACAGGCGACCGGCGCCGATCCGGCGGACCGGGTCGAGGAGCTGATCGCTTCCCTCGGGCTGCCGCAGCACATCAGCCAGTACGACGTCGGGCAGGCCGAGCTGCGGCGCGCGGCCGAGGAGCTGGCGGGTAAATACCCGGCCGCGGACCTCCTGGGAATCTACCTTTCCGCGCTCTGACTACGGCCCGCGGCTACGGCTCGGCGGTCTCTTTAGGCCACCGCAGCGTGGGTAGGCTGTCCTCCTGAGCCTCTTGCTCGCGCACCATCTTCAGGAACTCGGGATCGATCTCCACGCTGATGACTCGGGACGGCCCCAGATCTTCGCGCGAGAGGACGCGCAGCTGAGCAACGAAATCGTCAAAGGATGCTGCTATGCGTTCCGGCGCTTTTTCGGCGCCCGATGGCTCGAGCTCGTGATCCCAGAGGTAGATGGCCCCCACCTCGTCGGGAGCGATGGAGATACAGACACGATTCCCGCCAGCCGCGTCGGCGATTGGCAACACCGTCTCAGGAATGCGCCCTCGCAATCGCTTTCGGTGCTCCGCAATCTGCCGAGCACCCAGGAACTTGGTCACGCCGAGCTTGGGTGTAACCATGTAGTCGACAGGCTTGCCGCCGTCGGTGGCCAGCAGGAAATTCCGATAGCCCTCGGGGATCGAGACGCCCAGGGATGCTTCCACTCGCGACAGCTCCGACTCACCAAGTGGGTTTATTCTCCTGACCGTCATTGCCATCATCAACATTCTCCGGCGTTGATTACTGCGGCGCCTCCAGTATGTCCAGCAATGTCGTGAATCGCCGAGGGTATCAACTGCATCGTCACGCAGTCCTCAACGTGGTGCCAGACGTACCCATCGGGCGTTCCGTGCAGGCCGGCAGCAGCATTCGCCAGAGGCTCGTCATGCCACATTGCGCCCGTGAGACCCTCTACCCTGACGGTCGCCCTGGCGTAGGGCGCGAAGTTGGGGAATCCGTGTTCGTTGTAACGGACGCCAGATGGGTGCACGCCCCCCGCGTACCTGTAGTTCCTGGGGTTTCGGCCGCCAACTTTCCTGAGGCGGCCGCCCTTCGACGCGAGCGCTCCGAACGAGCACTGCGCTTCGTTGACCACAAGGCCGCCGGCAATCTCCGCCGCAACGCCGGCTTCGGTTGGTACACCACCACCGAGGGCTGCGGCCGCCGCAGCCAGCGACGGTCCCGAGACGGCCGCAACTTGGCCCGCCACGCATTGGGCCGCGTCGCTATCCGCTGATATGAGCTCGGCGTACTCGGCAGTCGCCTGCATTCCGTACAGGTCGATAAGGTTCGCTGGATCGTTGCCAGCGTACGGATAGGGGTTGGTTGCGGACAGCGGGTCTTCGCTCAGGAACCTGCCGCTGGCGGGGTCGTAGTAGCGAGCACCCGCGTAGTACAGGCCGCTGAGTGGATCATGTTGGTAGCCCGTAAAGGTCTTTTGTGCGCCGGCCGCATTACCGGGCGCAGGCATCCCGAAGCTGTTGTACGCGGAGTTACCGACCACCGCTCCGGTCGAGTCGGTCAGCGTTCGGACGCTGCCCAACGCATCGGTCAGGTTGAAGATAGCTTGACCCTGCGAGACCGATTCCAGGTCGCCCAGATAGCTCGTCTGAAGCTTGTTTTGACTGTCATAAACGGCCTCGACGCTGACGCCGTCGTAGACGTAGCGGGCCTCATGGCCCGCATCGATGGTGGATATCCGGCGCCCAAATGGGTCATAGCGGTAGCTGCTGGTGGTCCCATCGGGATATGCGATCCCCAGAAGCTGGTGGTCGGCGTTCCAGGTGTAGGTGGTACCAGTCCCGCCACCAACAGGCGTCTTGCTCGCGAGGTTCCCTTCGGCATCGAAGGCGTAGGTGAAGGTACCGTCGGACAGAAGACGATCGGCGGGGTCGTAAACCGATGGAATTCCGGCTGAGCTGCGATTGCCGGCTGAGTCGTATGTGTAGCTCTCATTGGCCAGGCCGGAACCCGCCGGGTGTGTGACGGATTTGAGCCACCCATTGTCGTAGTACGTGAAGCTGTGAGTTCCGGCGTTGTCGGTGAGCGACGTCCGCTGACCGGTCACGGGATCGATGCCGTAATCGAAACGGGCGACAGCGCTTCCATTGAGCGACGCGTCACGGCCCGTGAGGTCTCCCGAGGAGCTATAGCTGAAACTGTCGGTGACTCCATTGGGCCGCACTAGCGTGCTCGGCCGGCCGAAAGCGTCATAGGCGAGAGTGAACGGAGCCTGGCTGCCGTACTGGATCGACGCCAGCCGGCCGATTGCCTGGTAGCCGAACTGAACCGCGGGCACCGCAGGGTCTGAGCTCGTGACCGTCTTGAGCTGGTCGTCCGGGTAGTAGTCATACGAGAGCGCGACACGGGGCTGAGAACCCCCCGAAACTGCCGGGCATGGAGTGCTCGAGCTCCCAGTGCTCGCGCAGGTCGTCTCGGAGGTCAGCCGGCGGGCGTCGTCATAGCTTCGATCAAGGTGACCGCTTGCGTTGTCGGCCCCGACGATTTGCCCGAGCGGGTCGTGAGCGAAGCTGGTGACGTCGTTGTTGGGGCGCACCTCTTGAGTGAGGAGACCATCCACGTCATACGTGAAATTCGTGACAGCCCCATTTCGGTCGGTCCGCTGTCTGACTAAGCCCAGGTCGTTGTAGTCGTATAGCGTCGAGTGCCCAAGCGCATCCTTTACCTGGTGCAGGCGCATCAGGCTGTCGTAGAAGTACTGCACCTTGTTGAGGTTGGCGTCGGTCAGCACCTGCAGACTGCCGTCTGGGTAGTAGTCGTACTTCGTCTGGTTGCCGATTTGATCGGTCACCAAGCGGACCAGGCCGCCGGCGTCGACGGAGACCTTTGTAGTTCGGCCCTGGCTGTCGCTGATCGAAGCAAGGTTGCTATTGGCGTCGTAGGCGTAGCTCACGGACCGTCCTCCAGGGTCGGTCACCGATTTGAGCTGGCCACCCGGCCAGTAGGTGAAGTTGGTCGGCGACTGACCCGGAGCCTGAGCGCTGGTGACTCGCCCGGTGTTCGGGTCGTAAGCGAGCGTCATCATCACGGTGCCACCCGGTTCCCTGATCAGGCCAGGTTCGCCAAAGGTGTTGTAGTTCTCCAGTGACCAAGTTCGCCCGTTGGCGAATACGGACAAAACGTTGCCGTTCCCGGGGCCGGCCGATTCGTCGTAGCTGATTCCGGACGAGTGCTGCAGCGGATCGGTGACCAGGGTGGGCCGTCCGACTGCATCGAACGAGTAGTGGGTCGTCAGTGTCCGGCCATTGAAGACGTCGTCCTGCTGGATGACATCGCCAAGGTCGTCGTACGTCAGGACGGTGGTGAGCTTCCCGCCGGGATCCAGGAAACTCTGCTGCTGCGCGCCTAGGTTGGTGTTGATCATGGTGGGCGGTTGGTTGCCGCTGGCGATTGAGACCAGTCGACCACCCGCGTCGTAATTGAGCGTCTGCAATGGCTGGTTGTTTGGATCGTTCGAGCGCTGGAGCTTCCCATTTGCAGGGTCGTATGTGTAGGTCACCGTATTGCCCACCGGATCGGTTACTGACGCCAGGTTATTGCCGGTGTACCCGTAGTGGACGTGCTGGCCGGCGAGCGGTCCGACGACATCGGTTATTCGGTTCGAGCCGTCACGTGTGAAACCGATTGAAGGTCCCGCGGTCGGAGAAGACGCGGGCCCGATCGTGGAATGGACCCCCGCGTTGTCAATTGCGAGCGAGTTTCCATTCTGGTCGGTCTCAGAAATGAGGCCCAGCGTCCGGTCGAGGACGATCTGTCGGCCATCACGCGTGGTCAGCTTGAACCGGTGCGGATCATAAGGTCGGCCTCCGGAACCGTAGATGTTGCCGTCGCCGGTGTAGCTGCACGCCGTGTCGTCCAGCGCCGATAGCGAGGATGTCGATCCTCCGAGGTCGGTGGCGGGACGGGCGGCGAACGCGGGCGCGCACTCCCAGAAGAGGTTCGTTCCGCCGGTAGGCGAAAAGTCGAATGTTTCCGTGTGCTGGTCTGGGAACGTTACTGAGACATAACGTGGTGCGGAATTCTTGAACGCTGTGAAACATAGGCCCAGGGTGCAGCTCTTGTTGTACTGAACCCAGCCTGCAGCTCCGATCACACGATTGGGGGCAGTCCTGAAGTTGGACACACTCACACGCCAACCTGTCCCGAAGTCACCGCTTGACGCGTCGATCGAGTCGTAGGTGCGACGAACCTCCATCTGGAATCCGCCCACCGGTACCGAAAGGTCTTGATAGGTCGTGATGTAGCGACCTGGCTTCAGGTTGCCCACCACTGAGACCGTCGTGGTGAGGTCCTGGACCGCACCATTGGAAGCTGTGGCCTCGACGGTGATGGCGTATGTGTCGTTGGGCAACACCGTCGGGTCAAAGGTCGTCAGCGTGGCCGGAGGGGCTCCATTACCGGAGGCGATCGTGACCTGTGGGCCAGGATCGAGCGCCTGGTAGAAGACTCGCCAGCCGGTTATCGTCTGCCCGGCTGGCGGGGCGATCACGGCCGTCACCGGTACCGGCTTGGTCACGATCGAGCCGTCCGCGGGCGAGGGATTGGTGATCGATGCCCCGAGAGGGTTGTTCGTGCCACCCGGCGGTGACCACACCACCCTGCCCACGTTCGATATGACGCGCAGGCCGCTGACGAAGGCGGTTGCCTGAACTGTATCGGTGCCCGCCAGGTTGCCTGGGTAGGTGAAGGTGACCAGCCCCGCCGTATCGGTCGGCTTGTTCTGGGTCTGGGTGTTGGCGCCGATCACCTGCAGCGTCACCGGCAGGTTGGGCACCGCGTTCCCCCCGCCGTCCAGCGCCGAGGCGGTCAGCGAGACGCTCTGGCCCTGCGTCGCGTTGGGGATGTTGAATGGCGTCAGGTTCAGGCTGGCGGCCGGCGGCAGCGGAAGGTTGATCGGGGTCCCGCCACCGCCGATGCGCTGCCAGGCAGTGCTCTCGTTGCGCAGGCAGGCCAGGTCGAATCCGCCTGTGTTCAGCACCTGGCTCGAATCCAGGAAGGTGGTCGTCGTGCCTGCGATCGTTACGTTGACTTTCGGTATGACGCCGTTGTCGACGTTGCACGGGCTTGCGGATCTGTCCGAGGTGTCGAAATTCTCACCGGCGGTGCCGGTCAGGATCAGGATCTGTCCAGGTGGGAGGGTCACGTTCCTCGGCCACAGGTCGTAAAGGATGCCGCCAAGGTCGACCGTGATCTGGTCAAAAGTCACCGGCGCATTGCCGCTGTTGTCGAATCGCACTGCGCCGTTGTCGCAGCAACCGCCGCCCTCGTAGATGACGTTCGGTGAGCCGTTCCACGGAAACGGAAAGATTGAACCGGCCGGTCGCAGGCCGTCCGCGTATCCGACATAGACAGATAGCGGATCGGTCTGCGCCACGAACTGCTCCGTCAGGAGGTCGAGGAACAGCGATCCGCCCCCACACTGGGTGTAGTCGAGCTCGTAGGGATAGGTGCCGGCGGCCGGGAAGTGCACGGTTGCCGGGCCGCTGCTCGACGAGCCGGAGCTGCCGGTGTTCCAGGCCGCCACGACCGGGAATCCGTTGAAGGGCGACGTGCTCGGCGGGTTCCCCTCGAAGTCGCCGTTGACGCGACTGGCGCCGCCGCCTACACCGAGGATGTATCCGTCGTCATGCAGGATCCGGAACGTCAGGTCGCCGGGCTTGCTGACGACGAAGGTGCCGGTGAAGGCGGCATAGAAGTTGATGAGGGGGTCGCTCCCTGCCTGTAGCCCGTTGCCCTGGGCGACGATCTGGCCGTTGTAGTTGCCGTTGACGTCGACTGTGAGGTCGGTGAATGGCCTCGTGAAGTTGGTGACGGTCGAGATGTCGTGCGGCACGACGGTGTTCACCGGGTTGAACAGGATGTCCGGGAACGTTTGCCCGAAGACCGGGCTGCTGCTCGGGCCGACGTCGAACGTGCAGCTGTTGGCGGGGTTGGCAAAGAAGTTGCCCTGGACGGTGCTCGTCGCGGCCGTCTGAAGGAGCTTGAGCCAGACGATCGCGGAGGTGTTCGAGTTGATCGTGATCCCGGGCGCGGTGACGGTCGCCTGTGCCACGTCGTTCCCGGCATTCGTCCCCGTGTAGGTGAACGATGCGACGCCGTTGGCGTCGGTCATCGCGGAGCCTGACCCTGGGTTGGCGCCCGTGATGGTGAATTGCACGGCCTGGCCGGCGATCGGGTTGCCGCGGCTGTCGACGAGGGTGGCCGTCAAAGTCTGCGAGCTGCCGGGGACGTTTGGCCCTGCCATGATCGGCGCCAGCTGGAGCCGGGCGCCGAAGAGGACGTTGTGGACTTGCGTCGTAAAGGAGCTCGTAAGCGGGCCGTAGGGATTGGCGTTGGCGTCGGTCCACGTGACCGCGGCGGTGTCCGTGAGGTCGCCAGAGGACTGGCTGATTGGCACCGCATAGGTCGCGGTGGCAGAGGCTGTGGCCGCGGCTGCGAGCGTGGACGGAACGCCGGTCACTGTTCCGGTCCCTCCGGAGGGCACGGTGTCTGTCACGGATAGGGATGCTGCGCCGGCGCCCCCC
>VBHJ01000250.1 GCA_005887685.1 Chloroflexota bacterium | reverse complement strand
CGGGCCAGCTCCTCCTCTACCCAGGCGGCTTCAGCGAGACCGAGATCCTGTTTCCTTACGGGGCGACGCTGTTCGCGAGCAAGATGGGCCAGCTCGCCGGTAACCACTTTGCGACCATCCACGAAGGCAACGAGCGGCTCCAGGAGCTCGGCCACCTCGTGCTGTGGAACGGCGCCCAGGAGATCAGCTTCACGGCGATCTGATGACTGATCTCGCCCGGGCGGTCATGGAGCGGTGCGACCTGCTCGCCGCCTGCAGCGAGGACCCCGGCCGGATCACCCGGCCGTTCGCTTCGGACGCGATGCGCCGCGCCCACGTCTACGCGCACGAATGGATGCGCCGTGCGGGCATGCACGTCCGCCGCGACAACGTCGGCAACCTGCGCGGCCGTTACGAGGGTGAGGGGCCCTCAACGCTTCTGCTCGGCTCTCACCTCGACTCCGTGAGGGACGCCGGCAGGTACGACGGGCCGCTTGGCGTGCTGGTCGCGATCGCAGCGGTGCAGCGCCTGCACGAGGCGAACCGGCGGTTGCCATTCGCCATCGAGGTTTTCGCTTTCGCGGACGAGGAGGGGCTTCGCTACGGCTCCACCTACCTGGGCAGCAGGGCGCTGGCCGGGCAATTCGTCGTTGGCGACCTCGCGCTCACAGACGCCGAGGGGATCACGGTGGCGTCGGCGATCGAATCCTTCGGCGGCGACCCCGCGAGGATCGAGGACGATCGCTTGCAGAGCGTAGACCTGCTCGGATATTGCGAGGTCCATATCGAGCAGGGACCGATTCTCGAGGCGCGCGGCCTGCCCGTAGGGATCGTGTCGGCCATCGCCGGACAGAGCCGTTTCGAGATCGTTTTCTCTGGCGAGGCCGGTCACGCTGGAACGGTGCCCATGGATCGGCGCCGCGACGCTTTGACCGCCGCGGCCGAGATGGTTCTTGCCGTCGAGGCTACGGCCACGACCGAGAAAGGCCTGGTCGCGACGGTCGGCAAGCTGGAGGTCGAGCCCGGCGCCGCCAACGTGATTCCGGGCCAGGCGGCGCTGAGCCTCGACGTGCGCCACGCCGACGACGGCGTCCGCACCAGGGTCGCCGAGGCGCTGCTGGCGCGGGCGCGAGAGACCGCGCGCCGCCGCAAGCTGTCGGTCGAGGTGCGCGCAGTTTCATCGAACCCTGCGGTGCGGTGCTCGCCCCGGCTCGTCAACCTCTTGGCGCAGGCGGTCAAGGACTGCCGGCAGCAGCCATTCGAGCTGACGAGCGGAGCCGGACACGACGCGGTGGTGATGTCTTCGCTCACCGACGTCGGGATGCTGTTCGTGCGCTGCAAAGGCGGGGTCAGCCACAACCCCGCCGAATCCGTCACCACCGCGGACGTGGGCGTTGCCATCGACGTGCTGAGCCGCTTCGTGGACCTGCTAGGCCAGCAGTGATCGTTCGCGGCGGGACCGTGGTCACCGCGCGCGCCGTGGGGCAGGCGGACATCGCCATCGACGGCGGCCACATCACGGACGTCGGACCAAAGCTCACCGGCAACCGAGAGGAGATCGACGCCACAGGCCTGCACATCTTCCCCGGCGGCGTCGATTCGCACGTCCACTTCAATGAGCCGGGACGTACCGAATGGGAGGACATCGCCCACGGCTCTGCCGCGCTCGCCGCCGGGGGCTACACCTCGTTCATCGACATGCCGCTGAACAATCTTCCGGTTACGACGACGGTCGACGCATTCGACCTCAAGCTGGCCGCGATGCAGAGCTCGTCGCTCGTCGACTTCGGCCTGTGGGGTGGGTTGGTGCCAGGAAATCTCGACCAGCTCGGACCCCTGGTCCAACGCGGCGTCATGGGATTCAAGGCTTTCATGT
>VBHJ01000249.1 GCA_005887685.1 Chloroflexota bacterium | reverse complement strand
GAGCGGGCGACCTCGAGCGGCTGGGCGCTCTTGGCAAGTGCGCTCCACCTTTCCGAACGAAAGAGGAGCTGTGGCCTGCCTTGATGGAGGACTGGCTGCAGATCGTCGTGTCCGACCACTCACCGAGCGCACCGGAGCTGAAGCAAGGGAACGACTTCCGCAAGATCTGGGGCGGGATCTCGGGTTGCCAGTCGACGCGGCAGTTGCTGCTCGCGGATGGACGGCTGGAGCTGCCGCTGATTGCCGCGCTCACGTCGACCAACGTCGCAAAACGCTTCAGCCTGGCCGCCAAGGGCGACATCGCGCCCGGATTTGACGCCGATCTGTG
>VBHJ01000095.1 GCA_005887685.1 Chloroflexota bacterium | reverse complement strand
CACCGTCTCCGGCTTGTTTCCGGCCGCGACAAGCTCCTCGGGGCTGAGGTCCTCTTCGATGTAGCCCTTCAGGATCGGGTCCAGCTCGTCGTAGGGGGGCAGGCTGTCGGTGTCCTTCTGGTAGGGCTTCAGCTCGGCTGAGGGAGCCTTGGTCATCACGCGCTCGGGGATGGCCGGACCGAGCGAGTTGCGGTAGCGGCAGAGCTCGTACACGGTCGTCTTGGTGATGTCCTTGAGCACCGCGTAGCCTCCGGCGATGTCGCCGTACAGCGTTCCGTAGCCGGTGGCCAGCTCCGACTTGTTGCCGGTGCTGAGCACGATGTAGCCGAACTTGTTGGACAGGGCGTGGAGGATGGTCGATCGAATGCGGGGCTGGACGTTTTCCTCCGCCACTCCTGGCTTGGTCCCCTGGAAGACCGGTGCGAGGGTCTTCTCGAAGCCCTCGTGCGGCGGCTCGATGGAGAAGTCCATCAGCTGCATGCCGAGGTTCTCAGCGGTCATCCCTGCATCGTCCAGGCTCTCCGCCGACGTGTGTCGCGACGGCATCCGGACGCCAATCACGTTTTCTGGGCCAAGTGCGTCGCAGGCGATTGCCGCGGTGAGTGCAGAGTCGACTCCGCCCGACATTCCGATGACCACCTTCTGAAACCCCTGCTTGCGCATGTAGTCGCCGGTGCCGAGCACCACGGCGGCGTAAATCTCGGCGGCACCCTCGAGCGGTTTCGCCAGCCGGTTCTTGATTTCCGGTTTGGGTCCCGACTTCGAGACGACCTTGAGCGGCACCTCCGAGACATCGAGGTCCAGGCGTTGCGCCGCGTCCGCTTCGTAACGCAGCTTCTCGGGGGAGTGATGGACGGGATGCTCCGGATCGAAATCGCAGACCAAGAGGTCGGGCACAAGCGACTCCGCGTGCGCGATCAGGTTGCCGTGCGGGTCGAAGACCACGCTGTTGCCGTCGAAGACGAGCTCGTCCTGGCCTCCCACCGTGTTGACCCAGGCGACGTAGGCTCCGTAGTCGGCGGCGCGCCCGCCGACCATGGCCTCGCGCGGCGCGCGCTTGCCATAGTGGTAGGGCGAGCCGTTGATGTTGATCAGCAGTCGGGCGCCGTGGTGCGCCTGCCACGCCATCGGCCCGGATGGAAACCAGCAGTCCTCGCAGACGGTCAGGCCGATGCGCACGCCGTCGAGCTCGACGATCGGGCACCGGTGCCCGGGCTGGAAGTAGCGCTTTTCGTCGAACACTCCGTAGTTGGGCAGGAACACCTTGTGGTAGACGGCCTTGACCTCGCCGTCGTGCAAGAACGCTGCTGCGTTGAAGATGTCGCCGTCCTCGTCGACGAACCCGACCACCGCGGAGATGCCCTTGGTCTGGCGTGCGATGAGGTCCAGCTGGGCCAGGTTGTCGCGCACGAAGGAGGGCTTGAGCACGAGGTCCTCGGGCGGATAGCCGGTGATGACGAGCTCGGGGAAGCAGACGATGTCCACCCCCATCTCGCGCGCGCGTTCGATCCCCTCGACGACCAGCCGCGCGTTGCCGGGAAGGTCGCCGACGGTCGGGTTGACCTGGGCGAGTGCGATTCTCACCCTTCAATTGTCGCTTGCGGCGCTAATTACCATTTGTAGGGCTTGGGCTACTTCGAACGTCTCCGCACGCTTTCGAGAGATCGCCAGACGCTGCTGTGCGTCGGGCTCGATCCCGATCCCGAACGCATCGAGGGCGGCGCGGCGGGCGCATTGCGACACTGCCTGGAGGTCGTCCACCAGACCGAAGAGCACGTCTGCTGCTTCAAACCCAACAGCGCTTTCTGGGAGCAGTACGGGCCTGATGGGTGGAAGGCGCTGACGGAGCTGCGCGACGAGGTCACGGCGACACCGCTTCTCTTCGACGCAAAACGTGGCGACATGGACAACACGATGCGCGCCTACGCGCGTGCGGCATTCGGGACGCTGGGGATGGATGCCGCAACCGTGAACCCGTACCTGGGCGCCGACTCGTTGGAGGAATTCGTGAAGTACGAAGACCGCGGCGTCTACGTGCTCTGCCGCACGTCGAACCCCGGCGCGGCCGACCTGCAGCATCTCTCGTCTGATGGCCAGCCTGTATATCGCCACGTGGCTGCGCTGGCGGAGAAGATGAACGGCAGAGGGAATGTAGGCCTCGTCGTGGGCGCGACCGCGCCGGCTCAGGTCGCCGAGGTCCGCGCCGTGAGCGACCTTCCGTTCCTGCTGCCCGGCGTCGGCGCGCAGGGCGGCGACGTCGAGGCCGCAGTCCGCGCCGCGTGGAACGGCGACCCTGCGTCCTGTCTCGTCGCGGCGAGCCGAAGCGTGCTCTACGCGGGAAGCCCGGGTCGAGAGGCTGCCGCGTTGAAGGCGCAGATCAACCTCGCGGCCGGAGCTCGGACTTGACGGAGGGCCGGCACACCGCGCGCCTCGTCCTGCAGGGCCACATCATCGACTCGATGATGCTGCCGCAGGTGATGGACGTCGTGATGGATCTCGGCGGCAACTTCACCATCGAGGAGCTGAAGGTCGGCCAGCACAAGACCGACACTTCCATCTGCCGGATGGAGGTCTACGCGGACTCGCCGGAGGTTCTCGATCGCATCGTGCAGCGCGCCCGCTCGCTCGGCGCCACCGCCGAGCACGAGCAGCCGGTTCGCCTCGACACGGTCACGCATGAGGGAGTCTTCCCGGAAGGCTTTTACTCGACCAGCAATCTTCCGACCGAGATCCTCATCGACGGGCGCTGGGTCGGCGTGGAGAACATCGAGATGGACGCCGCGATCGCGGTTGACCGCAAGGCGGGCCATGCGAGCTGCATCGTCTTCCAGGACGCCAAGCCCGGCATGGAGGTCGTGATCGGCCACCAGGGCGTCCGCGTGACTCCGCTCGAGCGCTCGCGGCACACGGAGATCTTCAGCTTCATGGGCAGCGAGGTGTCGGCCGAGAAACCGAAAAAGGTGCTCATCGCCGGCATCGCCGACGAGATGCGGCACGTGCGCGAGTCAGGCGGCCGCATCCTGGTGGTCGCCGGGCCCGCTGTCGTGCATACCGGCGCCGGCGTCTATCTGTCGCGGCTGATCGAGCTCGGATTCGTCCAGGTGCTCTTCGCGGGTAACGCGCTCGCGGTGCACGACGTTGAGTCCGCGCTTTTTGGCACTGCCCTCGGGGTGAACATCGAAAGCGGCCTGGCGATCGAGCACGGACACGAGCATCACATGCGCGCCATCAACCGCGTGCGCGCGGCTGGGGGGCTGCGCCAGATGGTCAGGAGCGGAGCGCTCAAGTCCGGAGTGATGAAGTCGGCGATCGAGCACGACGTCGAGATCGTGCTGGCCGGCTCGGTGCGCGACGACGGCCCGCTCCCCGACGTCATCACCGAGATGGTCGAGGCGCAGCGCCGCATGAGGGCCGCGCTGCACGATGTCCGCATCGCCCTGATGCTGTCGACCATGCTGCACTCGATCGCCACGGGCAACATGCTGCCGGCCGGCGTGCGCACGGTTTGCGTCGACATCAACCCCGCGGTGGTGACCAAACTGGCCGACCGCGGGAGCTGGCAGTCGATCGGCCTGGTCACGGATGTGGAATCGTTCTTGCGCGAACTGGCCCTGGTCGTGGAAACTGGGCGCCATGGCTAAAGGACGCGACAAACAGGGCCGCGAGCAGAAAAAGAAGAAGAAAGCCAAGCAGCCGAACGCCGCGGTGCCGCAGAACGTGCAGTTCCGGCACCACAGCGTGGTGATCGACCAGCCCGAGACGCCCCGGACGACGGAATAAGCCGACCGGCCGTCTTAGCGGCAATCGGTCTTCTGGGCGGGCTGCTGGGTGGGTTGCTCGGAGTTGGCGGCGGCTTTGTCCTGATCCCGCTGCAGGTGCTGTGGGCGGGCACGCCCCAGCGTCATGCCAACGCCAACTCCCTGGTCGCGATCATCCCGATCGCCCTGGCCGCGCTGCCCATCTACTACTTCCGCAAGGGCTCCCCGCAGGTCGATTTTCACGCGGCGCTGTTTCTTGTGATCGGCAGCGTCGTCGGCGCGTACGCCGGCGCCCGGCTGCTGAAGCGGATCCCGGAGCGCGAGCTCAAGGTGCTCGTGGCCGTGGTCCTGGGCGTGCTCGGCCTCAAAGAGCTGCTGTTCCCATGACGTGGTCTGACGTTCTGCTTATCGCAGGCGGGCTGCTGGGCGGCTTCTTCAGCGGCACCGTCGGGATCGGGGGCGGCGTCCTTTTCGTGCCGACCCTAACAGTGGGGTTCCGGCTGTCCCAGGCCGTCGCCCAGGGAACCTCACTCCTGGCGATCGTCCCGACCGCTATCGTCGGTGGCCTCACCCACCTCCGGGAAGGCAACGTCCAGGTCCGGCCTGCGCTTTGGATGGGGGGTGGGGGACTGGTCGGCGCGATCGTCGGGGCGCTCGTCGCGGTCGAGGTGCCAGGGCCGCTGCTGGCTCGGGTCTGGGGCGCCTTCCTCGTCCTGTTTGCACTCCGCCTTGGCTATCAGGCCTTCCAGCCCACCCGCCGGCCCGGTTAAGGCGATTGACTTGCTGACGCGTCGCGGCGTAACGTCTGGCGCGGAAACGGTACGTACGAGTACCAGGGCGTTATACAGCCGAGGAGCACGAATACCGAGATGATTTCGTTCGAGCTGAGCGACGAGCAGAAAGAGATCCGGGACTGGGTCCACAGCTTCGCCGAGAAGGAGATCCGCCCGGTAGCGCACCAGTACGACGAATCCGAAGAGTTCCCCTGGCCGATCGTCAAGAAGGCGGCTGAAGTAGGCCTCTACGGCACCGACTTCCTCCAGCAGACCTACGGCGACGGGACCGGGATCATGCCGGCCCTCGTGGCCGAAGAGCTGACCTGGGGCTGCGCCGGCATCGCGCTCGCCATCCAGGGCACAGGACTGCCCGTGGCAGCCATCTTCTCCCAGGGGACCCCCGACCAGATCTCGACCTGGATCCCGGCGTGCTTCGGCACTCGCGACAAGCCGGCCCTCGGCGCCTTTGCGGTCACGGAGCCCGACGCCGGCTCGGACGTGTCCTCGATGAAGACGCGGGCGATCCGGAAGAACGGCGATTGGGTGATCAACGGCCAGAAGATCTTCATCACCAACGGCGGCATCGCCGACGTCCACGTGGTGGTCGCCGCGGTCGAGCCTGACCTGGGGACGCGAGGCCAGGCGAGCTTTGTCGTGCCGCCGGGCACCAAGGGCCTGCGTATGGGGAAGAAGGAAAAGAAGATGGGGATCCGCGCCTCGCACACCGCCGAGGTGCTGCTCGAGGACTGCACGATCCCGCTGGAGAACGTGCTTGGAGGCACAGAAAAGCTGGAGGCGAGGCTCAAGCGAGCCCGGGAGGGCAACCACCAGCGCTCGTCGGTGGCCTTGAAGACCTTCGAGCTGTCGCGGCCGATCGTCGGCGCCCAGGCGCTGGGTATCGCTCGGGCGGCTTTCGAGTTTGCCCTGCAGTACGCCAAGGAGCGCAAGCAGTTCGGCCGCACGCTGATCGAGAACGAGGCGATCGCGTTCATGCTCGCCGACATGGCGACGGAGATCGAGGCAACCCGGGCCCTGATCTGGAGGGCGCTGTGGGAAGGCCGCAGCGGCGGCGAGTTCAAGAAAGCAGAGGGATCGATGGCGAAGCTGAAAGCCGGCGAGGTCGCGGTGAAGGTCACCGAGCAAGCGATCCAGATCTGCGGCGGCTACGGCTACATCCGGGACTTCCCGGTCGAGAAGTGGCATCGCGACGCCAAGATCTACACGCTGTTCGAAGGCACGAGCGAGATCCAGCGCCTGGTCATCTCCCGCGCCCTGGCCGCGGGCTAAATTGGCCGTCCCGGCGGCCCAGCTGCGACGGGACGCGAGGATCGAGCGGCGCCGCCGGCGGATCGTCGAGGCTGCCCTGGCCCTGTTCGCCGACCGGGGCTACACCGTGACCTCCGTCGACGACATCGTGACTCGGGCGCGGGTCTCCAAGTCGGCCTTCTACGAGTTCTTCGAGTCCAAGGAGGACTGCTTTCGCGACCTGCTGGAGCAGGAGGGCGGCGCCCTGATCCATGACGTGCTCACCGACGCGGCGACCGGTCACGACCACCATGAGCGCCTTCGGCTCGGCATCACGCGTTTCGTTCTGTCCTGCTTCGAACGCTCCGACGTGGCCCGGCTGCTGATCGTGGAGTCGGTCGGGCTGAGCGTGGGGGTGGAGGCGATCCGCCACGAGCTGCAGGCCCGGTTTGCCGACGCGGTGGCGGAGGAGGTCCGCCACGCGATGGTCCACGACAGTTTCTATGCCGACAAGGATCCGGCGGTCTTCGGGAGGGCGGTGGTCGGGGCGGTGAGCGATGCGGTGGGGTACTTCCTGACCCACCCAGGCGCCGACGCCGACTCACTGGCGGCGAGCCTCTGCCGCATCTTCGCCCCGTAGGGCTTGATAGGCCGGGTTGCAGCCCGAACGTTCGTTCGGTACAATAGGCCCACGAACATGCAAACGCTGGCCACCCAGGTCAAGCTGCGGCGCCTGATCCGAACCTCGGCCCAGGACTGGAGCCGGCTGGCTTCGGACCCGCTCGAGCGCATCCGGGCCGGCTCGGTCTCCGACCGGCTACTGGAGCTCGCCGGCGAGGTCCGTGAGGCCTGGCACCGGGAAAGCCTTCCGGGCGGCCTGGAGGCGCCCCTGCAGCGGTACGTCGGCGATTCCCTGCGCTCCATCGAGCTGGCGATCGCCGGCCTGCAGCAGCGCGGAGCCGACCTGGAGCTCCTGCGGGGCGATTTCGAGGCGGCGGCGCTGCCGCTCGAGGTGTTCCTGCGCGGCCTGGACGCCGAGCCGGCGCTGCAGCGCTCGGCGTAACTCGACGGGTTCAAGCGCACGGCTGACGTTATCCGCAGCTTATGGACCGGTTAACGCTGATTATCAAGAGCAACTAACCCGGCCTTACGGGCTAGTCGGCCCCTCGCCCACGCTCGCATATCCACGTTTTGCGCAAAACGGACCTATCGGGTGGGCTGAAGGGTGCTCTTTGCGCCAAACCGACCTAATCCGCGAGCGGGGATCCGGAGTTGCCCACCGTCTTTTCGAGGTGCTCGCGAGTGATTCGGCCCTCGGCGACGACCCGGTCGTCGAGCAGCACCACGGGGACGCGCCAGTCGTAGAGGTCGTGCAGGCGGTCGTCGGCATCGACGTCGGCCAGCTCGGGGTCGTGGCCGAGGGCACGGAGGAGGCTGAGGGCCTCGTCGCAGAGGTGACAGCCGCGGCGGGTGACCAGGACCAGGCTCACCGCCTGGAGCGCTCCCTAGCCCGGCAGGCGCAGCCTCTGCCCCACCTGGATGACCGGCCCCGGCAGGCCGTTGGCCTGTTCGATGTCGTCGACACGGACCCGCACATCATCCGCCGGATAGTGTTCGGCGGCGATCGACCAGAGCGTGTCGCCCGGCTGCACCACCACCGTCGACTCTGGAGACGGCGTGCCACCGCGGGCCGCGACCGCTAGCCCCAGGCTGGTGAAGACCACCAAACCACCGACGAGCGCGGCGAGTGCCGCGCGCCGGACCAGGCGGCGGCCGCCGGTACGGGTTGCCCGCCAAGGTTCGATCCCGTAGCCGGCGGCGTACATACGTTCGAGAGATTAGCGAACGCGCGTTCGCATGTCAAGATGCGAACAAAAGTTTGCGCTGGGGGCGCCGAGGTGCTAGCATGGCCCCTCAACGACCCCACCACGCTTTGGAGAAGAACTCGAATTGACCGAACAACTCACCGAACGGCAGACCCGGATCCTCGACTACATCCGCTCCGTCACCAAGAGCCGGAATTACCCGCCCAGTGTGCGCGAGATCGGCGAGGCGGTCGGCCTCAGCTCCAGCTCGACAGTCCACAACCACCTCAACCAGCTCGAGCGGAGGGGCCTGATCAAGCGCGACCCCAGCAAGTCCCGCACAGTGCAGGTGGTCCAGGACGCAGAGATCGACCAGAAGCGGCGCACCGCGGTCTCACTGCCCGTCGTCGGCAACGTCGCGGCCGGCAGCCCGATCCTGGCCGAGCAGAACATCGAAGACCACATCCTCCTTTCGTCGGACCTGGCCAAGGACGGCTACTTCCTACTCCGGGTCCGCGGCGACAGCATGATCAACGCCGGGATCTACGACGGCGACCTGGTCCTGGTCCGGCCCCAGCACGAAGCCACCAACGGGTCGATCGTGGTCGCCCTGGTCGACGGCGACGCCACGGTCAAGCGGTTTGAGCGCAGCAACGGGCACGTCAAGCTGATCGCCGAGAACCCCGCCTACGAGCCGATCGTCACCAGCGACGTCAGCCTCGTCGGGATCGTCCGAGGTGTGATCAGACTTTTCCGTTAATCGAAAAGTCGTGAAACCGGGGTGCAGCCGCGCGAGGCGCCCAGCCCCAGGCCTTGGTGCCGTCCTCGACGTATTCGGTGCGCTCCACGCCGCCGATCTTGCGCAGCTCGGCCAGCACGCCCTCGCGCCCGTACGGGACGAGGATCTCGAGCTGGACCGCGTCGTCGCGGCTGGCTCGATCTATCGCCAGTAGCAGCTCGGCCACGCCCAGGTGTTGGGTCGCCGAGATCGGGACGGCGGCCGGGTAACGCTCGCACAGGGCGCTGACCGCGCGCCGCCTGCTGGCTGGACCCAGCAGGTCGACCTTGTTCATCGCCACCACGCGCGGCTTTTCCGCTGCGCCCAGGTCGGCCAGCACACGTTCGACGGTCTCGGCCTGCTCTTGCACGGCGGGTGAGCTTCCGTCCAGGACCTGGATGACCAGGTCCGCCTCGGTGACCTCTTCCAGGGTCGCCCTGAAAGCTGCGACGAGGTCGGTGGGCAGCTTCTGGATGAAACCCACAGTGTCGGTGAGCAAGAGCTCACGTCCCGCCGGCAGCTCGAGCTTGCGGGTCGTCGGGTCAAGGGTGGCGAACAGCATCTGCTCGGCCCGCACCCCGGCGCCGGTCAGCACGTTGAGCAGGGTGGATTTGCCTGCGTTGGTATAGCCGACGATCGCCGCCGTCTTCAGCTCGGCTCGCCGCCGGCCCGTCCTTTGCTGGTGGCGCTGGGTGCGCACCTGCTCGATCTCCCGGTCGAGGTCGCGAATCCGCCGGCGAATTCGGCGTCGCTCGACCTCGATCTGCTGCTCGCCGAAACCTCCGCGCGCCCCCACTCCCCCCCGCCTCCCACCGACCTGGCGGTCGTACGCGTAAGCGCCGATCAGGCGCGGCAGCAGGTGATGGAGGCGCGCCGCTTCGACCTGGAGGCGGCCCTCATGGGTGCGCGCGTGCTGGGCGAATATCTCGAGGATGATCTCGGTCCGGTCGAGCACTCGCGCCTTGACCTGGAGCTCCAGGTTGCGCTGCTGACGAGGGCTCAGGTCCTCATTGCAGATCACGAGGTCGAAGCCACCCTCGAGCTTCATATCCCGCAGCGCCTCCACCTTGCCCATGCCGATGAAATGAGCCGGATCGACGTCGGACCGCCTCTGCACGTCCGAGCCCACGACCTCGGCGCCCGCGGTGCGCGCGAGGTCCGCGAGCTCCCGCATCTGCTCTCGCACCGTTTCGGGCGTTGTACCGGGGAGAAGGATCCCGACGAGATACGCCCGCTCGCGTGGGCTCCTGGTCGTGATCAGAGCCTGAGCTTCCTCATTCGCGACATCGCTTCTTCGAGCCGCTCATCGCGAGCCGTGACGGAGAGGCGAAAGTAGCCTTCGCCGTGGGCGCCGAAACCGACGCCTGGTGTGATGTTGACGCCGATCTGATCGAGCACGTGACTCGCAAAACCGATGGAGTCATACCCTTTCGGCACCTCCGCCCACACATAAAAGGTGGCGCGAGGAGGCTTGATGTTCCATCCGAGCGAGTTCAGCGTGTCGGCGACAAGGCGATGCCTGCGGGCGTATACACCGCATGCGGCCTTCGTCTCTTCCTCTCCCCCGTTCATCGCCTCGATCGCGGCCCACTGCACGGCCTGGAAGATCCCAGAGTCGATGTTGGTCTTCAACTGGCCGATCGCGTTGACCAGTTCGGCTCGACCGCAGACCCAGCCGATTCGCCACCCCGTCATGTTGTAGGTCTTCGACAGCGAATGAAACTCGAGGCCGATCTCTTTTGCGCCGGGAATCTCAAAGAGGGTCAGCGGCCGATACCCATCGAACGCGATCTCGGAGTACGGGGCGTCGTGGCACAGGATGATGTCGTTGCGCCGGCAGAACTCGACCGCCCGCTCCAGGAACTCGCGGTCGGCGGTGGCGGCGGTCGGATTGTTCGGGTAGTTGAGCCACATGAGGCGCGCGCGCTCCGCCGATTCTCGGCGGTCAGCGGCATGATGTGCGGCTCGGCGCCGGCCATGATCGCGCCCGTCATGTAAACGGTGTAACCGGGGTCTGGCGCGAGTACGACGTCGCCGGGGTCGACCAGGGCGAGTGGCGCGTGGCTGATGCCGTCCTTGGAGCCAAGCGTCGGCAGGATCTCGGTGCCGGGGTCCAGCTCGACGCCGGACCGATCGCGATACCAGCCGGCGATCGCCTCCCTGAGCTCCGCCAGTCCGAAGTACGAGGGATAGCGATGGTTGGACGGGTCGGCCGCCGTCTCCTGGAGCACGCTGACGATGCGTCCGGGGGTAGGCAGGTCCGGGTCACCGATCCCCAGCGAGATGACGTCGACGCCCGCGCGCTTCTTCTCCTGAACCTTGCGGTCGATCTCGGCAAAGAGATATGGCGGTATCAGGTCGAGACGCCGAGCGCCGGCACGCGCCTTTCTCAGGATGTTCCTCTCACGTAACTGAGGATACCCGGCAGCGGATCGGGCTCGATATCGAACCATCGCACGCGTTCGTCGCGACGCCACCAGCGCAGCTGACGGCGGGCGTAGCGCCGATTCGATTGCGCCATCGCGAGCGGCAGCTCGTCCACCGTGAGCTCGCCCCGGATGTGCGCCAGCGCTTCCGCGTAGCCAATCCCCGTCAACACAGCGGCATCGGCCGGCACGCCGGCATCCAGCGCAGCCTGCGTTTCGGCCACCAGACCGCGTGCCACCTGTTGCCGGCTGCGCGCCTCCAGCCTCCGATCGATCGCACCCAGGCTCGCTGTCAGACCGATGCGCAACGCACTCCATGCGGGCTGAGTCCTGGTCCGAAGGCGGCGAAGCGGCGGGCCCGCGGCCTCCAGAATCTCGAGGGCTCGGATCACGCGCACCGGGTTCTGGAGGTCGACCCCCGGATCGGGATCGATGCTCAGCAGCCGCTCTTGCCTCGCGCCCGCATCGAGCCTCTCGAGCTCGACCCGCAGCTCGGGATTGGGCGGGATCCCAGTCAGCGTGAACCCATCGGACAGGGCGTCGACGTAAAGCATCGTGCCGCCCTCGACGATCGGCTGCTTGCCACGCGACGTGATGTCCTCGATGGCTCTACGCGCGCCTTCGACGTATTGAGCCGCGTTGAAATTGGTTGCCGGGTCGACGAAATCGATCATGTGGTAGCGCACGCGACGCCGATGATCGGGACTCGGCTTGTTGGTGGCGATGTCGAGCCGTTGATAGACCTGGCGCGAATCGGCCACGACGATCTCGCCGTCAAGCTCCATCGCGAGGTCGAACGCGAGCTGCGACTTCCCAATGCCGGTCGGCCCGACTATGACTGGGATCTGGATCAGTAGTTTCTTTTGAAGTGGCGCGTCAGCTCCTGCCACTCGACCAGGAGCCGGGTCGGCCGTCCGTGCGGACACGTGATGGATTCTTCTGCCGCTTCCAGGTCCGACAGCAGTTGGCGCTGCTCAGCGACGTCGAGCACGTCGCCGAACTTCACGGCCGAGTGACACGCGAGCGCCGCCGCGGCCTTCTGGATCGCCGTATCGCCGCGATTGTCTGCCAGCGCGGCAAGGGTCTCCTGGATCGCGGCGGTCGCTCGTCCGGAAGGCAGCTCGACCGGGACCGCTGTGATGCGCAGGCTGCGCGGGCCGAACTCCTCGTATTCGAGACCCAGGTTGGCGAGCTCGGTGCGGTGATCCGCGGCCGCGGCAATGAGCGCGGGCTCGACGTCCACCGCCTGCGGGATGAGCAGCGGCTGGCTGACGCCCCGGCCGGTGCGCAGCCGCTCGAGCAATCTGTTGTAGAGGACTCGCTCGTGCGCCGCGTGCTGATCGACCAGGACCAGGCCATGTGGGCCCTCGGCGACCAGGTAGCCCGGGCCCGCCTGGCCGATCGGCCGGAGGAGGGTGGTCGAGCCGTGGCCGTTGGTCTCGGGCGTCGCCAGCACGGTCAAGGCATCGTGGAAGGTGAGCGGCGATGCGGAAACCGCGGTGACCATATCGCCGCTCGTTTCGGGGGGCCGGTAGCGGAACGGATCGCTTCCGTCCAATGCAGCGCGCACAGCCCGTTGGA
>VBHJ01000011.1 GCA_005887685.1 Chloroflexota bacterium | reverse complement strand
TCGGCACCAGCCCCCAGATGTATCGAACCGCCGATGGGGGGAGGACATGGTCGGCGCTGCAGGCGCCGGCGGTGGAGGGCACGGTGGCGTCGTGGTCGTTTGTCGACTCGGAATACGGCTGGATGCTGGTCAGCGCGAAGAGTCCGATCACGAATCCACCCACCTACCTCTACCGGACCGACGACGGCGGCGTGTCGTGGCACAAGCGCGGCTTACCGGCGCCTCCCGACCAGGCGTTCCAGGTCAACTTCTCTTATTTGACCACCGGCTGGCTGACCAGCGCCAACGCCGGTCCGTACGCGTACAAGACGACCGACTTCGGCGCGACGTGGACGCGGGTGCAGCTTCCCGCTCCCGCGGGAGGCTGGCCTCACGGGGGTCGGTTCCTTGTCGCGGTGCAGCCCACGTCGGGGGGCGGCGCAGTGGCTTCAGTCGTGTACTTCCCCGCGATCAAGGGACGCACCGGCGTCGGCGCCGACATCCGGGCTTTCCCGCCGCTGGTGGTGCGCTCGTTCGACGGCGGGCGGCCGCACACCTACACCTACACGACTCTGATCAACCAGTTCGTTGGAGGTCCGCTCGGGCAGGAGCCGCCGCCCAACCAGGCGCGCCTGAGCACGTCGGACAACGGCGCCACCTGGTCGGCAGTCGCTCCGCCGTCGTCCAGCGGCGCGATCGGTTCGTTCGATGCCGCGAACTGGTGGTGGATCGGCGCGGGTCAATCGGCGACCAGCGGTGACGGAGGCGCCACCTGGACGGAGCTCCGAAACATCGGGGCCATCGAGCCGCTGCCGGGCTCACTGCGGGTGCTCGACCGAAACCACGCGTGGTACGCCGGTGCTGCCGGAGCGAGGCCCTTGCTGGAGGCTACAGCCGACGGCGGCAAGGGCTGGCGGATGGTTCTGCTGCCTGCGATGCCCGACTCTATGCCTTGACGTAAGCGATCACGGCCCGGGCCTCGGCCACGACCTCGCCGTGCGCGTGCTCCACCGTCGCCTCGCAAAAGGCAAGGCGCCTGGTGCGGTGCCGTACAGTCGCCCGTGCAACCAGGCGGCCGGGCTTGGCGGGCCGGAGAAAATCCACCTTCAGGTCGGCGGTGACGGTCGTCTCGCCCTCCTCGGCGACGGTGAACGCAACGGAGGCCAGCGCCTCGTCGGCCAGCGTCGCGATGGCTCCACCGTGCACGATCGTCCCGCGCGAGGTTGGAAACCCGTGCGACTCCGCGGTCATGTTCCCCGCAAGGACGAGCTTTCCGTACGCGACCTCCACGATGCTGGTCCCGATGTTGGCCACCATCCCCGTAGCGGACCACTCCTTGTAAAGCTCAGGCAGCGCCCTCACGCCGTATGGCTGCTCCTCCCCGTTCACGGGGAGGTGGCGCGAAGCGCCGGAGGGGCCGATCCATCCAGGCTTCGGTGCAGCTCAACCACCGGCGCGACGAGCTGATAACCCATCTCGTTGTTGATGCGGAGGATGGACGGGTTGTCCGAGTCGTTCGTCGTGCGCACGCGGACGTAGCCGGCCTCGATCGCCTGGGCCATCGTTTCGTATTTCAGCGCCCGAGCGATGCCGCGACCTCGCACGCTGCGCGCCGTACCGGTGTAGGCGGTCCACGGGATGCCGCGCACGACCGGGGAGTCAAGCACTGACGTTCCGACGATCGCGTCGCCTTCACGTGCGATCCAGAACCGGTCCTCGCGGATGGCGGGGTTGTCGAACCAGAATCGCCGCCACTCCTCAAAGCTCAGCTCACGCCACGGCACCGTGGTCGGAATGTCCTTCTCCGACTCGATCATCGTCGCGTGCAGCTTCCGATACCTCTCCGGATCGCGGTCCTCGCTGATCGGGTGCAGCTCCACGCCCTGCTGCTTCATCTGGCGCCGGCACTCCTCGAGCGTGGTCATGATGTGGTCACGGCGAGCAACGAGGTCGAGCTCGGACGTCCGCATCCTGCGGTCTTCGCCATAGCCAAGCTGATCCAGCGCCGCGATGTCCTGCTTCATGTCTTCGCGCACGCGCGCCACTGCGGTCGCGGCGCCCTCGCCGCGAAGCCAGTCCTCTGCAAGCCTGACCAGCTGCGCGTAAACGCCGTCGTCCCACACGTCCTTGCGCAGCAGCGGCCGGACGATGCCGAAGCGCTTCTCATCCTCATTCCATTTCTCGTGCGTCGCCGCCACGTAAGCGACTGCCTCGCCATCGCGCGCGTCCACGCGTCGCATCGTCCTCTCCAGCTCGTCTGACATCTGCCACCAGTGCCGGAGGAGCACCGGATCCCGCGGCTCTTCGGGATCGCGCAGCGACTCGAGGTCGGCCACGATCGGGGCGTCCTCAAGCGTGGCGGGCCGAAGCTTCAGCTCAAATTTCGCCATAGGCACCGTTGACTAGAAGGTTAATCTCTGGCGGTTGATTGCCAGGAGGGAGGGTCGGATGGGCGGGCTTCGGGGGCGCCGGCGCAGCCCCGTGCACCGGATCGCGCTCTCTCCCGCCTGCTGGGGGATCAACGAGGCCCACGACTGGGGCCACCAGATCGACGTCGACCGCGTCCTGTCTGAAGCGGCTGCGATCGGAGAGGGTGCGATCACGGCGGGCCCCCCAGGATTCCTGCCCGACCGGAGTGACCAGGCCAGGTCCCTGTTGCGGCGCAATCGCCTGCAGGTCGTGGCCGGCGAGGTGCACGCGATCCTCCATCACCACGAGACCCGGGGACCTGAGCTCGCCCACATCGACGGTCACGCGCAGTGGCTTGCGGCGGTCGGCGCGACCACACTGGTCCTGGCCGCCATCCCAGAGCGAAGCGCGGACGCCACCCGCGCCGAGTCGCTGTCGAACGCCGAATGGGCCCACCTGCTTCACCTGATCGGATCTGTGGAGCATGTCTGCGCACGGCACAAGCTCAAGGTGGCAGTGCAGCCGAGGTTCGGCAGCACGATCCAGGGGCCCGAAGAGATCGAGCGGCTGCTCGTCGGCTCAGAAGCCGGCGTGTGCCTCGATATCGCGCACCTGGTGATCGCGGGGGCGGACCCGGTTGAGGTCATCGAGCTTGCCGCCGGCCGCATCCAGCACGTCCACCTCAACGACGTCGACCTCGACCTCGCGCGGCGGGTGAGGGAGCGGTCGCTCAGCTACAAGGACGCCGTAGCCCGCACCCTTTTCAGGCCCGTGGGCGAAGGCGGAGCCAAGGTGGCGAAGGTCACCGAGGCTTTGAAGCACGCGCGATACCGAGGCTGGTACACGCTGGAGCAGGAGACGCGCCTCGTCTCCCACGACGACAGGCCGCTGGGCCGGATCAGCCGATCGCTGGAGTTCATCCTGCCGCTACTCGGATAGCGGGGCCTGGTCAGATTCTTCGGCCGGCGCCTGCCCAGTACGCATCGCGAAGCGTGCGTTTCAACAACTTGCCTGCGGCGTCACGGGGAAGCTCGTCGATGAAATCCACTGAGCGCGGCTTCTTGTAGCCGGCAAGCCGTTCGCCACAGAAGGCGATGAGCTCGGTGTCCGGGACGCTTGCGCCCGGCCTCAGCTGAACAACCGCCTTCACCGATTCGCCGAACTCCTCGTCGGGCACGCCGATCACTGCTGCGTCCACCACCGCGGGGTGGGCGTGCAGTACCGCCTCGATCTCGGCAGGGTAGATGTTGACCCCGCCCGAGATGATCATGTCGATCCGCCGGTCGCAGATGAAGTAGTAGCCCTCGTCGTCCCGGTACGCGACGTCGCCGACCGAGAAGAATCCGTCGCGAAGACTCTTGCTCGTCGCGTCAGGACGGTTGTAGTACTCGGCCACCCAGCTGCTGCGCACCATGAATTCGCCCGGTTCACCGACGGATGCCTCGGATCCGTCGTCACGCATCAACCTGATCTCCTGGCCCGGCACCCCGGTGCCGCACGAGCCCGGCTTGCGCATCTGGTCTTCTGGACGGAGCACCGTGTTGATCCCGGTCTCGGTCGCGCCGTAGAACTCCCACAACACCGAGCCGAAAACGGCCTCCGCGCGCACCTTCAGCGCGTAGGGGCAAGGAGCCGCGCCGAGGATGACCGCGCGAAGCGATGACGTGTCCCGCGGGCGCTCCTCCTGCGCGTCGACGAGCCGGCGCAGAAGAGTCGGGGCCATGAAAGTCGTGGTCACCCGGTGACGTTCGATCAAATCCAGCGCGTCTCCGGCGTCGAACTTCTTCTGCATGACGACGGTCGCCCCGAGCACCTGGTGCAGGACGGAGAAGAACGAGACGGCGCTGTGATATCCAGGACCGCACAACAGGTGCCGGTCAGACCGGGTGAGTTCGAAGATCGATATGACCTGCAGGACGTTGGCGATGTCCACGCCGTGCGGCCGCCACGCGCCCTTCGGATGGCCGGTCGTTCCAGAGGTGTAAATCATCGACGCGCCCAGTCCTTCGGCGATCGAAGTGAAGTCTTCCGACGCGTCACGCATCAGCTCGCGGTACGAGAGCCAGCCCTCGGGGACGGCGCCGTCCACCGCGACGAAGGTCACATCTCCCTTCACATCCGGCATCGCCTCAGCCATCGCATCGACATGGTCGGGTCCCGCAATCGCGACCTTCGCGCCGGAATCGTTGAGCACATAAGCGATCTCCGCACCGCGCAGCCGGTAGTTGACAGGCACGATGACCAGCCCGGCTCGCCGCGACCCGCTGGCGATCTCCGCGCCCTCGATGGAGTTGAAGGACATCAATGCGACGCGGTCGTCTTCGCGGCAGCCAAGCCGCGCCAGGACGGTGGCCGCGCGGCTCACCCTCCTGTTCAGCGTCGCGAAATCCACGACGCGATCTCCGAGGATCAGGGCCGGTTTGTCGGGCAGCGCCTCGGCGTGCGAGGCCAGGAAATCGAGGCTCACGCCACCGATGCTAAGAGTGCGAGGGGCTTGCCTGTGTCGACGGGACCGCCGACGGCCTGGCCGAGCAGAGCGTGTTGCCTGCCAGCCCGAACGTGGTGGCAACCGGCGCAACGCTGCCTGTGATGACGACCCTGTAGCGGTAGCAGCCGCCCTGCAGAGCCCAGGCGTCGGTGGCCGCCCAGTGATGGAACACCACGCCGGCGTTGAGCGGTGGGTACTTCGACAGCACATCAGGCGTCGCATCGGTGATCGACTCGATCGGTGAAGCTTTCGTCGAGTCGAACTGCCAGACGTAGATCTTGGTCAGGGGCCGGTTCTGGGGTGTGTCGGCCTGGGCGGGAAGTCTGGTCGCGCTGAGCAAGCCATCCACCTGGGGCTGAGGCCCCGCTGCCGCTTTCACGGAGGCGAAGGTCTGGTCTGCGATTGGTGCAGACCATGCGATCCCGATCACATTGCCTCCGCTCAGGTATTGATGCGCCGGCGCAGTGCCGTCGGGCGCGGAGGAGTTGTAGATCTCAATGTCTCCGTTCACGGCGACGGCAAGCTGCTGGGCGTCAGGGCTCCACGCCAGGCCGTCGGGGTGCTGGAGCTTCGAGTTGACGCGCTTGGGGGCCGAGCTGGTCGGGCTGGTGTGCGCGGTCGGACTGGCAGTCGCGCCTGGGGTCGCGGTTGCGGCCGGACTTGAAGCGCCGCTGGGCGTTGCGATGGGCAGCGTGCTGTTGATGGGCTCGATCACCGGTCCGTTACTGGGCATCGCGACGGCGACCATCGTTCCGTCAGCCGAGATGGCGATTGGACCGTCATCGGGTCCAAGGGATAGCGGAAATGGGTTCAGTACCGAAGCCCCGGCGTTCAGCCAGTACCAGCTGCCGGTGCCGAACTCGCGCACGGCCAGAAGGCCTGAGTCGCCGGGCGCGGCGCCCTCGGTGAAGAACGCGGGCTGGGCAGGAGGCTTGGCCAGCGGCCTGAGCGCGCCCGATTGCTGGGTCAGGTCGAGCGCATCCACCTCGTAGGTGGCGCAGCAGCCGACCGTCAGCGCCAGGTAATGAGAGTTCGCGACCAGGCCGAACGGCCCCTCGCTCTGCGAGTCCTGCGAAGCTGCGATCGGCTCGATGGTTCCCGCAAAAGGGTCGACCCGGAAAAGCCAGTCATAGGGAACCACGCCGCTCGCGGTCCGTGTCTCGGCCGGCCTGTCGTCATGCAACGTGAAGTACAGGACCGGGTGGCTCACGTTGGGTGCGGGGCCCCAGACCGGACCGGCCACGCGGAACGCGCCGGGAGGCAGCGGCGCGACGACCGTCGACTTGCCGGTCGTCGGGTCGAGCACGCCGACGCCCTGGTCCGCCACGTAGGCGATCAGGCCCTGTGTCAATCCCCCGACGAGCGGCGATGGGCTGTGGGCAGGCGGCGCGGCGGAGCTGCGGCTGCACGCGGCAATGAGGAGGACGGCAATCATCAAGGCGAGGCGTCTGGGCATGAGCAGCCGATCTTATCCCTCCGTGTTACCCGAACGAGGGGGCGCGCGTTTCGGTAACTAGATGGGCAAGTTCGTGTTGGTGGCCGCCATCGCGCTGCTGGCCGTGGCCTGCGGTTCAGCCGGCACCGGGGGCGGTGCCAATCCAACGCCGTCTCCCGGCGGCCTTGGCTTCGACGTCACGGCGACGGAAAAGGACCACGCCGTCACCATGCATGCGGGCCAGAAGCTCGAGGTGGTGCTCCACGCCGGCAATGCAATGGTGAACTGGTCGCATCCCATGTCGAGCGATACGTCGGTTCTCTCGGCCATCGTGGATCCGGCCGCGACCGCCGCCCGCGGTGTGACCCTGGCCGCGTTCGAGGCCAAGAAATCAGGCCAGGTCCAGGTCACGTCGACGTCGGGGCCTCTGTGTCCATCGGGGTCGATGTGTCCTATGTACGCGATCGCTTACACGCTGACCGTGACGGTTACGCCGTAGCGGGCATGCCTGCGGCGCGGATCGCCGCGGCGATCGCATCCAGCTGAGCGCGCGCCGGCGCGTGCTCGTACGAGTCCGGGAAGGTCAGCCCGAATCCGTCCTTCGGATAGCGAGGGATCACGTGGACGTGGAAGTGCGGGACGTCCTGGTACGCGGCTTCGCCGTCCATAACGAGCAGGTTGACCCCGCTCGCGCCGAGCGTGTGGCGCGCGGCCGCCGCAAGCTTTCGCGCGACCCGAAAGGTGCGCATCGCCGCGGTCTCGTTGATGTCTGTCATCAGGACCGCGTGCTCGCGCGGCACGACGAGCATGTGGCCGTGCGTGATCGGCTGCACGTCCATGAAGGCGACGACGGTGTCGTCCTGGTACGTGAAGCTGGCGGGCGACTCCCCGCGCAGAATCTGGCAGAAAATGCAGTCGTCGCCCATGCCGCCGAAAGCTTAAACGGCGGTTCAGCTATTCGGAGTCTTTAGGGGACTCTACCGGCGCCGTTTCCGGCATGTGCTCAGGAGCCCCGTTCGAAGCGTCGACCGGCGACGGCCCCGGCTCGGTCCCGTTGGAGGACATGGCGCCCTCGCCGATCACCACGCCCTCGAGCGGCGTGCGCTGGCCGCGGCGCCGCCGGCGGGCCCGGCGGTCCCCGCGGTGGGGACGTGACAGACGCTGCACCTGCGAGCGAATGCCGACCCTCTGGCAGGCGGTGACGACGGCGCCGACCCCGGCCACCAGGCCGTCCTCTTTGCAGTGCTCGAACAGAGGGCCGAAGAGCTCAGGGGCGCCTCCGATGACGGTCTTCGAGTCGCCGACGATCACGAGCAGCTTCTTGGCCCGCGAGATCGCGACGTTGACGCGGTTGGGGTCGTTGAGGAAGCCGATCGCGGCGCGGTCGTTGGAGCGCACGAGGGAGAGGATCACGCCGTCCGACTCGCGACCCTCGAACGCGTCCACCGACTCGATGTCGTCCGGCGGGACGATGCCCTTCAACGCTCCCTGCAGCCGGTTGACCTGCGAGTTGTACATCGCGATCACCGCGAGCTTCGCCTTGCGGACCCGACGCCTGATGATCGAGGTGATGTCCTTGCACAGTGCGACCTCGAACTCGTTGGCCACCGATCTCTGCGCGTCTCGGTACTCGTCCTGGGCACCGGTGTCGACCCAGACGAGCTCGCGGTCGAACGGCCACGGCAGCGGCATCCGCGGATGCGGCGCCTCGTGGATGAGCTTGCCCTCGTAGAAGAGGTCCGAGACCACGCGGCCGATCGGCTCGCGCATCCGGTACTGGCGGGGCAGCATGATCCGCGAGCCGGCGGGGACCTTGTCCCATATCCAGCCGTAGAAGCTGTCGTCCCGCACGAGCTCGTCGAGCGGCGTCTGGACGGTGAACGTGGATGCGGCCTCTTCCATCACGGGGGGAAGCTGGTTGAGGTCGCCGATCATCACCCACCGCTTCGCCAGCGGCATGAGCGCCAGCGCCTCGTTGGCGCGCACCTTGTTCGCCTCGTCGAGGATCAACCAATCGAACACCTTGAATCGCAGTCGCGAGTCGATCGTCAGGCGGTTGCACGTGCCGGCGACCAGGTTGTACGCCTCGAGGTCGTCGCTCTCGACAAGAGTCGGGCGGAGCCGGCGCGGCACCTTACCCGGCTCGGCGATGCGGGCCTGTCGTACGTGCGAGAAGCCGAGCAGCCGCTCCTGGCCGGTATCGACGGCGTCGTTCGAGTGCGAGGACATGAGGATCGAGGCGTTCGGGTTGCGGGCGAGGATGCGGCGGATCGACTCGACGATCGCGGTCGTCTTGCCGGTCCCGGGCGGGCCCTGGATGAGGTAGAGCTGACCCGGCCGCATGCCCATGACCCGGGCCACGGCCTCCGCCTGCTCCTCGTTCGGGTCGGGCAGGTGATGCGCTTTCTTGCCGTCCAGCGGCACGCGCGGCGGGGTGCCGAGCCATCCGGTGTCGGCCAGCTGCGCCGCGAGGGCGCCGCTCCGGGGGCTGCCGATCTGCAGCTGGCGGATGACCGAGCGCTGGGCTTCGAACATCTCCACGCTCGCGGTGGGGAGGACGATGCCCTCGTCGGGCAGCGGATCGTAGCGGCGGAAGCTGACCCAGAGGTTCGAACCCTGGATGCGGTCGAGCGACATTCCGCGGTATTCCGGGAAGCCCGCCGAGCGGACGGTCAGAGAGTCGATACCGCGGTAGATCCGGCCGTCGGCGTCGTCGACCAGGTGGAGGATGGCTCGCACGTACTCACCGCCCCGCATGTCTTCGCCGCAGTTCGGGCAGTGGATCCCGTTCGAGGTCGGAACCTCGGTCTCGCACTTCGGGCATTCGATCCACTGCTCGGTCGCCTCGTAGCGCCGCACGGCGGCCTCGGCGAGCTTCTCCCGGTAGTCGCGGAGGTGCTCGATGAAGCGCATGGTCGAGTCGAGAAGGGGGTGAGTCTTGGCCTGCTCGCGCAGGGCGATGGCGGTGAAGCCCTCGAGGTCTCCGTCCCACTCCTTGACGACGTGGAGCTCCTGGAAGCCAAGCCGGAGGCGGTTCTTCTCCATCTCGTAGGCGCCTTCGAGCTCCTGCCAGTCGGTAATCTCAAGGGCCAGCCCCATGGGCGTCCGGCCGAGCTTGCCGGTGAGCAGCGTGGTGCTGACCTGGCCGATGAACTCGAGGGGCTTCTCCGGCTTGACCACGTTGTAGGTGCCGTCGATGACCTTCTGGTCCTCCAGCAACTGGCGCAGCAGCTCGGCGCCGCCGTGCGCCTCGAGGGCCAGGACCTTGGCCGCGGCGGGCGTGCCGGGGCGGACGCGGATGCCCAGGCGTCCGGTCTGGATCTCCTCCCCGGGGATGTCCGGGTTCCAGAGCGGCAAGACATCGCCGGGTATGGGCATGCTCATGCCAGGCGAGCCTTGACAGTGGTACGGGCAGAACGTGTGATGAGGATCAAGTCAGGTTAAGAGGGGTCCCCGGGCGGGACCTAGCACCCCAACGGGCAGGGCCTACGTTACCACACCGGGAGTTGAGTCAAGATTTGAAAGCGTGTGGAAGAACCGGCTCAAGCCGTACGACCTGTTGTCCAAAGACGAGGTCAACACCATCCACGAGCAGGCGATGACCATCCTGGAGGAGATCGGCGTCGACTTCCTCCACGACGGGGCGCGCCAGCTCTTCCAGAAGGCGGGAATGCGCGTCGAGGACAACAGGGTCCGCTTTGAGAGGGCCTTCGTCCTGGAGCAGGTCGCCAAGGCGCCGGAGACCTTCGAGCTCCAGGCGCGAAATGCGTCGCGGACCGTGACCCTGGGCGGCGACAACGTGGTCACGGCACCGGTCTACGGGCCGCCCTTCGTGACCGACCTGGAGCGCGGACGGCGCGGCGCGACGATCGAGGATTTCACGAACTTCGACAAGATGTCGCAGGCGGTGGAGCAGATTCACTGCGCGGGGGGCACGACAGTCGAGCCCGAGGATTTGCCGCTGGGGACGCGGCACCTCGACATGGTTTATTCCCACATCCGGTGGACGGACAAACCCTTTATGGGAAGCGTCATCTCGACCGAGGGCGCGCTCGACACGATAGAGATGGCATCGATCGTCTTCGGTGGGCGGGACAAGATCGAAAAGACGCCCGCGATCATCAGCCTGATCAATGCCAACAGCCCGCTGCGCTATGACGACCGCATGCTCGGCGCGCTGGTCGAGTACTCGCAGGCAGGCCAGCCGGTGATCGTGACGCCGTTTCTGATGGCCGGCGCGATGTCGCCGATGGGCCTCGCGGGAACGGTGGCCCAGCAGACGGCGGAGGCGCTTGCCGGTATCGCGCTGGTGCAGCTCATCCGGCCCGGCACACCGAGCGTCTACGGATCCTTTCTCACCAACACCGACATGCAGTCCGGGAGCCCCGCGTTTGGCACGCCCGAGTCCGCGATGGGCATCCTGGCGAGCGCCCAGATGGCGCGTCATTACAAGCTTCCATTCCGCGGCGGCGGCGCGCTGACGTCATCCAAGGCGCCTGACGCGCAGGCGGCGTACGAATCGATGATGTGCATGTGGCCGACAATCCTCGGCCGCGTCAATTTCGTGCTTCACGCCGCCGGCTGGCTCGAGAGCGCGCTGCTTGCGTCGTACGAGAAATTCATCATCGACGTCGAACAGCTGCGCATGTTCGAGTGGATCCTCGGCCACGGGCTTCCGGTCGACGACGAAGGGCTTGCGATGGACGCGCTGCGCGAGGTTGGACCCGGCGGGCACTTCCTCGGCGCCGAGCACACGATGCGTCACTACCGAACCGGCTTCTACCGACCCTGGATCTCTTCGACGGAGAATTTCGATCGCTGGCAGCGGTTCGGCTCGCGGACCGCTGACGTGGTCGCCGCCGAGCGCTGGAAGCAGCTGCTTGCGGAGTATCCCGACCCCGGCATCGATCCCGGCGTCGACGAGGAGCTGAAGATGTTCATCGCAAGGCGCAGAACAGAGATCGGTGCCGACGCCTGAGCAGCGAGGTCGGGCTCGGCTCGGCCACCTGCTGACGGAGATCGCATCGAACGCCCCGGCGCCCGCGAGCGGGTCTGCCGCGGCCGCGGTGGTCGCCCTGTCGGCGGCGCTCCTCCAGAAGGTGGCCTTGCGTTCGCGGAGTCGATGGCCCGGCGCCACCGCAGCGCACCATCGCGCTGAGGCGTTGCGCCTGCGCGCTGAGGAGCTCATCGAGCTGGACTCGCTGGCGTACCTCGAGTTCGTCGAAGCGTCGCGATCAGGCCAGAACGTGGACGCCGCGCGCCAGAAGACGATCGACGTGCCGATCGAGATCGCCGGCGTGGCGGCTCAGGTGATGGAGCTTGCCCACGACCTAGAAACCAACGGCAACCCGAACCTGCGGGCGGATGCCGCCGCCGCGGCAATCCTTGCGGAGGCGGCTCAGAAAACGGCGGCGATGCTGATCCAGGTCAACATCGCTAGCGCGTCACCTCGCCGGCCAGCCGCTCCAGGCCCCGCAGATGGTCCCGATCGTGCTCGAGCGCAATCTCGAGGTAGCGATCGACCGTCACGTCCCCGTGACGCTCGTGATGACCGATCAGCCGCGTCCGCTGGTCGGAGTCGAGCGTCTGCACGTAGCCGGTCAGCATCGTCCGGGTCGCCGTCCACTCGTCAAGCGCGTCGTCGAGGTGGATCCCGCTGAAATCGGTTCCGTCGTTGGTGAAAACACCGAAACTCGGGTTCTCGCCGGTCGCGATCGAGCGGATTCTCGGCACGTAGCAGTCGCGCTCCGTCGCCGCCAGATGGGCGGCGAGGTCTCGCAGGTCCCACGCGCCGACCCTGGCGGATGGATCTTCAGCCGAGATTCGCAGCATCGCGATCATCAGCTGCTGGCTGTTCAACAGGTCGTCGAGGATGGAGTTGCTCACGACGGATTCAGGAGGCGTGCGCGCGGATTGGCGGCGGTCAGCTCGTCGATGACCTGGCCGAGCACATCAGCGGGCGAGCCCGAGCGTTCTTCGACCGGTCCCCACTTCCAGCCGTCCAGGTACGCATCCATCTCGGTCGAGCCGTCCTTCATCGCGTAGGCGTCGATGGCGGCCTGGAAGTAGTCCGGCAGCATCCGTTTGGTCTCGGAATCGCCGTCCCAAGCCTTCACCTGGGAAGGGATGTGCTTCCAGAACATCACCTGGTACTTCGCCACGTCACGCTTCCACTAACGCGGCGAGCCGCTCTTCGAGTTCCCCCAAACCCACGTCGTCGATCTCCAGGGGCAGGCCAAGATATGCGGCGATCTCGCGCGCCTTCTCCGCCAGCCGCGGGTTCGGCACCTGACGCAGGTAAAGCACCGCCTCGTAATTACCGAACAGCATCGGTTTCAATTCCGGGTCGCGGTCCAGGCCGAGGCCCTTGATGACGGCGCGGTCGAAGTTGCGCACCAGCCAGTCGGTGAGGAAGAAGGTGCCCGGCCGGCTGTCGGCGATCTCTTGGAAGCGATCTTCGCCCGCGAACATCTCGTAGCAATGCGGTCCGCGCAACCGGGCGGCGCCGACCTCTTCGAGCAGCGAGTCGAGCCGGCCGTTCATCCCACACTCGCCGTACACGACCACGAGCTTGTCGTAGCTCGGACGCAGGGCGTGCAGCTTTTCGCGCAGCTCGTCGACGATCCGCGAGGGGTAAAGGTGAAGCAGCGCCGAAACTCCGTAGATGTCGACGGCCCAACCTCGCCGGTCGACGATGTCCTTCACCTCGCGGCCGAGCGCGCCGCAGATGACGAGCGCCGTGGTGCTCATGTCACCGGCGCCAGCTCGGGGAACCCGAGCACCGAGATGAACGCGTCGTTGAAGTCCGAGCGTCCCGACAGCTCGACGTACTCGATGCGGGACGGCAGCTCGAACGCCACCTGGCGTTCGCGGTACGAGAGGAGCGCGATCTTGGCCCCCTCACCGGCGGAGTTCCCGACCGCGATGATGCGGTCGACCTCGACGGGCGGCACCAGGCCGATGATCTTGGCGCTCTCCGGATTGAGATAGGAGCCGAACGATCCGCCGAGCAGCACCTCATCGAGGTCGCCGGCGGCCACCCCGAGGATGTCCATCAAGACCTTGATCCCGGTCGCGATGGATCCCTTCGCGAACTGCAGCTCGCGGATGTCGCGCTGCGTCAGGTAGACGCCGTCGGCGAGGAGGAACGCGCGCATCCCGTCCACGTCGATCAGGCGGTCGCGCAGGGGATGGTCGGGCACATCCTCGGGTTTCCTGAAGCGGCCGGAGTATTCGAGGAGCCCCGCGAGCAGCAGCTGCGCCACCGCGTCGACCAGGCCCGAGCCGCAGATGCCCTCGGCCGGCACGTCGCCGCCGATGATCTGCAGCTCGACTCGGTCGCCGAGCTGCACGCCCTCGATCGCGCCAACGGTGGCGCGCATACCGCACCGGATCTGGCTGCCTTCGAAGGCGGGGCCCGCGGGCGCCGCGGTGGCAAGCGCGCGCTGCGCGTTGCCGAGAACGATCTCGCCGTTCGTCCCGACGTCGACGAAGACCCGGAGCTTGTCTTCGCGCGCGACCCCCGTCGCCAGCACCCCGCCAACGATGTCGGCGCCGACGTAGGCGCCCAGCGCGGGGAGGGTCTGGATGTAGCCGTGGGGATGGATCTGCAGGCCGATCTCACGAGCTTCGACGGTGAGCTCGTTCATGAAGGCCGGCGTGAAAGGCGACATCGACAGCGGAGTCGGATCGATCCCGAACAGCAGGTGCAGCATCGTGACGTTGCCGACCACGACTGCCTCGTATGTCCGCGACGGCGACACTCCGGTCTCGCGATAGAGCTCGCCGAGCACGGTGTTCATCGTGCCGACCACCGCGTCCTGCAGCTCCTTGATCGCTTCGGGTCCGTTCATGCCGTGGCTGATGCGCGAGATGACGTCCGCCCCGAACGGCGCCTGGCCGTTGAGCGTCGAGAGGACCGACGCGGCCATCCCGGTTCGCAGGTTCATCAGCGTCCCGACCAGCGTCGTCGTCCCGACGTCGAAAGCGACCCCGTAACACTCGGCGGTCGTGTCGCCGGCCTCCACTGCCACCAGCTGCTCGCCCGCGAGCACCGCGGTGACGCGAAAGCCGGCCTCACGAAAGACCGACGGCAGCGTGCGCAGGACGGCGACACCGGCGACCATGTCGTGCCCTTCCTCGGTGAGCGCGTCCCTGAGGCGTGCGACGTCGCTGCGCTGGTCCTCCATCGAGGGTTCGCTGAGCTCGAAGTACACCTTCCGCACGTTGGGGTCGAGGATGACCAGCCGGCCGAGGCCCATCGTGGCCGCCTTCGGCACCCGAAGCAGCTGCGGGACCTCACACGTCATGTCCTCGTAGATGCGTGCCTGGCAGGAAAGGCGCCAGCCCTCTTCTATCTCCGACGGGCGCAGCTGGCGGTGGTCCGCAGTTTCGGCGTCCGATCGTCCCTCGATCACGCGCACCTTGCACTTGCCGCATGTGCCGCGGCCGCCGCACGTGGAATCGATGGGAAGTCCGATCCAGTGCGCTGCGCTGAACACCGTCGTGCCGGGCGGCACGCGCGTCGTCCTGTCGAACGGCAGGTAGTGGACCTCGAGCTTGCGCTGGATCATTTCGCTGATGCTTTCGCCGCCTGGTCTGCCCGAAAGTTCGAGATCCAGCGCATCGCGTACTCGTCGTGGCCGAGCAGCAGGTCACCCGCGAGGATGGCGCGGCGCACCTGTGCCTCGAGCGGGTTGGTGATCGCGCAGGTCAGGCCGGCATGCATCGCCAGTGGAAGAAAAGCGGCGTTGACGGCCGGCCGGTCCGGCAGGCCGAAAGAAACGTTGGACGCCCCGCACGTCATGTTGTTGCCGAGCTTGTCCCGGATGAGGCGCATCGTCTCGAGCGTGATCAAGCCGCATGTGGGATCGGCGGCCACGGTCATCGCGATCGGGTCGATGATCACGTCCTCCTGAGGTATGCCATGGTCGGCGGCGCGCTCGACGATGCGTCGGGCAAGCGCCAGTCGCTCCTCGGGGACCATGGTGATCCCGGTCTCGTCGTTCGCCATGCCGATCACGGCGGCGCCGTGCTTCTTGACCAGCGGCAGGATCCGCTCCATGCGGTCTTCTTCAGCCGTGACGGAGTTGACCAGCGCCTTGCCCTCATAGGCGGACAGTCCCGCCTCCAGCGCTTCGATGATCGAGGAGTCGATGCAGATCGGAATGTCGGTCACCTCCATCACCGCCTTGATGGCCGCCACGAGTAGAGCCGGCTCGTCGATTGCGGGGATACCCGCGTTGACGTCGAGCATGTGGGCGCCCGCGGCGGTCTGCGCCTGAGCGTCGGAGCGCACGCGATCCATCACTCCATCCTTCATCTCCGCGGCCAGGACCTTGCGGCCGGTCGGGTTGATGCGCTCGCCGATGATCACGAAAGGACGATCACCGGAGATGACCACCTCGCGACCGCGCGAGGTGAGGCGGGTTTCCATCAGAGCTCAGCCCTTGCGGAGCGTCTCGTCGATTTTCATCACGGCCTGCTCGAGCGCCTGCGCGCCCTGCGAGCTCTCGCTGCGATCGCCGACCAGCTGCTTGGCCATGCGCGTCGCCATGGAGGCGTCAGGTGCGTAGCTGTCGGCGCCGACGTGCTTCGCGTACTCCAGGGTCACCGGCGCGCCGCCGACCGCAATGTGGACTTTGTCCCGGAGCCCGGCCTTGGTCAGCGCTTCGATGTTGGCCTTGAACATGGGCATGGTCGTCGTGAGAAACGCGGAGAACCCGACCACGTCGGGCTCATGCTTCTGAACAGCCTCGACGAACTTCTCCGGCGGTGTGTTGACGCCCAGGTCGAACACCTCGAACCCCGCGCCCTCGAGCATGATCACGCACAGGTTCTTGCCGATGTCATGGATGTCGCCCTTGACGGTGCCGATCACGTAGCGGCCCACCGGCTTGGCTCCGGTCTCGGCGATGAGCGGCCTGAGGATCACCAGCGCGCCCTGCATGGCGCGGGCCGCGATCAGCATCTCGGGGACGAAGAAGTCGCCTTTCTCGAACCGCCGCCCGACCTCCTCGAGGGAGGGGATCAGCGCTTTGAACAGGATGTCCATCGGGTCCATGCCGAGGGTGAGCGCCTCTTCCGTCAGGGCTTTGACCTCGGGCGCGTGGCCATTGAGCGTGTGCTCGAACAGCTCCGCTCGGATCTCTTCCTGGCGGCTCACCGTCTGAGCATGGTACCGCGGTGTTGCGCGGAATGGTTAATGTTGCGCAATGAGCAACGACGCGCCGAGGGACGTGTCGGTTCGCTCGGTCGAGCGGGCGATCGCGATCCTGGACCTCCTCGCCCAGGGAGACTGGCGCACCGGCGCGGAGGTGGCCAGGGGCCTGCAGGTGCACCGCTCCACCGCCCTCCGCCTGCTCGCCACGCTGGAGCGGCACGCGCTCGTCGAGCGCGACCAGCGCACGGCCAGGTATCGCCTCGGCCGGCGCCTGCCGCAGCTGGCCAGCGTCGTGACGGGAGAGTTCGACCTTCGCTACGTGGCTCGACCGGTTTGCGAGCAGCTGGCCGGCGCGACCGGTGAGACCGCCACGCTGGACGTCCTGGTGGGCGACGTCATCGTGCCGATCGAGCAGGCCACGGCCTCGACGTCGGTCGTCAGCGTCAACTGGCTTGGTCGCCGAACACCGACTCACTGCACGGCGAGCGGCAAGGCGATCCTGGCCTTCGGCCCCGCCGCGGTCCGGGAGCGGATGCTCGCGAGGCCGCTGGAGCAGGTCACCCCGCGCACCATCACCGACCGTGTCGAGCTCGAAGCGCAGCTGGACGCGGCGAGGGCGTCGGGCATCGCGCGGACGCATGAAGAGCTGGAGCTCGGGCTGGACGCGCTGGCCGCGCCGGTCTTCGGAGCCGACGGTGAAGTGGTTGCGGCCCTCGACGTCTCAGGTCCCTCGCACCGACTGCGCGCCGGCGCCCGCCCCGAGTTTGACCGGATGACCATCGAACGTGCGGCGGACCTGTCGCGGCGACTGGGCTACCGCGGGAAGCGCGCTGAAACGTGACGGTCAGGTTGGATTAACCGGGCCCTAACTGAAATCAACCGCACGGCGGAACTCTGTCCTTGCAACATCGGCAAGGGAGAGCCATGATTGCCCGGTCTGCCTGGTCGCATGCCCCGCGACGGGCTATTTGGAGGGGAACGAAGCATGAAGTTCGGCAAACTCACACGCCACCTTGGCCTCGCCGTGGTGGCGGTTTTCGTGGTGGCTGCCTGTGGCAGCTCGCCGAGCAACAGCTCGGCCTCGTGCAGCGAGTCGACGGCCAAGACCGCGACGTCAGCCACCGGCTGCGGCGGCATGGACGCGCTCATCGCGGCGGCCAAAGCCGAAGGCAAGCTCACCGTGATCGCGCTGCCGCCCGATTGGGCCAACTACGGCGAGATCATCACCGCCTTCACCGCGAAGTACGGCATCCCGATCACCTCGCTCAACCCGAACGGCAGCAGCCAGGACGAGGTCAACGCGTTCGACGGCACCACCCGCGCCCCGGACGTGGTCGACGTCGGCCAGCCGGTCGCGCTCGCCAACACTGCCAAGTTCACGCCGTACAAGGTGGCGACCTGGAACGACATCCCGGCCGGAGCCAAGGAGGCCACGGGCCTCTGGTTCAACGACTACGGCGGCTACATGGGCATCGGCTACGACTCGAGCAAGGTGCCGGCGATCACATCGGTCCAGGACCTGCTCGGATCCGCTTTCAGGAGCAAGGTCGCGCTTGCCGGTGACCCGACGAAGTCCAACCAGGGCCTGAACGGCGTCATCATGGCGTCCGTCGCCAACGGCGGCTCCCTGGACGATGTCAGCAAGGGCGTCGACTTCTTCAAGCAGCTGAAGCAGAAGGGCAACTACGTCCCCGTGGTCGGAACTGCCGCGACGGTCAAGGCGGGCCAGACTCCGGTGTTGTTCGAGTGGGACTACCTGTCCACCTCGCACGGCAAGGACGTCTCGACCTGGAAGATCTTCGTGCCCACCAACGCGATCATCGGCGGTTTCTACAACCAGGCGATCAACAAGGACGCCCCCCACCCTGCGGCCGCGCGGCTGTGGGAGGAGTTCCTCTACTCCGACCAGGGCCAGAACCTCTGGCTCAAGGGCGGCGCGCGGCCAATCCGCCAGGCAGCCATGACGACTGCCGGAACGGTGGACACGGCCTCGGCCGCCAAGCTTCCGCAGGTGCCCGGGACGCCCCAGGTCCCGACGGGTGACCAGACGTCCAAGGCCAGCTCATTTGTCGTCGCCAACTGGTCCCAGGCGGTGTCCTGACGACCGCCAGTACCTCAGCGTTGAGTGCCGCCGCTCGCCCCCTCGAGGGTGGGCGGCGGCTGTCTCTTTCCTGGATAGGTGCCGTCCCGTTCTTTTTGTATGTCGGCGTCTTTCTGCTGCTGCCGACCGCGATCATCGTCGGAGGATCGCTGCTGACGCCCGGCGGCACCCTGTCCCTGGCGAACTTCGACGGGATCGACAAGCCTTACATGTTCAAGGCGTTTGCGAGCAGCATCGCCATCTCCTCGGTGAGCGCCGTCGTCGGCGCATTTGTAGGCGCGCTTCTCGCCTACGCCGTGGTCACCGGCAAGCCGGACGGCATCTTGCGCCGCAGCGTGATGTCAGCCGCCGGCGTGCTCGCGCAGTTCGGCGGCGTGACGCTGACGTTTGCATTCATCGCGACGATTGGGACGGTTGGTTTTGTCTACGTGTTCCTGCAGCAGCACGGCATCGACATCTACCCCAACGGCCATGTGTGGCTGTACGACCTGCCCGGACTGACCCTCATCTATATGTACTTCCAGATTCCGCTGATGGTCCTCGTCTTCGCGCCCGCGCTAGACGGCATCCGTCCCCAGTGGCGCGAGGCTACAGACAGCCTGGGCGGCGGGACGTGGCACTACTGGCGCTACATCGCGGGCCCTCTATTGTTTCCGTCGTTCCTCGGCTGCACCCTGCTGCTCTTCGCCAACGCTTTTTCGGCATACGCGACGGCTTCGGCGCTCCTCACCCAGGGTGGTGTGATCTTGCCGCTCCAGATCCAGGCGCTGCTCACGAGCGAAACGGGATCCAGCCAGCCAGGTTATGCCAAGGCGCTGGCGCTGGCGATGATCGTCATCGTCCTGGTCGTAATGGCGCTCTACACCTTGCTGCAGCGACGTACCGCTCACTGGCTGCGGTGAGCCAACTGTGAACAGGTCGCGGCGGATCAAGCTCCAGGTCTTCCGCATCACAGTCTTCGTTGTGCTCGGCGCCTTCTTCCTGGTTCCCGTTGGCGCGATGTTCGAGTTCTCGACTCGCGGCAACTCTATCAACGCACCGCGCACCCTGGAGGCGTGGACTCAGATCGCGACCACGCCTGGCCTGGGCGACGCGATCGTTGCGTCGCTCGAGCTCGCGGCGATCACCTCCATCTTGATGCTGGTGCTTGTCCTTCCGACCATGGTGTGGGTAAGGCTGCGCCTTCCTCGAATCAGCCGCATCGTCGAATTCATCTGCCTCATGCCGCTGACCGTTCCCGCCATCGCCCTCGTCGTCGGGGTCAAGCCCATCTTCATATGGATCAGCAACTTCACCGACTCGATCCTGGTTCTTTCGTTGGGCTACGTGATCCTCGTCCTGCCTTACAGCTATCGCGCCCTCGACGCCGGGCTCTCCGCGATCGACCTCAAGACCCTGTCCGAGGCAGCTCGCAGCCTTGGCGCAGGATGGGGCACTGTGATGTGGCGGGTGGTGGTCCCGAACATGCCGAGCGCCATCCTCAACGCGTGCCTGCTCTCGGTGGCGCTGGTCCTCGGCGAGTACACGTTCGCGAACCTGATGAACTACGAGAATCTCCAGGTGGCGATCGCGTACGTCGGCCTCACAAGTGCAGGCACCTCGATCGCCGTCGCCGTGGCGTCCTTGATCTTCGCGTTCGCGCTCCTGCTCATCCTTTCGTTTGTGCGCCGCCCGCGGACCGGCGTTGCCGCGGCCGACCCTGTGGAGCTTGACCTGTCGAAGCCACTTGCCCTGAGTGGCGCCGTGTATGGGAGGGTTGGCAACAGATGACCACCGATGGACGCGCGACGCCTCGGGCGGGCGTCGAGGTTCGGCTCGAAAACCTCACGCGCAAGTACGCGACGACGACCGCCCTGGACCGATTAACGCTGACCCTCGCCCCGGGTGAGCTCGTCGCTCTGCTCGGTCCGTCGGGATGCGGCAAGACGACGGCGCTGCGGCTCCTGGCAGGTCTCGAGCAGGCGGACAGCGGTCACGTGGTCATCGCGGGCAAAGACGTGACCAACGTGCCCGCGAACCGGCGCAACATCGGGATGGTCTTCCAGGCCTACTCCCTCTTTCCCCACATGAGCGCACGGCAGAACGTGGAGTTCGGGATGCAGCTGCAGCATGTCGGCGCGGCGGAAAGACGGGAGCGCGCCAGGGAGGTGCTCGACCTGGTGGGGCTCGGACCGCACATGGACAAGTTCGCGCACCAGCTTTCCGGCGGTCAGCAGCAGCGCGTCGCGCTGGCCCGCGCGCTTGCCATCAAGCCCAAGGTGCTTCTGCTCGACGAGCCCCTATCGGCCCTCGACGCGAAAGTCCGTGCGCGCCTGCGGGACGAAATCCGCCGGGTGCAGCTCGAGGTTGGAATCACGACGCTCTTCGTGACCCACGACCAGGAGGAGGCGCTGGCCATCGCCGACCGGGTGGGCGTGATGCAGTCGGGCCACCTCGAGCAGCTGGGGCCGCCGACCGAGATCTACTCGCGTCCGGCCACGCCGTTCGTGGCCGAGTTCGTCGGCCTGACCAACCGCATCAAGGGCGATGTGCGCGGTGGTGCGGTAACCGTTCGCGGAACACGCATCCCTCTCGTGGATCCAGACGTCACGGACGGTCCGGCCACCGCGCTGGTGCGCCCGGAAGCCGTGTCCCTCGCCAGCAACGGCGAGATGGAGGACGGACCTCTGGTCGGAACTGTCATCGCAGTTGCGTTCCTCGGTGCCATGAGCCGCGTGACGGTCGACCTCGGCGACACCATCGTGCTCGCGCAGATGGCGACCTCGGCCGCGTCTGACACTCCGGCCGGGACGAAGGTGCGGCTGGCGCTGCGCCCTGACCCGGTGCTCATTCAGAGGGAAGAGCCGGCCGCCACCGCTCCGTGAAGTCCGCCGCGCGCACGGTCTTGACCACGGAGCGGCGCCTTGGCGCCGGCCAGGTTCTTCGCACCGGTACGAAGGCGGCCTATCGCGGTGTGGGTGAGCTTGGGGGTGAGATGCACCTGGTCCGCACCGAGCTCGCGGCCGGGGATGCGGCACCAAGGGGCGAAGCGCTCGCATGCATCGCCCACCTGACAGACCTTCACGTCACTGACACCCAGTCCCCAGCCCGGTTCGAGTTCATCAACCGTGAAGCTGCGGATCCGCGATTCAGGGAGCTGCTGACCATGCAGCGCCCGCACGAGCTGCTGAACACCCACGCCATCGGCGCGGTGGTGCGCGCCATCAACAGCGTCGCCGCCGGTCCGCTGACGGGCGCCGCGGTGCAGCTGGTGGCGATGACCGGCGATGCGGTCGACAACACGCAACGCAACGAGCTGACGAATTTCCTCTCGCTGCTCGACGGCGGCTCGGTCCGTCCCGACTCCGGCGCGCCGGGCTACGACGGGGTGCAGGGGACCGACTGGCCGGGCGACATCTACTGGAAGCCCGAGGGCCAGCCCGATGGAGACCCGTTTCAGCGCAACCTCGGTTTTCCGCACCGACCGGGGCTGCTGGATGCAGCGACGCAGCCCTTTCAGTCCGATGGCCTCGCCGTTCCGTGGTTGCGCTGTTGGGGAAATCACGAACAGGTCTGCCAGGGCGTTGGGGTCGTTACTCCGGAGCTGGCCCGAGCGATGGCGGGATCCCGTAAACCGATCGAGCTGCCGCCCGGCCTCGACCGCGATCGCGCGGTCGACATCTTCGTCGCCAACCCAGAGCGCTACATGTCGGGCGCTTCGCTTGTCGTGCCTACCGACCCGGAGCGGAGACCCATCGAGCGGAGCGATCTTCTGCCCACCCCCTACTACGTCCACGACACAGGCACCGTGCGGTTCATCACGCTCGACACGGTATGCGACGCCGGGGGCGCCGATGGAACCATCGACTCCGCGCAGCTGCGCTGGCTGGAGCAGCGCCTCGATGAGGCGCGCGACCGCTACGTGGTGATCCTTTCCCACCACGGCTACGACACGCTCTCCAACCCGCGCGGCGAACGTCGCGCCGACGAGCTTCTCTCGCTGCTGGTGCGCTTTCCGAATGTCGTGCTCTGGCTCAACGGCCACATCCACGCCAACCGGATCACACCGCGTGGCGGCTTCTGGGAGGTGACGACGAGCTCGATGGTCGACTGGCCGTGCCAGGGCCGGCTGGTCGAGCTGTACCGGACCGCCGGCGGCCTCCTGGCCGTCGGCTGCACGATGCTCGACCACGACGGAGCGGGCCTGGCCGGGCTGCACCGGGAGCTGGCGGGCAACGTTCCCCTCAACGGCTTCGACTCCTGGCGTCCCGGGACGCCGGCCGACCGCAACACCGTCCTCCTCCTGCCGGCGCCCTTCTAGCCTGTTGTTGCGCACAGCGCGACAGTGGCGTATAGTGCGACAGCGCACGTGGTGAGGCCGGTGGGCACGCGGAGTGTTGGGCCAGGTCTGGCCACGTTCCTCCGCACCCCGCGGTACGAGATCTTCCCTACCGATGACGTCCTCGAGGTCGTGGTCCGATACGTGCCCAGGGAGGTCTCGATCACCGTGACGGCGTCTCCCCGGCGGGGCATGCCCGCGACCGTGCTCCTGGCCGTCGCGCTTGCCCGCTCCGGCTACACCGCCGTCCCGCACCTGTCGGCGCGGATGATCCGGGACCGGGGCGAGCTCGGCCAGATCCTCGAGGCCCTGAGGGGCGCCGGCATCACGAATGTCTTTGTCATCGCGGGCGACGCGAAGCAACCCGCGGGCGAATTTCCCGACGCGCTGGCGCTCCTGTCCGCGCTGCCTGAGGATCACGGCCTCACCGAGATCGGCGTCACCGGATACCCGGAGAGCCATCCCTTCATCCACGACGACATGACGATCCAGGCGATGTGGGACAAGAGGCGGTTTGCGACCTACATCGTCAGCAACATGAGCTTCGATGCGGACACCGTGAAGCGGTGGGTGGAGCGGGTGCGGCGGCGTGGGGTCGAGCTGCCGATCTACATCGGGATGGCTGGTGTGGCCGACCCCGCACGGCTGTTGCGGCTGTCCACCAAGATCGGGGTGGCGGAGTCAGCCCGTTTTCTGCGCGGCCATCCCAGCTGGCTGGCGCGAATGTTTCGGCCGGGCGGATACGAGCCCGGCCGATTCGTGGGCGCGCTGCTCCCGGACATCGCACAGCACGCCCGGCGCATCGCCGGACTCCACGTGTTCACATTCAACGAGATCGAGCCGACGGAGAGATGGCGGCGCGAGATGCTGTCGCGCCTTTCGCAAGGAGAGGGTGCATGAAGGTTGAATTTCCGACTGACCTCGACATCGCGCGCAAGGCACGCCTTCTGCCCATGTCCGACATCGCGGCCAAGATGGGGATCGGACCGCACTTGCTCGAGCCGTACGGGCATGACGTCGCCAAGGTCAAGCTCGAAGCGATCGAAGAGCTTAAGGACCGGCCGAAGGCGAAGTACGTCGTCGTCTCGGCCATCACCCCCACGCCGCTGGGCGAGGGCAAGACCACGACCACCGTCGGCCTGGGCGACGCGCTCGGCCACATCGGCAAGCGCGCGACCGTCGCGATCCGCCAGCCTTCGATGGGTCCGACGTTCGGCATCAAGGGCGGAGCCGCGGGCGGCGGTTACAGCCAGGTGGTGCCGATGGAGCGGCTCAACCTGCACCTCACCGGCGACTTCCACGCGGTCACCTCGGCACACAACCTGCTCGCGGCGATGATCGACAACTACATCCACCACAGCCTGCGTGAGTTCCCGATCGACCTGCACAGCATCACCTGGCGCCGGGTGCTGGACGTCAGCGACAGGGTGCTGCGCAACGTCGTGGTCGGGCTTGGCGCACCCGAAGACGGGGTGGTGCGACAAACGGGCTTCGACATCACCGCGGCCTCAGAGGTCATGGCCGTGCTCGCGCTGTCCACCTCGCTGCAGGACATGAGGCAGCGGCTTGGCCGGATGGTGATCGGTCTCGCGCGCGACGGACGTCCCATCTCGGCCGACTCCCTTCACGCCGGTGGGGCGATGACCGTGATCATGCTCGACGCGATCAAGCCGAACCTGCTCCAGACGCTGGAAAACACGCCCGTGCTCGTGCACGCAGGCCCGTTCGGCAACATCGCCAACGGCGCGTCCTCGGTACTGGCCGACATGCTGGGCATCCACTGCGGCGATTTCGTCGTGACGGAGGCAGGCTTTGGCGCCGACATGGGCGCGGAGCGCTTCTTCAACATCAAGTGCCGGACCTCGGGCCTTGCCCCGGACGCGGCGGTGGTCGTCGCCACGGTGCGTGCGCTGAAAGTTCATTCGGGCAAGTACAGGGTCGTCGCGGGCAGGCCATTGCCGCCAGAGCTGTTGAAAGAGAACCCGGACGACGTGCTCGCCGGCGCCGCCAACCTGCGCAAGCAGGTCGAAAACATCCAGATCCACGGCGTCACGCCCGTCGTCGCCATCAATGCATTTCCGGGCGACCATGAATCTGAGCATCGCGCCATCCGCGAGCTTGCGGAGCACCTCGGCGTCCGATCCGCGGTGTGCAACAACTTCGTCCAGGGTGGCAGGGGCGCGACCGAGCTGGCCGAGATGGTCGCGGCGGCTGCCGAGGAGCCGAGCACTTTTCAACTGCTTTATCCCGACGCCGCGACGCTGCGCGAGAAGATCGAGACCATCGCGCTGCGGATCTATGGGGCGCGCGGGGTCGAGTACGACGCCGTGGCGGCCCGGCAGCTGGACGCCTATGAGGCGAGCGGGTTTGGGCGCCTGCCCGTGTGCATCGCCAAGACGCACCTCTCGATCTCGTCCGACCCCAAGCTCAAGGGAGCACCGACCGGCTGGGTGCTGCCGGTGCGCGAGGTCCGTGCGTCGGTCGGCGCGGGGTTCATCTACCCCATCTGCGGGGAGATGCGAACGATGCCCGGCCTGCCGACGACCCCGATCGCGGCAAGCATCGACATCGACGTCAAGGGAAACATCCTCGGCCTCAGCTAGTCCCGGACGGGCCGATTCGAATACACCGACCGAAAGTTGGGTAGAGATACCTCGGTGAAAACTCAGTCGATCGCCGCCAGGACCGGCATGGGCACGGTCGACCTTTCCGTGACCGATGGCGATCGCGCTCTGCGCTTCTACCGCGACTACGTCGGGCTGACCCCGCTCCCTGGTGACAGACCAGAGATCCGGATGGGAGCCCCCGGACGCGAGATCGTGGTCCTGCACCCGGACGCCGAGCGCCCGGTCGAGCCCAGAACGTCAGGCCTCTACCATCTTGCGATCGTCGTGCCCGACCGCAGGGAGCTGGCTCGAGTGATCGCCAGGCTGGGCCGGCTGCGCTGGGACCAGTACCCCACCGACCACGTGATGACCAAGGCCAACTACCTCTGGGACCCCGACGGCAACGGCATCGAGATCTACGTCGAATCGCCTGAGGACGGGACCATGGGTTTCGGAAACGGCACGTTCGTCGCCTACGACAAGGACGGCCGTCCCCGGTCAGGCCGCGATCCGATCGACCTCGAAGAGATGTTCAGCCACCTCACCGACGACGACCGGACAGAAGATGGTTTGGTGTCGCCGATGCCCGCGGGCACGAAGATGGGCCACGTCCACCTTCATGTCGCCGACGTCGACGATGCGCTGAGCTTCTACCACGACCTTGTCGGCTTCGACGTCATGGGTCACGTGCCTGGCGTCGGCTTCGTTTCGGCCGGCGGCTACCACCATCACCTGGGCCTCAACACATGGGCGGGCCAGGGAGCCAAGCCGCGATCTGCGGGATCGGCCGGCCTGCGCCGATTCACCATCGAGCTGCCGAGCCGGCGCGACCTCGACGACGTGGTCAGCCGACTGGAACACGGCAACGTCCGGCTCAACGAAGAAGACGGGGGACTTGCGGCGGTCGACCCATCCGCCAATCGCATCCTTTTCCGGGCTGCCTGATCCCTTAGTCCGGTCCGCGTGGCTGACCGAACGTAACCCGCCGCCCTGGGCCACCCGAACGTGCCCTTCCGAGCGCTAAGTAGCCAGCGCCCGCCGTCGCTCGACCGCCTCCGCGAGCAGGGTCGCCAGGTCGAAAACCTGCATCTTCGCGCCCGTCTCGCGGACGCCGTCGTCAAGCATCACGGTGCAGAACGGGCACGCCACCGCCAGCGTCTCGGCACCGGTCTCGACCGCCTCTCGCACCCGCTCCTGGTTGATCGGCCGCCCGCGCTTCTCCTCCATCCACATCCGCGCGCCGCCCGCGCCGCAGCAGAAGGTGCGCTCGCGGTTGCGCGGCATCTCGATGGCCTGCCCGACCGCGGACACGAGCTCTCGCGGAGCTTCCCGAATGTCGTTGTGCCGCGCGAGGTAGCACGAGTCGTGATAGGTGATCGTTCGCTCGCTCGGCATCGGAGCGAGCTTGCCCTCGCTGACGAGGTCGGCGAGAAATTGCGTGTGATGCACGACCTCGTAGGCGCCTCCGAAATCCGGATACTCGTTGCCGAGCGTGTTGAAGCAGTGCGGGCACGTGGTGACGATCTTCTTGACGCTCGCGCTGTTAAGGGTCGCGACGTTCTCGCCGGCCAGTCTCTGAAACGTGTACTCGTCGCCCATCCGGCGCGCCGGGTCTCCGGTGCATGCCTCGCGAGGCCCGAGCACAGCGAAATCCACGCCGGCCATCTGCATCAACTTCGCCGTCGAGACCGCGGCTTTTCGTGCGCGCTCGTCGAACGCGGGCGCGCAGCCGACCCAGAACAGCACGTCGGGAGCCGCCTCGCCCGGCTGCAGCACTCGAACCCCCAGCCCCTCCGCCCACTGCATCCGATCGGCCTGCGGCTTGCCCCAGGGATTCGCCGTTCGGTCGACGTCGCGCAGCATCGCGCCCGCCTCTTCGGGGAATCGCGACTCGACCATCACGAGGTTGCGCCGGAGGTCGATGACGTGGTCGATGTGCTCGATGTTCACCGGGCACTCGCGCACGCACGCACCGCATGTGACGCAGTCCCACACGATGTCATCGGTCACAGCGTTGGGCACGATAGGCATTGACGAACCGCTCAACAGGTTGTCCCGCATCGCCATGATCAGCAGCTTGGGCGAAAGCGCTTTGCCCGTCGCATAGGCCGGGCACACGTCCTGGCAGCGGCCGCACTCGGTGCACGAAACCGTGTCGAGCATCTGCTTCCACGTCATGTCCGTCGCCGTCGCGGAGCCGAAGCGCACCTCCTGCTCGGGTACCTCGAAGTTGATCGGTTCGAGGCGCCCACGAGCGCGCGTGCGCCCGAAGTAGACGTTGACCGCCGCGACCAGGATATGCAGATGCTTTGAGTAGGGGAGATAGACGAGAAACGACAGGATGATCAGCACGTGCGCCCACACGGCGACGCGCTCGAGGTAGGGCAATGCAGCGCGCGGCAGGACGCTCGCGATCGCGCTCGAGATGGGCGCCCAGCTCGCCGGGTAGTCGTTCCAGCCCAGGGCGATCTGCGACGAATGCCACAGAAAAAGCGAGACCACGATGCCGGCGATCAAGCCGAGGATCAGGTCCGCTGCGCCGAGGTGGCTGCCCCTGAATCGCGCCGGCCGTTGCACCTTGCGGATGACGAACGCCGTGATCACGCCGACCAGCACCAACAGCGCGAAAACGTCGACCAGCAGCGCGTACCAGCCCTGCGCACCGAGCCACGGCAGAGTGGCGTGCGGGTCGACTGCACCGATCATCGCGATGACGATGGTCGGGAAGAGGACGAGGAAGCCCCAGAAGATCGCCGCGTGCATGAGCCCCGGCAGCAGCCGCTGCAGCAGCTTGCGCTGGCCGATCACGTCCGTTGCCTCGGCTCGCAAGCGAGCGGGCACGATGTCGAAGCGCGCCGCCGGCTTGCCCGAGCGAATCAGCCGGTAAAGCCTGAGGCCACGACGGGCAAAGAGCGTGGTCGAGATGGCGATCGCCAGCGCAAGCGCGATCGCCTGGGCGATGATCAACGTCGCTTGCGGATCTCCGCCGATATGGCGGGCACGATCTCTTTGAGGTCGCCGGTCACGGTGTAGTCCGCGTTAAGCATCAACGGCGCCTGGGGGTCGGAGTTGATCGCCAGGATTCTCTTGGCGCCCTTGAGCCCGGCCATGTGCTGCGTCGCGCCTGAGATGCCGCAGGCGATGTAGACGTCGGGCGCCACTTTGGTCCCCGTCTGTCCGACCTGGTCGCTGTGCGGGCGCCATCCGGCGCTGGTCACGGCACGCGAGCATCCAACGGCGGCGCCGAGCAATCCGGCGAGGTCCTCGATGATCGCGAAGCCCTCCTTCGATCCGACCCCGCGCCCGCCGCTGACGATGACCTTCGCCTCCGCCAGCGACACGCCGCCATTTCTCGGCGAGACGTGGTCGACGACCCGGACCACCAGGTCGGCTTCCGCCGGCGGTTTCATGTCCACGTCCTGCGGCCGCGGGCCTGTGTCCTCGGGAACGGTATGGGGCGCAACGCTGATCAGTGGGCGTGGACTGTGCAGCCGGGCTTCCTCGAGCAGGCTGCCGCCCCAGCGTAGACGCGTCACGGATACCGGCTCGCCAGGCGTCGCGGATATGCAGTTGGCGGCGAAGGGCAAGCCCGTCCGCGCCGCGAGCCGGGCCATGACCTCGTTTCCGCGATCGGTTCCCGCCGCGAAAACGGCCGATGCATTCAGCTCGTCGGCCGCCTGGGCCAGGGCTGCGGCGAGCGCGTCCGGCGCGAAGGGTTCTATCGCGTCCATCCGCACCGATCGCGGGTCCCCGAACTTGCGCGCCAGCGTGAGCGCCTGGCGCGAAGCATCGCTTTCGTCCATCAAGACCAGGACGGTCACAAAACGCCGGCCTTCTGCAGCATCTCGACCACCGCTGGGGCCGCGGCCGCGCCGGCTCCCAGCGACTCCGCGCGCCGCCCCTGGCCCGCCGGCACCGCCAGCCGCACCAGCTCGAGGCGAGGCGCCGGGCGGGCGGGGGTGCTGACCGCGACCGGCTTGCTGCGCGCGCGCATGCGACCCGGCACAGATGGGTATCGCGGCAGGTTCAGCCCCTCCTTGACCGTCAGCACCGCCGGCAGCGGGACGACGTACACGTCGCGTCCTCCTTCGACCTCTTGCTCGCAGCGGACCGAGGCACCTTCGACCGTCACCTTCTTCAGGCCGGTGACCAGCGGGCGCCCCAACGCGTGTGCAACGCGCGCGCCGACCTGGAAGCCGCCCGAGTCGGCGGACTCGTTGCCGAAGAAGACGATGTCAAAGCGCCCGCTCGGCCCCTCATCGGCCCGAATCGCGTCGGTCAGCGCGGACGCTGTTGCCTCCGCGTCCCACTCCTGGCCATCGGTCTGCAGGTGGATGGCGCGATCGATACCCAGCGCCATCGCGTCGCGGAGCTGTTCCACCGCCTCCGGTGGACCCAGCGTCAGCACGACCGAATCGCCTTTGTGCGCCTCGATCAGGCGAGCCGCCTCCTCGACACCGCATTCTTCGTGCGGACTCATCGTGAAGCCCAGGTGCTGTGTGTTGATGGCGCGCGCGTCCTCGGTGAGCACGATTCGGCCACCGGTGATCGGGACCCGCTTGATGCAGGCGAGAACCCTCACGCCCGAATTCGTGCGTTCTCGGGATCGAACAGCGGGGTGGCGCCGGCCACTGCGACAGTGACCGGATAGCGCTCGCCCATGTACCCGACGAGCAGCTGGTTGCCGATCACCGCCTCCTCGGGAGTGAGGTACGCCATCAGGATGTGCTTGCCGACCGAAGGCCCCGCGCCGGCGCTGGTCACGTACGACCCGCGTCCGCGCCGGTCGACGATCCGCTTTCCATCTCGTTTGAGGATCGGCTCGCGGCCGAGCATGTAGCGCTTCTCTCCGCTCTTGGAGCGGTGATCGTCGACCGTGAGAGTGCAGAGGATCGCCGCGGGGTCTTCCTCGCGATGCCGGAGGTGCGCCGCCTTGCCGGTGAAGTCTTCCTCCTTCACCCGCGGCGCGGCCATGCCGGCCTCGACGACGTTGTACTCGGTCTCGAGCTCGTTGCCGTGCGCGCGGTAGCTCTTCTCGAGGCGCCCGGTGGTGCCATACACGCCGATGCCACAGGCGACGAGACCGTGCGGCCCGCCTGCCTCCCACAGCGTGTCCCAGAGCTTGAGCCCCTGCTCCATCGGCACGTACAGCTCCCAGCCCAGGTCGCCGACGTAGGAGATGCGCGAGGCAAGCACGCGCTGGGTCCCGATCTCGATCGTGCGGCACGTGCCGAACCTGAACCCTTCGTTGGACACATCGTCCGACGTCGCGCCAGCCAGGATATCGCGCGACCGCGGCCCCCACAGCCCGACAGTCGTCATCCCAGTCGTCAGGTCGGCCACCTGCGCGCCGGCGGCGAGCCGCCCGTGACGACGCGGAAGTGCTCGTCGCCCAGGCGCATGATCGTGAGGTCCGATTTGAATCCGCCCTCCGGGCTCAGGATCGGCGTGTAGACGACGCGGCCCACCGGGACGTCCATCTGGCGCAGGGCGGCGCGCTGCACTGACGCCAGCGCTCCGGGTCCGCGGATGTCGAAGATCGTGAAGGCGGAGAGGTCGAACAGGCCCGCGCGTTCGCGCATCGCCAGGTGCTCGGCGTTGATGATCGGCGACCACCACCGCGACTCCCACTCGGCGGTGCGGCGATTGACGCGGTCACCGAACTCATCGATCAGCGACGCATTGGACTCGTACCACTGGGGACGCTCCCACCCGGCCGCCTCGAAGAAGACCGCCCCCAGCTCGCGCTCACGCAGGTGGAACGGCGCGAGGCGGATGTTGCGGTTGGACGCCCACTGCTCGCTCGGATGGACGATGCCGTACGTCTTGTTGAAGCCTTCGGCCGCTCGCGCGCGCACGTGCGCGCGTGTCTTTTGATGTTCATGGAAGCGGGCGATGTCCGATGAGTGAAGGTCCGTCTCCGACTCGCCGTGCACCATCCACTCGGCGAGGGCCTTCCCTGTGCCAGGCCCTTCCTTCACCCACACCGCGGCTGCAGACCACAGGCCCTTGACGTCCGGCGATTCGCCAAGCACCGGCATGCCGTCGGGCGTGAGCGACAGGATGCCGTTGATGGCGTACTTCACGCCCACGGTCTCGTCGCCGACGATCTCGGGCATCAGCTCGAGCGCATGCTGCATCTGCTCCTCGAAGTCCGCCTGCGTGAACGGGAACTCGGTCGGGGAGAGGGCTGCCTGCTCGACGGGTGGCAGGTCTTCAGGGTCGTAGAGGATCGGGCGATGGGCGTAGGAGCCGATCTCGAGGTCGCCGCCGGCCTGACGTTCGTACATGTTGGTGTCCATGTCACGCACGATGGGATGCTCGATGTCGGACCTCGCTCCTCGGAACCGCGGCACCGGCCCGATGTCGATCATCTGGTGCACGGCGGGGGTGAGCGGGATGCGTGTGCCAGCCATGCGAGCGAGGCGCGGGCTCCACACCCCACATGTGATGGCCACGGTCTCGGCCTCGATGTCACCCTGCGTGGTGCGGACGCGCCGGACGCGGCCGTCCTCGACGTCGATTCCGATCACCTCGGTCTTGGGCGCCACGTGCAGGGCACCGTCCGCCTGAGCCTTCTCGCGCATCAGGGTCCCCGCTCGGAGTGAGTCGACCACTCCCACGCCGGGCGTGTAGAAGCCGCCCAGGATGACGGACTCGTTGATGTACGGCACGAACTCCTTGACATCGCCGGGGCTGAGCAGGGACACAGGTTCGATCCCCCACGACTCGGCGGAGGCCATGCGACGGGTCAGCTCCTGCATCCGCTCCTTCGTGCGCGCGACCTCGATGCCCCCTGACTGGATGAACACTCCCATGTCCCTGTACTGGCGGACGCTCTCGACCGTCAGCGCGGTCATCTCCTTCGAGTGGTCGACCAGGTAGATGAAGTTCGAGGCGTGGCCGGTCGATCCGCCAGGGTTGGGCAGCGGTCCTTTGTCGAGCAGGACGACGTCTTGCCAGCCCAGCTGCGTCAGATGGTAGGCGAGGCTGTTGCCGACGATCCCGCAGCCGATGACGACGCACCGCGCGTGGGTAGGCAGTCCGTTGGTCACGGCCTCACTCGGGTTGATAGGGCGAGCGGACTTCCTCCGGCAGCTCATACCACCGCACGCGGTCCCCGACCTGCGCGCGCATCCTCCACTTGAGGGGCTTCGGCTGCGCCTCGACCGCGCTCCACAGCTCGTCGAGCCGCGAGCGGACCAGGTCACGGTCGACGTCCAGCTCATCCACGGTGTGGCGAAGCTTCGCGACGTTGATCTCCAGCGTCCGGCAGAGGCCCCAATCGGCGCAGGCGAGCCGCGCGACGTACGCGGCATCGATCGCCTCATCGTCGCCGGTCGCGATCGGATGATCGAGGACGAGGGCCGTGAGGTCGACCAGGTCCTTGCGATTCACCTCGTAGATCTGCAGCTTGCTGAGCAGCAGGTCTGAGGGACTGGCGCAGGGCCCGTTGTGGGCGAGACGCCCGCGGAGATCGATGACGTGCGACATGCGGATCACGTCGATGAAGACGTCGACCTGCTTGCCGTTGTTGCCGTCGAAGAAGTAAAGCCTCCGGTCGCCCTGCATGAGGTTGAACCGCTCATTTGCCTCGTAACCAAGAGAGGGAAAGAAGGCCAACGCCGCTTTGCGGTCCTTGGCCGAGATCACGTAGTCGAGGTCGCCGTACTTCCGCCGGAGTGGCGGGTGGTGAGCGCTGGGAGAGTGCAGATGGATGCCCGCGCCCCCAAGCAGCTTGACTCCGACCGTCTGCGCCCTGGCTACGCCGGCGACACGTTCTGCTTCGGAGATGGTGTCTTCCAGCGGCAGGCCGTTGGACGTCACTCGGGCGAGATCTCGATCACGATCGTCTTGAGGTCCGTCATCTGCTCCAGGGCGAAGCGCCCCCCGACCCGTCCGATCCCGCTCTTCTTGCCGGCGCGGCCGCCGAAGGGGAGATGGGCCTCCCAGTAGTTCGTCGACTCGTTGATGTTCACCCACCCCGTCTCCAGCGCATCGGCGAAACGCAGCGCGCGGGAAAGGTCTTTGGTGTAGACGGCGCCGAGCAGCCCATAGGGCGAGTCGTTGGCGAGCTCCAGCGCCTGCTTCTCGTCGCGGAACTTGATGATCGGCGCGATGGGACCGAACGTCTCCTCGCGGCTCACGCGCATGTCCGGCTCGACGCCGTCGAGGATCGTGGCGTGGTAGTAGAGGCGTGTCGGGAAACCCTTGGCCCGCTCGCCGCCGAGGACGAGCTTGGCTCCGCGTTTCACCGCGTCCGCGACGTGCTCGTCCATCTTGGTCGCGACGCCTTCGTTGTTGAGCGGGCCCAGCGTCGTGGCCTCGTCGAAGGGATCGCCCAGGCGCAGCGCCTTCGCCGCGTCGGCGAGGCGGGCCACGAACTCGTCGCGGATCGGCTCCTGGACGAGGATGCGCTCGCCTGCGGTGCAGCTCTGTCCGGCGCACAGGTAGCAGCCGACGATGGCGCCTTCCACGGCCCGGCCGATATCCGCGTCCGCGAACACGACCTGTGGACCGTTGCCTCCGAGCTCGAGCATCACGTGCTTCCCTGCGGCGCGCTTGGCGACCGACGCCCCGGTCTCGGTCGAGCCGACAAAGCCGACTCCATCGGTCAGCGGGTGCCCCGCGACCTCGTCGCCGACCTCGGCGCCGGGACCCGTGACCAGGTTCACGACACCAGGGGGGAAGTCACCTTCGGCGATGCACTCCATCAGCGCGACCGAGATCACGCTCGTCGACGAGGCCGGGGTCCAGACGACCGTGTTGCCGGCGGCGAGGGCCGGGGCGATCAGCTCCGCGGCCATCGTGAGCGGCCAGTTCCAGGGCGTGATGATCCCGTAGACGCCGCGCGGGTAGTGGCGCGCAAGCACCAGCTTGGACGGGCTCGCACTCGGGAGCACGCGGCCCTCGAGGCGCTTCAGGTCTTCGGCCGCGATGCGGAAGTATTCGACCGCCTCCGCCACCTCGCCCATCGCCTCGGCCTTGAGCGGCTTGCCCTGGTCGAGCGTGAGCAGTCGACCGAGCTCGTCGCTCCGCTTCTCGATCGCTTCGGCGATCCTGTGCAGGCGTCGCGAGCGCTCGAATCCCTTGAGGTTCGCCATCGCGCCGCGCGCTTTGTGCGCCGCCTCGACCGCGCGCTGCGCGTCAGCTCGCGTGCCCTTCGGTACCTGGGCGATGACCTCGCCGGTCGCCGGGCTGTCCGCGTCGAAGAATTGACCACTCTCCGATTCGACCCACTTTCCGTCGACGAACATCTTCTTTACGGATTTGGCGACGTCGATGGTCATCTAGCCGGCTCCATTGGTGTGGTTTCCGAGGTCGAAGGCACGCTGGTAGATCTTTCGATACGCCGCGGCGTCGACATCACGCGGGTTGCCGATCGTCTGCGGATCGGCGAACGCCTTGTCCGCGAGCATCGGGATCTCGTCCTGGTCGAAGCCGAGCTCCGGCAACCCGGGGATCTCGACGTCAACAGTCAGCTGGTGGACGAACTCGACCGCCATCTCGGCCGCCTCCCACATCGAGGCGTGAGTCGTGTCGAGCCCGAAGGCAGCGGCCATTCGAGCGAAGCGCTCCGGCTCTCCGGAGTAGTTGTATTCCATGACCGGGCCGAGCAGGCGCGCGGTCAGCGCACCATGTGGAGCGTCGTGCACGCCGCCGGCGGTCTGGCTCATCGCGTGCGCGGCGCCGGCCGAGTCCGTGCCGTACGCGAGGCCGGCGAGCATGGCCGCCGCGCTCATGTGATATCGCGCCTCTAGGTTGTTCGCCTGGGAAAAGGCGACTCGTAGGTAGCGCGCGACGTACTCCATGGCCAGCAGCGCCACGGCGTCGGTGAACGGCTGGTGATAGGACATCGTGTAGCACTCGACCGCGTGGGCGAGTGCGTCCATGCCGGTGCCCGCGGTGACCGCCGGTGGCAGCTTCACGGTGAGCTCCGGGTCGATCACCGCGACCCACGACGCGATGTTCGGAGTTCCGCCGACGTTGAACTTGATCTTTCGCTTCGGGTCGGTGATGACCGCCCATAAGGTGACCTCGCTCCCGGTCCCGGCCGTGGTGGGTACCGCGATCATCGGCGGGATGCGCGAGCTGATGGGGCTATGGCCCCACTCGTACTCGACGATGCTGCCGTCGTGCACGGCGACCACGCCGATTCCCTTGGCCGTGTCCATCGAGCTCCCGCCGCCGATGGCGACGAGTCCGTCGCAGCCCTGGGAGCGGTACTCGGCGGCGCCCGCGTCGACCAGCTCGACACCCGGATTGGCGCGGACCTTGTCGAAGACCACGGGCTCCACGTCCGACCGGCGCAGGGATTCCAGGGCGACGTCCAGCAGGCCCGCCGCCTTCACGCCGGCGTCGGTGACCAGAAGCGGCCGCCGCATGCCGAGCTGACTCGCCTCGCTGCCCAGCTCCTGGATGGCGCCGAGGCGCTGGACGAGGCGGGTCGGGCTCTGGTAGGTGCGGAGGGTGTGTTCCAGCATGGGCTAAAAAAGACCGCCGGGCTTACGCCCGGCGGCCATTGCAATGCTACTCAACAGGGATTTCGTGGTGGATCCGTCGCAGGTCGATGCCCTGCCGGCTGCGCACGATACGCGCGGCGACGTAGATGGCGATCGCGACCACGTAAGTCGCCAGGAAGTAGTAAACGGAGTTCAGGGTCGCTTGGAACGACGTCCCGTAGAGGTTGCTGCTGTTGAAAGACCACTCATAGAGCATGAACACCAGGAATATCGCTGTGATCACTGCAACCACGGTGATCGTCGGCACGCCGGCGACTTTGTAGTTGGCTATAGGTGAGGCGTCGTAGAGGTCCTTGCGTCGCCAGGGCAGGATGATCGCCGCGACCACGGTCGCCAGGAACGTCAAAGCAAGAACGGCCGTGGCGTCCAGGAACACGCTCTGGAACTTGGGGACGTAGGAGTAGACGGCGCTGATCACGATCGACGGCACGATCATGAGCACCAGCGAGCCGTAGGGCACGCGCCGCTTCGCCGAGATGTTGGCCGCCCACGCAGGGAGAACCCGGTCGAATGCAGCCGCAAAGATCACCCGCGTCGAGGAGAGGAACAGCGTGCCGGCCCAACCGAAGAACCAGAGCCCCATCACGATGATGAGCAGGGCCTGGAACAGATGGTTGTCCACCAACCAGCCCGCGAACATCACCGGGTAAGGCCATGTCGTGACCGGGGTCGCGTCGCCTCCGTAGAGCGCGTAGTTGTAGTAGGCGGCATTGGCAGAGTTGTAAAACTGCCAGCCCATGGTCTTGACGATGAGGATCATCACCAGCCCGACAAGGCCGATGGTGACCCAGAGGCCCCAGAACATGCTCCAGAAGGGCTTGCGTATGTCCTTGGCCCCCCGGACCTCGCCGTACAGGGTCGCGCCCCAGTTGGGCCAGAGCAGGTAGAAAGCAAGGAAAGGCATCAGCAGGAAGACCGGGCCGAGGCTGAAGGCGCCGAAGTTGTGCTGCGTGTAGCCAGCTTTGGTGCCGAGGTCGATCGTCGATTGGTAGGCGTTTCCGCTGGCGCCGAACAGTGAAGCGGCCTCGCGATTGAACGCGTTCTGGAAATCGCTCTGGCTTGCGAAGAGCAATAGGCCACAAACGACCACCAGTCCGACAAGGCCGATCCAGAAGCAGATCTTCTGGATCCGTGCATAGGTCTCCATGCCCAGCGTGACCACGATGCTTACGAACGCGAGCACGATCAGGCAGCTGACGAAGAGGCCGGTTTGGCTCGTGAAGAACGTGGAGACACCCGCCCATTTGAGCGTGTAAGCAAGGGGAAGGAAGAACTGGACGTTCAGGATGTTGGCGTAGATGGGCGCCCAGAGGAACAGGGTGAACCACCAGCCGGTGATCGAGAGGACGAACCCGAGTCCGCCGCCCAGCACCCGGCTCTGCCAGGCGTAGTCACCGCCCGTTCGGGGCATGACGCTCACCAGCATCGCGTAGGTGATCACGAGGAACGTCGTGAGCACCCCAAAGATGACGATCGCGGCGAGCAGCTGTCCGTCGGGCACCCAATAGACGTAAGACATTCCGTAAAGGCCGAGCGTGATCAGGTTGATCGACCAGAACGAGTAGATGAAGGCATCGAACGTCGACCAGGCCTTGACCAGCCCGGTCGCGTTGCGCAGGAACAACGCGGGCCTCGTCCCCGTCGCGGTCCCCATCGTCGTGTCAGCCATGTGCTTCCTCCTTACCTCTTCATCCGTTGACCAGCTGATAGCTCTTGATCCCTTTCTTGGGGTCGAGCTGGATGATCGCCCCCATGAGCATCCCTTCCTCGTAGGCGCTTCCCGGGTTGATCGAGAGCGTCTTGCCGATCTTCACCGCACCCTTGCTCTCGTGGATGTGGCCGTGCAGGGAAAGCAGCGGCTGATGCCGCTCGATAGCCTCGCGCACGGCCGTCGAGCCGACTGGCCGCAGCGCCCGGCCGCCGTGCATCAGCTTGAGATCGGCGTCGATGGCGGGCGCCTCGTCCAGGCCAGACCGAAATGGCGGGCAGTGCAGGTTGAAGATCGCATGCGAAGAATCGGAGACCTGTGAGGCCATCGACTCGATGCGCTTGCCGAGCTCCTCCTCCGAGTCTTCCCGGTGCGTCTTCCAGGGCGTCGGGTTGGACCAGCCGGTCGAGATCATCGAGAAACCGTCGACGTCCACGATTCGGCCCTCGCCAAGCTCGACCAGCTCTGACCGCCGGACGACGTCGTCCACCTCCATCTCGTCGTCATTGCCCGGGCACACAAAGCACCGGATGCCTGAACCGCGAAGCTTTTCGGCGGCCATCTTCATCCAGCGGTCGACGCCTTCGAGCATCACCTCCTGAAAGCACTCGGCGCGTTTGGCCGGGTCCTGGTCCAGCTCATGCAGCCGCTCGACGCTCATGCGTAGGGGGTAGTACCCCTTGCGCCGAATGTTGGCCTCGACCTCTCCGACCTGGTCGGCCGTCACCGCCTCGCGCTCTCCTCCGAGAGCGACGGTGTAGTGGCCGTTCTCCGAGACGATGGGCACTATCGCTTTGCCGGTCATATCGCCGCCGCAGATCAGCACGTCGGCGTCGTAGAACTTGGCCGCGTTCAGGAATTTCTTCCAACAGACTTCAGAGCCATGCAGGTCGGTGGCGAAGAAGACTTTCGGCATTTACCTCTCCACGAGCACCTTGCGGATCTCGTGCTCGAACCCGGTTATGTGGCGCCGCATGATGTCCTCGGCACGGTCTCCATCCCCGGCAAGTACCGCCTGGAGAAGCTCGCTGTGCTCGCCCACGGCCTCGCGGAGCCGCACCTCGCGGTCGAGCACCAGGTACCACAGGCGCAGGCTGAGGTTGAAGTAGCGTTCCAGTGTCGCCTCGAGGAACGGGTTGCGCGCCGCCCGGTAGACGGTGCGGTGAATCCGCTGGTCGAGATGCATGAGGTCGTGCTGACCGGTGATGTACCCCCGCCGGACCAGCTCCAGGAGCTCTTTGATCGCGTCCCGATCCGCGGCGCTGAGCTTCTCGGCCGCAAGCCGCGCCGCGTGAGATTCGAGCACGACCCGCACCTCGGTGATCCGCGCGAGGTCGGTGATGTTGACGTCCGTGACGAAGGTGCCGCGGTGGGGGATGGAACGCACCAGGTTTTCCCGGGCCAGCCGCTGGAGGGCCTCCCGGATCGGCGTCCGCCCGATCTTGAGCTCCTCGCGCAGCCGCGCCTCGTTGACCACCGAGCCGGGCGCCATCTCCAGGCTGACGATGCGTTCGAGGATGCGCTGATATGCCTCCTCGCTTTGCGACCGAATCGCGACCGGCTCGGCGACCGCCATTGACCCCATCCCTTGAACAAGTGGCGATATGCGACCGATATACCGGCGCGGAACGTAGCACCCCACCGGTGCGGCGTCAATCTGGCTGCAAGTCCTCCCCATTCATGGGGAAGTGTCTCCCGCACAGGTCCTCCCCATTCATGGGGAGGTGTCGGCGAAGCCGACGGAGGGGCTGAATCAATCCCCGGCTTCGGCCATCCAGCGCTCGAGGTCGTCTGAACGGAGAACTTGCAGGGCGCGCTCCCAGCGGCCCGTGTAGTAGCCCCGAAAATCGAAGTCGACGGCCGAGATCTTGGCCTGGATCGCGCCCCACAGGGTCCAGCCGACGTCGGACATGAGCGCGAACAGGTTCATCCGGGCCAGCTGCTGCCGGTCCGGGGTTCCGAAATAGGCTTCGCACAGAGCGGCGCGCAGGTCCTGGCCGAACTCCGCCTCCTGCGCGGTGTTGCCCAGGTCGAAGCAAGGGTCGTTGTTGCCGCTGAGCTCGTAGTCCACGATGCGCAGGGCCGTCCCGTCGTCGATGAAGTTCTCGCACAGCAGGTCGTTGTGGCACGGAGCCAGGGGCAACGCGCCGGCGCTTACCGCCCGCTCGATTCCGGCCACGGTCGGCAGCCAATCGCGGTATCCGTCGGGGATCGTCACTTCGTGCTCGTCCACGATGCCGAGGTAGCTCTCGATGAGCCGGAACATGTTGAAGTCCTGGAGGAAGCGCGGTGCGGCGTGCAGGCGATGGAAAGACTGCGCCATGCGGGCGGCCATCTGCCGCGACTGCAGCGTCTTGGCCGACATGGTGGCCCCGGGGATGAACTCGAGCACCATCGCGTCCAGGCCGGCGACGTGCTCGAGCACCTTCGGGCCGATCCCGGTGGTCGCGGCCGCCTTCGTGTTGTAGACCTCGTTTGCGCGGTCGATCGACAGGAGCTCGGTCGACTTGCCGGGCAGGCGCATCACGTATCGCTGGGCGCCCGACTCGACGATGTAGTTCTCATTGGTCAGGCCGCCCGACAGCGGCGTGACCCTGACCTCCCGTCCCTTCCAGAGCGCGACGCGCCGTACCGCTTCTTCAGCTTGCGAGCTGGGCACGTTTCGTAAGCACGGCGTCGTGCGTAACGGTGGCCGGGATCATCCGTCCGAACACCTCGACCTCCACCTGCGCCCCGGGCTTCATGTCGCTCGGGAGATACGAATACGCAAGGTTCCTCCTGACGGTGAAGCCGTACGCGCAGCTGCGCAGGCGGCCGACGACGCGACCTTCGCTGAGCACCGCCTCCCCTCCATACATGGGTACGTACTGCTCGTCGCCGACCGTGAGCGTGCGCAGCCTTCGCTGCACCTCGGGGCTCAAAAAGCTCTAGGGATTGTCGAGCAGCCCCATGTCGGTGCCGTAGTAGCGGTAGCCCTTCTCCATCCGGAGTGAATCGAGGACGCGGTAGCCGCCCGGCATGACTCCAAAGCTTGCCCCCGCCTCCATCAATCGGTCCCACACCTGGCCGGCCCGCGCGGGGTCGACGTAGAGCTCCCACCCGAGCTCGCCGACGTACGTCACACGCTGTGCGAACACTGAAAAACCCGCGACGTGGATCGAGCGTGCGGTCATGTACGGAAAGCCTTCGTCCGACACATCGTCCCCAGTGACCTTGGCGAGCACGTCTCGAGAGCGTGGTCCCCAGATCCCGATCACCGACAGCTCCTCGGTCGACTCCCGGAGCCGCACGTAAGGCTCGCCGTCCCGCGTTTGCAGGCGCAGCCAGCCCAGGTCGCTGTTCACATAACCCGCGCCCGTGACGAGCCTGAAGTGATCAGGTGACAGCCGCGTGATGGTGACGTCGGCGGCGATCCCGCCGTTCCTTTCCAGCAGCTGCGTGTACACGACCGTTCCCTCGGGTCGGTCGATGCGATTGCCGCAAACGCGCTCGAGCAGCGCAGCCGCGCCGGGTCCGATGACCTCGACCTTGCCGAACGAGCTCATGTCGATGATGCCGACCCGCTCCCGAAATGCACGGTGCTCCTCGGCGAGCAGGTCGAAGTAGGGTGGCCGGGTAAATCCGAAAGCGCGCTGGTCCGCGGCGGCGCGCCTCCATGGGCGGGCGGGGTCGAAGTAGTCGGGCCGCTCCCATCCATGCTTGACGCCGAACACGGCACCCAGGTCCTGCATGCGAGTGTGGAGTGCGCTCGTCCGCCGCGGGCGCCCCCACTCGTCGGAGTCGAACGGATAGCGCAAGTGGTAGTAGTACTTGTACGACTCGCGCGCGAGCTCGGCGGCGTAGCGATGGTCCTGGTGCACCGGGCCGAAGCGCCACGGCCTGTACGGATAAAGGTCGAGCTCCGGCTCGCTTCCCGTGACCAGCTCCGCGATGGCGCGTCCGATGCCGCCCGCTCCACCAAAGCCGTTCAGCGACAGCCCCGCCGCCATGTACAGGCCATGGACTCCAGGCACCGGACCGACCAGCGGACCGGCGTCCGGCGTCATGGCGTCGGGGTGACAGACCAGCTTGACGATGCCCGCCTCATGGGCGAATGGAAAACGTCGAGCCGCTCCGGCGAGCAGCGGCTCGAAACGGGCCTGGTCGGGTGGCAGCGAGGTTCCGGCGTGGTTCCACGGCACCCCGTCGATCCATCGCGCCACCGGGTTGGCCTCGTATCCACCGAGCACCATGCCCCCTGCCTCCGCCTTGCCGTAGACGAGGTTGTCGGGGTCGCGGAAGCAGGGCATGTCGTGGGGCATCTCGTGCCCGGGCACCGCAAGCAGCGCCGCGTGCTGGTGGTCGACGGGCGTCGATACGACGAACGCTCCCGCCATCGCCGCAAGCTGCGGACCCCAGATGCCGCCGGCGACGACCACCACCTCGGTCTCGATCCTGCCGGCGACCGTGTCGACCGCCTTGACCGTGCCCCGCTCGGAAAGCTCGATGCCGGTGACCCGGCGATGCGTGACGACCTGCGCGCCGAGCTTGCGCGCGGCGGCGGCCAGGGCGTGCGTCGCCGTGTGCGGGTCGAGGTGGCCGTCGCCCGGCACCCAGACCGCGCCGTAGAGCGAGTCCTGGCTGATGACCGGCATGAGTCGCGCGGCCTCCGCGGCGGAGACCAGCTCCACGTCCAGCCCGATGCCCCTGGCCCGGCTGGCGCCGCGCTGCAGCTCCATCAGCTGGTCCCTGCTCGACGCGAAGCGGAGGCTGCCCACAGTCTCGAAGACGCCGATCTCCTGGTACAGCTCGATGCTGTATCGCCGGAACCGCATCATCGTCGGGGACGGGTTGAACTGGGTCACGAGACCGGCGGCGTGGCAGGTCGAACCGCTGGTCAGCTCATCTTTTTCCAGCAGCACCGTGTCGCGCCACCCGGACTTGGCAAGGTGGTAGGCGACGCTCGCCCCGGTGATGCCCCCGCCGATCACAACCGCCTGGGCGCGCTCCATCGGTGCGCTGAAATCTACTCGGGAAGCGGCTGCTGTTTGGTCTCCGGCAGGAGGAACAGCAGCAGCGCACCCGCCACAGCGGCCAAGCCTTCGAGCTCGATGGCGCCGCCGAAGCCGGTCGACGCCGAGAGCAGCGCAAGCACCTGCAGGCCCGCGATGCTCCCGATGGCCCCGGCGAGAGCGATCGCGGCCTCCGCCGTCGCGCGGGCCCGCGTCGGGAACAGCTCGCCGGACCATGCGCCGAAGACCGGAGTCGCCGCGCTCGCGAATGCGCTCCACAGCACGTTGCCCACGAAGAAGCCGACGGTGGACGTGGCAAAGCTCAGGCTCGTCGCGGCCGCGGTGGCCACGGTCAACGCGATGGCGGGGCCCCTTCGCCCAAAGCGGTCCGTGAGGTAGCCGCCCGCGAGGTAGGAGACCGCCCCCGCGATCCCGGCGACGACGATCAGGAAGCTGATCTGGACGGGCGACCAGCTCAAGACCTCGCTCGCATAGAGGGTGTAGAGCAGGCCGGCGGGCTCGAGCAGCACCGCGAGGAGGGCGAACATCGCGGCCAGGATCAGGATCCGCCGTCGCCATGGCGGCTGGAGGAGGAGGCGAAGGGCTGAGCCTGTGATCCGGACGCCCTGCCACGTCCGGCCCTCGGGCAGCAGCCACCAGATCAAGGGGGCCGCCACGAGCCCGACCCCGCAGGCCAGGAAGAGCCATCGCCAGTGCGGAGCGAGCAGCGGATAGAAGATGACCGTGATCCCCGTGCCCAGGCCGGACAGCAGGGCGAGCACGCTGACAGCCAGGCCGCGCCTGGCCGCCGGCGCCTCCTCGACGATGAGCGCCGTCGCGACCCCGACGACCAGCACCTCGAAGCACACGGCGAAGAGCCGCAAGAAGGCGAGGTCGGCCAGCGACGGCGCGTACGCGCTGGCGAAGCTCACGAGCGAGAAACCGGCCACGCCGCCCGCGATCAATCGGCGCCGCCCGAACCGATCGGCCAGGTTGGCCAGCGGGAGGGCGCCCACGGCGCCAACCGCCAGCACGGAGCCGAAGTCGGAGAGCGCGGAGGTGCCCGCGTGGAACTCCCTGGCGACCGCCGGAAGCGCGACGACCAGGATCGAGCCCTCGAAGCCGGCGAGCACCACGGCAAGCCCGGCCCAGACGAGGGTGACGCGCTGCCGCCTGTCGAGCTCGACCACTAAATGAGGTGCATCCTCTTGAGCAGGTACGGGCCCGGTCCGAGGAACCCGCAAGTCGCCGCGATGTGGGCGAGCGAGATTCCCAAAAGCGAAGGCGGACCAGGGAGGAGCCAGTAGGCAAGGCCCAGCGGCACCCCGACGAGTGTGGTCGACAACGTGTCGGCCCAGGTCCAGCGCCCGAGCTTGTGATAGAGCACGTAGGTCGCGGTCCCGACCGCAAAGCCGGCCGGCGCCGACCACAACGCGGTCAGCCCTCCCTGAACGAGGCCGCGAAAGAAGCCCTCCTCGATCGGTCCGTTGAGCGCGTAAAAGCCGGCCTGGAACGCCGCGTCATCGGCCCCCGCCGGCACGCTCAGGGCGCCGCGGCGGCGCGTCAACCACAGCTGGACCGCGGTGGCAGCGCCGAACATCAGAGGCGCGGCGACGGCTGCGAAAACGAGCTGCGCCTCCAGGTCGCCCGGCTCGAGGCCGAGCCATGCGGCTCTGTTGCTGGCGATATAGATGACGGCGTACGCGGCGGTGAATGGAAGCAGGCGAATCATCAGATCGGGACGCATCCACGACCAGCTGTCTGGAATACGAGTCAGGAGCAGCCGCGTTGGAACTCTCAGCGTGGCCCCCTCAGAACCCATCACCTTCGACGTCTTCTTCGACTACCAGTGTCCGTTCGTCTACCGGGCGGCGGGCCTCCTCGACGCGGTGCGCCGCTCGGGCCGGCGCGACGTCGAGGTTCGGTGGCGGTACTTCTCGCTCACGCAGGTGAATTCAAAGGATGACGGTTGGACGGTCTGGAGTGCGCCCGCCTCCGAAGACGTCAGGGGTCGGGTCGCTTTCGCGGCCGCGGAGGCTGCGAGGCGGCAAGACCGCTTCGACGACCTCCATATGCCGCTTCTCCGGGCCCGTCATCGCGACCGGCTCGACATCGACGATCCGGCGGTGGTCCAGGAGGTTGCCGTCCAGGCCGGCCTCGACCTCCAGCGCTTGCGCAGCGACATGGCGGACCCCGACATCCTCGAGGGACTGGAGCGGGATCACCGGCACGCGGTCGCTGAGCTTGGCGTGTTCGGCACCCCGACATTCGTCTTCGCAGACGGGGCATCGGCTTATGTCCGCCTCGCCGACGGCGTGGACGACGAAGCGGCGGTTGAGGTCTTCGACCGACTGCTGTCGGTCGCCGCGGCCGAGCCACGAATCCTTGAGGTCAAGCGGCCCCGTAAACCCTCGCCAGACTGATCCCAACCTCGGGTGCTTTCGAGGCATCCGGAGTTAGTAGTACAGCGGAGTACTGGGATATGCCGGCAGCTCAAAACAACCTGCTTCCCGGTGCCACGAACGACACATGGCGAACGTGGCTGATGACCGGCGTCCGCCGAACTCCCGTCGATCGCCGCCGCATGCGCGGCGCCCACAGGGGCCTCAAGAAGATGCTTCTCGAGGGCATGAACAATGGCGATGACCGGCCGCATTCCTGGAAGGATTTTTCGGGCGCCATGATCCGTCACGCGGTCGACGAAGCCATCCGCTCGTTGCCTCGTGAAGACACAGAGGTCGTCAAGCTGGCGTACTTCGGCGGTTACTCCAACCGGGAGATCGCCTCCGAGGTTGGACTGACCGAGGCCACTGTGCAGCGCCGGCTGCGGCGCGCGCTCGGCGCCATCAGCGAGCATGTCCAGCACGGTCGCGCGATCGGGCGCCGAGCAATGTCCGTGTTGGCCGTCTGGCTGTCCGGTCGCTGGCTGACTGACAGCGCTCATCACGTGGTGCAGGTCGCGGTCGTTGCCGGCGCGGTGGCGGTCATCGTCGTGCAGCCCGCGCCCCCTGTCGCACCGTCCGCACCCGGTGTTCACAGGGTGCAGTCGGGCACAGGCCCTGGCGCCTCAGTCGCGCCGCCAATGCCCTCGCCGTCAATTCCTGCCGCGACGCAGGTGGGACCGCCACAGGTTGAGGTGCCGAAGGTTCAGGTGCCGGACGGGCAGCTTCCGGTCAACCCGCCGGTCAATCTGCCGGTCAACCCGCCGGTCAACCTGCCGTCCGTGCCCCCGCTCCCGGTCAAAACGCCCGGCATCTAGCCGTTCCGGGCGTAGATCACCACGCCGTCGATGGTGGCTACCTTGTGGTAATGGTCTGCCACCAGCTCCGCCAGGACCGGGTAGTTGCTCATCGGGTAGCTGGCGAAGTCGCTCCAGCCGGCTGCCGCGGTGTCCACGATGAGAGCCGGAGGGTTCGCCGCCAGGTCTGACTGCAGGAGCGTCCAGACGTCGGGTGCGGTGTCCCAGTTGTTGGGCGGCACGTCCGACCCGCGCTCGAACCCGCGCAGGAATCCAGGGAACCGGCCGGCCATCACGCGGTTCGACTCGACGTAGAGAGCGGGCCAGTCACCCCATACGAAGACTCGCTGCGAGGGCGACGTATTGGCCGCGATGTATGCGGACACCGTCTCGTGCTGCGGGCCCGGCGCGTTGAAGTCATAGGTCAGCGGGTCGGCGCCGATGTCGAAAGCCCACCAGAAGACCGCCGGTATCGCGATGCCCGCCACCGCGGCTGTGGCCACGAATCGCCGCATCTCGAAGCGATCGAACGCGAGCGCCGCAAGCACCGCGAGCGGACCCATCGCCTGAATGAAGTAGTGCCACGAGAGATGTCCGCCCGCAAGCGACCCCGCCATCGCCACCACGAGCCACGCCACCATCAAGCGGACCTCGACGGACAGATCGCGCCACCGCGCGATCAGTGCGACCGCCGCGATCCACAAGACGGACATGTCGACGACAAACGGCACGATGCTGTCCCTGGCGCGGCTCCAGACGAAGCCCGGCGTCCAGCTGGCCGACGCATAACCGACGAGCGTCTGCACGGTCCACCGCCAGAAGCCCTCGAGCGAACCGGTGAGCACGATGAGCACTGCACCGGCCAGCAGTCCCGCGAGCAGTCCTCCCCCGAATCCAAGCGCGGCATGCCTTCGCCCCTCAGCCGGTTCGAGCCAGAAGATCGCAAGTGCGACGAGGAGGACGTTGACGGCGGCCGATTGGCGGAATGCGCCCGCGGCGACAAGGAGCAACCCGGTCCAGAACCACTGCTTGCGAAGCAAGAGCAAGACGGACGCGGCGAGGGGCATCATCATGAAGATCTCGGTGTTGGAGGCCAGCAGGCGCGGGTTTCCCGCCGCAGTCAGGAGGCCGTAGAAAAGTCCAGCCAGGATGCCGGCTCGGGTGCCGGCGAGGTGGCGGGCGATCGCGAAGACGACCAGGCAGGTCGCGGCCATGGCGACGAATCCGACGGCGTGGATCGCATCCATCTGGTAGGCACCGAATAAGCGGAAGGTCAGCGCGTAGACCCAGAAAATCCCGGGCGGCTTGTTGTCGACGCCTCCGGGGCCGTAAAGCCCGCCACCAAGGTTCATGAGCACCGCGATCGAGCTGTAGATCGCCTCGTCCCCGTCCAGCAGCCGGTGCAGGAAGGAAGGCAGATGCGCGACGATTACAGCGAGTCCAGCCAGGGCCGGCGAGGCCGCTGTCCGCCAGGAAATTGTCAGACGGGCGGCAGCCATGCGTTTCGAATTATTGGGACTGCGTCTCTGGCGTGAGTGAGACTCGAACAACCGGGGGGACAAGTGTTTAGCGCTGTAAACATCAGTGCCAACAAGCGACGCTGGCTTGTGTTCGCGTTCGGAATCGTGGCGATCGCCTTGCTGGTGGACGTCATCCATCGCAACGATCCCATCAGCGTCGACTTCCATACCTACGTGGCGGCGGGCCAGGTCGGTCTGCAGCAGGGCTGGTCGCACATCTACGACCAGGGAATGGTCGCCGTCGAGCAGAAAGAGCTTTCATCGACGCTGGTGGCGCAGCCATTTCTCAGTCCCCCGACCGTAGCGTTTGTGACCGCTCCCCTGGGATTCCTGCCCTACGACGTCGCGTATGTGGTGTGGGCCGTGCTTCTCTTCGGTGCTTTTGCGGCGGCGCTTGCATGGGCAGGGGTGAGCAAGGGATGGAGCCGCTGGATCGCCGTGGTAGGTGCGCTCGCTCCGTGGTGGGTCATGCACGCGGTCAACGTCGGCCAGATCGTTCCGCTCTTGGCGGCGGGCGCGGTCGTCGCGTGGCGTTTGATGCGCGACCGTCGCGACGTGCTGGCCGGCATCGCCCTGGGCGCAATCTTGTTCAAGCCCAACACAAGTGTCCTCGTCCCCTTCGCGCTGCTGTTCGCGTGGCGTTTCCGGTTGTTCGCGAGCTGGGTCGCGGTGGCGGTCGCTGTCTTGATCGTCATCATGCTGACGGTCGGCACCGGCGGCATGGCCGAGTACCTGACCCAGCTGCGTGGCCCACTGCCCAAAGGCACCGACGACCTTACCCTGCACGGCGCGCTCGCTGCCACCGGAGCGATGGCGATGTTCTTGCGCGTGCTGATCATCGGCGCCGTTTTCGCTGCCGCGTACAAGCTGCGCCATTCCCCTGGCCTGGTCATCCCCATCGCCATCGTCGGTTCGCTGCTGATATCGCCGTACCTGCATGCGTCGGACCTGTGCATGCTCGCCGCCGCGGGCTGGATGGTCTGGGAGGAGCGCCCGACCCTCGCGTGGCGCCTCCCCCTGGTGGCGATCTGGGTGCTCGCCAGCCCATATCTCTACGACCGAGGTCTGAGCCCCCACCTCAAGCAGTGGCCATGGTTGGAGATCGTGCTTCTGGTGGTCCTGGTGGTCGCGGCGTGGTGGCCCTTAACAACGGGGGCTGAATCCAGGAGACGCGCACCGGCATAATCAGGTCGCCCGCGCCACCCTGGGAGACCTCGTGCCAATCGACATCAGTGAAATACAAGGACCGCTTCGCGTGCTTGCCGGGCCGGGCACCGGGAAGACACACGCGCTGGTCGACCTCTACGAGCAGGCCGTCCGCGACGGTCTAGCCGGCCGCGACCAGATCCTGGTCCTCACGTTTTCGACCGGCGCCGCGGGTGAGATCGCGCGCCGGATCGACGAACGCCTGCAAGACGATTACGGCGAAGCGTGGATCTCGACGTTCCACAGCTTCTGCGCGCGGATCCTGCGTGACAACGCGCCCGACCGCGAGCGTCTGCTTCTGAACGGCTTCCAGGAATGGATCGTGATGCGCGACGTGCTCACAGGCCTTGACCCCGCATTGCTGGGTCCGCTCGATGGCGTGCGCCGCTCCGATGCATTCGCGCACGACCTCCTCGCCTTCGTCGCGTTGATGAAGCAGAACCTCGTCCATCCGGCCGCCCTGCAGCTGGCAACCGAGGCGAGCGCGAGCGAGCGGTTGCGCGTGCTGGCTTCTGTCTACCAGGCGTACCACCGGCGCATGCGCGAGGCGCGGCTTTTCGATTTTCGCGACCTGATCTCCGCGACGATCGAGCTGCTCGAAACCAATCCCACGCTGCGCGAGCGGCTGCGAGCCAAGTTCGAGCTCGTCCTGGTCGACGAGTTTCAGGACGTCGACCCGGCGCAGTTCGAGCTGTTGCGGCTTATCGCCCCGCCCGAGTCGCGTCCCCGATTGGTCGTGGTCGGCGATCCCGATCAGTCGATCTATGGTTTCCGCGGCACGGTGCCGCGGCTCCTCAGCCACGACTTCACCTCCGTCTATCGCGCCCTGACCCGCAGCCTCGAAATATGCAGGCGGTCCTCTCAGCAAGCCCTGGACGCCGGCGAGCGTCTCCTGGCGGCAACCCAGCCCGACCGCTCGCCCCGAGTGCTGCGGGCGGATTCGACGCAGCGCGTCCCCGCCGTGGTCCTGGCGCGCGAGGGCGACCCGGTCGATGAGGCGTTCTTCTGCGCTCGTGAGATCAAGCGGCTGCAATCGGAGTGGCCTGAGCTGCGGCTCCGCGATTTTGCGATCGTCCTGCGCAGCACCTCGGCGTTGGGCGCGCCATTTGAGGAGGCATTGCGCGCGCTCCGTCTTCCTTATGAGGTGCGCGGCTGGGGCGCGACAGCCCGCAACGAGGTGGTGCGATTCCTGGTCGGATATCTCGAATCGCTCCGCAAACCGGACGACCCGGACGCATTCGAGAGCGCCATGACCTCGACCCTTGGCGGCGTCGGTCCGCACACGGTGAGCCGGCTGAGGGCCTACGCGTTCGAAAGGAGCCGGCCGCTGAGACGAGTGGTGAACAGCGTCATGTACGCGCTGGCGGCGCGCGACCCAGAGCGCTATCCGCTGCCCTGGGCCAAAGCTCCTCCCCATTCATCGGGAGGTGGCGCCGAGGGCGCCGGAGGGGCTGTGACGACCGCCCCTCCTCCCCATTCATGGGGAGGTGGCGCCGAAGGCGCCGGAGGGGCTGTGACGACCGCCCCCACCGAGGCGCGGCCAGAACCAAGCTTCATGCAGTTCCTCACCGCCGAAGAGCTGGACGACCTGTACCAGGCGATGGTCGCGCGGGAACGGCTGCTGGGCCAGGCGCGCCGGCTCCCGATCGCGGCTCTCGCGTATACGGTCCTGATCGAGGGCGGCGCGATGCGCCGCCTGCTTGACCTCGGCCTGCCGGCGGTACAGCGAGCGGAGGCGATCGGGGACCTTCGTGCTGCGATTGAGGGCCTTGAGTCGATCGAGGCGGTGCACGAACGGCTGCAGGGCGCGAAGCCGCTGCTCGCCGACATCACCGGTTCGCTCCAGAGCCTGTTGTCGACCGCGGCAGACGACACCGAGGCGGCGGATGGCCTGCGCGACGCGGTGCAGATCATGACGGTCCACCAGGCGAAGGGACTCGAGTTCGAAGTCGTCTTTTGCTCGGGTTTCGCGCACGGCCTGTTCCCTCTCGAGGCAAGGCCGCACCCGCTGCTCGACGCCGAGGATCGCGCGTGGCTCGAGGGTTACAAGGTCGGTTTCATGCCGTCCTGGCCCTCGGACCCGGACGGCCATCTCGCGGAGGAGGCACGCCTCGCGTTTGTCGCCATGACGCGCGCGCGCCGCCGCCTGTACATCACTTACGCGGACGCATATCTTCGGCAAGCGGGTCCTTCGGTCTTTCTGGGGATGGCCGACCCGGAGGGTCCGGTCCGCGAGCTGACTCGCTCGTCTCGACTCGACCCGGAAGATGTGCTGCTGGCCCGCGAGGCGGAGGTGCTGCTGGCCTCTCATCGCGCGCTGCTCGACGACGTCGTGCTGGCGCGCGCCCGGACACTTGGCCTCGACCTGCCCTTTCTCACCGATCCCTCTTCAGGTGAGCCTTTCGAGTCATACGGGCCAGGCCGCAACCCGGACTCGGTGCAGATCGATCACTTCAGCCCCACGACGCTGAACGACTATCTCAAGTGCCCACGCCTGTACTGGTACAACCACCATCCCGGGCTGGTGGACGAGCCGCGGTCGGTCGCGATGGAGCGGGGTGGCTTCCTCCACGAGGTCCTGCAGGACTTCCACGAGCACGAAGAGGAATGGCGTCCGCATGAGGCCGAACAGCAGCGTGAGTGGTTGGAAGTCGCCCTGCAACGCCACCTCGAGGGCTACCTGGCGCGGATGGAAGGCGTCCTCGACCGCAAGCGGGAGGAAAAGCAGGTGCGGTCCCTGCTCGGCAACTACATCCGCGCCATCACCGGGATGCAGTTCATCCGCAGGCTGCGCACGCTCGCGGTCGAAAAGCGTTTCCGCCTGCGCATCGACGGGTCAGACGTCGTCGGAAAGATCGACAGGGTCAACGACGTCGGCGATGGCGAGGTCGAGGTCGTCGATTACAAGACCGGGTCGGGCAAGCCGATGCGATACGCATACGACATGTACTTCGGGCCCGAGCTGTACGACGTCCAGCTCGCGCTCTACTACCTCGCCTGCAAGGACGGAGTCGACGAGGAAGGCAACCCCCTTGCTTTCCAGCCCCGCTTCCTCTCGCTCTGGTACCCGAAAGACTGGGTCTGGGGCGGCATGCGGCAGGACATCTTCAGCGTGGGCCGGCCCGCCGGCCTCAAGGAATACCGCGAGAAGGTGCTTTCGGCGGAAGACCTCGAGCGCAGCCGGTCGGTTGTCGTGACGGCGATCGAGCGGATCAATGGCGGGCACTTCGAGCCGGCGCCGCGCGAGCTCGCCGGCACGTGCGTGACACGCTTCGGCAGCTGCCCGCACGCGGCGGTGTGCCCATACGGAGGTGCCCCGCCGGAATGAGCGCGACTCGAGTCCGCGGCCCGGTCCTGAGTGCCGAGCAGTCCGCCGCGGCCCACGCGGGCCCGCAGGGTGCATATCTCATCGCGGCCGGCCCGGGGACCGGCAAGACGTTCACCGCGACGGAGCGTTTTTGCTGGCTGGTCGACCAGGGTGTCGCCCCCGAGCGGATCCTGACCCTGACGTTCAGCGACCGCGCCGCCGAGGAGCTCCGCCTGCGCATCATCAACGAGCTGTCGGCACGCCATCCGGACGTCGGCACCCTCGACAACGTCTGGATCGGGACCTTCCACAGCGCATGCGCCCGCCTCCTCGACGAGTTCGCCTACCTGATCGGTGAGGCCCGCGAGCTGCGGGTGCTCGATGAGACAGGCCAGAGGCTTTTCGAGCAGGAGCTAATGGCGAGACTTCGCAGTGGCGCCGCCGCGCCTTTCGACCCGGACTCGTTCGCCGCGCTTGCGGTCGACGACCTCGACGACTTGCTGCGCTCTGGACTTCGCTTCCTCCTCAAGCTGAAAGGCCGCGGGATCAGCCCCGAGAGGTTCCGCGACCGGGCGCTCGAGCTGCATGGCGCGCACTGGAGCTCGCGGCCCGCCCCGAACGGGTCGGGCGCACCGGACCCCGCACGCGCCGAGGCCGAAGCCATCGAGGTCTTGTTCACCGTGTACCGCGCCTATGAGGACGCGTTGCGCGAACAAGGTCTCCGCGACTTCGACGACCTGCTTCTCAGGGTGATCGATGCGTTGGAGCGGGTGCCGGAATTCCGGCGACGATGTCGGGAGCGCTTCCGCTACCTCATCGTGGACGAGTTTCAGGACACCAACCGCATCCAGCTCGACTTCATTCGGCTCGCCGCCGCTGAGGGCTTCGGCAACGTGACCGTGGTCGGCGACGCGAAGCAGTCGATCTACGGATGGCGGGACGCCGAGATCGACAACATCCGGACCCGGTTTCCTGGGCTCCGGCTCCCGCTGACCCAAAACCGTCGTTCGTTGCAGGGGATCCTCGACTGCGCAACGGACTTCATTCGCCGCGACGCGGATTTCGCGGCCGAACCGGAGCTGGTGGCGACACGTGGCGCGGGAGGTGGGGCTCCGGTGAGCGTGCTGATGGCGCCCGACTCGCGGACCGAGGCTCGCTCAGTCGCGGAGGCGATTCGCCGGTTGCACGTAGGTGGCCGCGCTTTTCGCGAGATCGCCGTCCTGTCCCACTCGGTGCGGATGCTGCCCCGCGAATTCGAGGACGAGCTGCGCCGGCAGGGCATTCCCTACCTGACCAGCGGCGGCTCCGGTTTCTTCGACCGTCAGGAGATAAAAGACGTTCTGGCTCTGCTGCGGCTGGCCGAGAACCCGATGGACGACGGGGCTCTGGTGCGCATCTTGCAGGGACCGATCGTGCGGCTCTCCGACTCGGGGATGTACCGGCTGGCGTCGCGACGTTTCGAGAAACCTGGAATGCGATTGCGTGACTGCTTCGACGAATCCAGGCGCGGTGGATTTCCGGAGATGGAGCCGAAGGTCGCCTCACAGGCGGTCTCGCTGGTCGAGCTGACGGACCGCATCGGAAGACTTCGCGACACGCTTACGGTCGCCGACATCCTCAATCGGCTGCTCGAGGAGAGTGGCTACCTGCGCTGGGCCGAGCTGCGCGCCCAGCGAGACGGCAGCCCGCGCGCGCTGCTCAACCTGCGCAAGGTGTTTCAGCTGGCAGGACGTTTTGAGCGCGACCTGGCCCTGGCCGGGATCGGCGACTTCGTACGCCACCTCGACCAGGTCATCGATGCCGAGCTTCCCGTCGGAGAGGCGGCGGAAGAGACCGCGGGCACTGAAGCGGTGTCGCTCCTGACGATTCACGCCGCGAAAGGACTTGAGTTCCCGGTTGTCTTCCTGGTCAACCTGCGGCCGCCACGCCCGCGCGACACCGAGAGGCTGTTCTTCGACCCCGACGGCCTCGGATTCGTGATGAAAAACTGGCGTGGCGAGAAGCATCCGCGTTACGTCGATACTTCGCCGGGCGCGCCCGCGGTCGCGCTGGCGATAGGCGAGCGCCGGCGCATCGTCTACGTGGGGCTCACGCGTGCCAAGGACGCGCTTTACGTGACCGCGACCCGCGACGAGCCGTCGGCTCACGAGTTGGGGACAAACGGGATCGAGGATCACGACCATTTCGCCGAGATCCTCAGTTGGGCGCTGGCGCATCCCGAATCGGCCGCCGTCGTCGAGTCTGAGCAGCTCGAGCTGCCCGTGCCGCGAGCGGTCAACGGCCAGGTCCGCGACGACCCGGCGGTGGTCACGGCGGTGCTCGACCGCCTGGAGCGGATCCGCCCCGCGCTGGCCCCCAGCGAAGCCGCGGAGGCGCCTCCGGTTTCCTTGAGCTTCTCCCAGCTTCACGATTTCGAGCTGTGCCCCGTCCGCTATCGCTTCAGCCAGGTGTGGGGCGTGCCCGCACCGCCGGACGAGCTGCAGCCGCCTTTTGTCCGTGCGGCCGGATCGAGCGAGCTCGGGGCGGCGGTGCACGAGGCGCTGGCCGCCTGGCACAACACGGGCGGGAATCTGCTCGAGGTCTATCGGGGACCCGACCTGGGCCGCGAGATGCTGGCGCGTTACCTGGAGCACCCGCTCGCAAGAGCGCGCACCCTCGCCGTCGAGGCGGGATTCAACATGGCTCTCGGCAGCGCGCGCGTCCGAGGCCTGGTCGACCGCATCTGCGAGGTCGACGGCAGGGTCACGCTCGTCGACTTCAAGACCAACGCCACCCTGGATGCTGCGCTGCTGGAGGCGTACTCGCTACAGCTGCGGATCTACGGCTTTGCCGCCCGCCGGGGATTGCTGCCCGGCGGGCGAGATCCCCGACTCATCCTCTTCGACCTTCGCCGAGGCGAGGCTCGCGACATCGAGCCCGACGACGCGCTGGTCCAGGAACGCGTGCTCTCCGCGGCGGCGCGAATCGCGGCCGGCGACTTTCACCTCGGCCCGGAGCACGCGCAGCGGCCGTGCGCCCTTTGCGCCTACCGTCCCATCTGCACCGATGCGCGAAAAGTACTTTGAGCGGCGGCAGATCAAGGAAGCGATTCAGTTCGCCGAGGCGGGCGGCATCGCAGTCCATCGCAACTTCGACTCGTACCACGGCTCCACGATCCGCGGCCTGACACGCGAGAAGCCGTTCCTGCATGTCATCGGGTTGCGGCGGGAGTTGGAGGAGTGGGGTCGTCTCCACGGTCTCCGGCCCGAATGGATCCAGCCCGAAAAGCGACGCAAGGTCGCGCACTACGACGTGTTCGGCCCCGCGGCTCAGGCGCTGATCGAACGCCTCCACCCGACGGCTTGATCTCTTGTTGACGCAACGCGTTATACTGCGTCAAGAAGACTCAGGAGGTTTGAACATGAGCACCGAATTCGGAGACACGGCAACCACGGTCGAGGAAGTTGCGGTCGGCGCCGCTCAAGCGGCGGCTGAAGTGGCTTCCAATCCAATGGGCAGCGCGCGCAAGCAGGTCAGGAGCTTCGAGCGCAAGGGCACGCCGGCCGTGCGCCGGATCAACCGCCGTCTCAACGCGATGATCCCGGACAAGATCAGCGTGTTTGGCATCCAGGTCAACGAGAAGCTGCCTGAGAAGCTCGCCGTCAGGGGACTGCAAATGGTGAAGGTCCAGGCCCGGCGGCATGACCTCGTGGGTGCCGTGGCCCAGCGAACGCTCCGGATCTTCAATGGATCGTTCAAGACGATCGCGCGGGCGGCGAGCCGACTCGAGCAGGCGACTGAGCTCACCCCGCGGCGCGAGGCCTCGCGCAAGCCATCCTTGGTCCGCGCCCGACGCCGGTCGGGTCGACGGCGCGCCGCCTGACCGCAGAACACAGGGCGCCTCGCAGTGGGGCGCCCCTTCGTTTTCCGCTAGCCTTCGCGATCGGAGACAGATGGTCCTCTGCACGGGTTCGATCGCATATGACTACATCCTCACCTTCAAGGGACGTTTCAAGGACCACATCCTCCTCGACAAGACGCACATCCTCAATCTGAGCTTCCTGGTCGACGATCTCCAGAAGCGCAAGGGCGGTGTAGCGGGCAACTACGCCTACAACCTCGCGCTGCTCGGCTACCCGGCCGCAGTCGTGGCGACAGCCGGCAGCGACGCCACCGAGTATCGGGATTGGCTCGTTGCCCACGGTGTCGACTGCCGCGGCCTGCGACTGCTCGAGGGTGAGATCAGCGCGACGGGCTTCACGACCACCGACATGGACGACAACCAGCTGACCGGCTACTACGGCGGGGCGATGTGGAAGGCGGCGATGCTCGGGCTCGACGATGGGCCTCCGAACGCGGACGCCGTGATCGTCGGACCGAACGATCCGGCCGCTATGAAAAGGCTTGTCCGGGAATGTCGAGACAGAAAGGTGCCCTTCGTGTTCGACCCCGCGCACCAGCTGCCGATGATGGACGGCGCGGACGTGACCGACGGGACCGACGGAGCGTGGATCGTGATCGGAAACGACTACGAGCTGGAGCTGATCCAGGAGCGCACGAAGCGCGACATGAACCGGCTGCTCGAGCTGGCGCAGGTCGTGGTCACCACGCTAGGCCGCCATGGTTCGCGAATCACCACGCGGGAGACCTCGGTGGAGATACCGGCCGCTCCCGCCCGGCGGGAGATCGATCCGACCGGGGCGGGCGACGCTTACCGGGCGGGCCTCGTCGCAGGCTTGCTGAGGGGGCTTGACCTCGACCATGCGGGCCGCGTCGCTTCTCTTGCCGCGACCTATGCCGTGGAGCACGTCGGCACGATCGAGCACCACTACACCCAGGCCGACTTTTACGCGCGCTACAAGGACTCCTTCGGGTCCGACTTGCCCGAGCTGTTCTGGGCCGGTTCGAGGTAAGTCCAGTCTTCGGCTAGCATCGGGGGCGAAGTGGCCCGTGACGTGGTCGAGGTCGAGGACCTTCGCAAGTCTTACGGCTCGCTCCAGGCCGTTCGAGGCATCAGCTTCACGGTGGCGGAGGCAGAGGTCTTCGCCATGCTTGGCCCGAACGGAGCGGGCAAGACGACGACCGTTGAAATCCTGGAGGGCTTTCGCCGGCGGGACGGGGGTCGCGTTTCGGTCTTTGGATTTGATCCTGCCACGGGCGACCGGAGGCTCAAAGAGCAGATGGGGATAGTGCTTCAGACGACTGGAGTTGACCCCTACCTGACAGTTGCGGAGACGGTCGACATGTTTCGCGGCTACTACCCCAAACCCCGGACGCGCGCCGAGGTGCTCGACCTGGTCGGACTGGCCGACAAGCGGGACTCGAGGGTGACAAAGCTGTCCGGTGGCCAGCGAAGGCGGCTCGACGTAGCCATCGCCCTGGCGGGCGATCCGCAGGTGTTGTTCCTGGATGAGCCGACCACTGGATTCGACCCAGGTGCGAGACGCGCCGCCTGGGAGGTAATCATGGGCTTGAAGAATCTCGGCAAGACGATCTTTCTCACGTCGCACTCGATGGATGAGGTGCAGTTCCTGGCTGACCGCGTGGTGGTGATTGCGACCGGCAAGATCGTCGCCCAGGGAACACCCGACACGCTTGCCGGTCGGCAGCATGCGAGTACCGTGGTTCGTTTTCGGATGCCTGCGTCGGTGACCTTGCCAGAAGCGATTCGGGGCTCGGCTCGTCTGGAGGGAAACGGCGTCGAGCTCGAGACCAACGATCCGACGCGCACGCTGTATGAGCTGACTTCGTGGGCGGTGCAGACCGGGATTTCATTGGAAGGCCTGCAGGCGACCCGGCCGTCGCTGGAGGACGTCTACCTGGAAATCACCAAAGAAGCTGAAGGCGCGCCCGTATGAGGGACCTCAAGCTTGCGCTGAGGCAGGTCTGGTACATCAACAACGCATTCGTGCGCAATCCGGCGTCGCTGTTCTTCACGCTCATTTTTCCGTTGATGTTCCTGGTCATCTTTACGGTCATCTTCGGCAATGGTCACGTCCTCATCGCGCCCGGCAAGGCGGTCAGGGTGGCCACGTTCTACGTGCCCTCAATTGCGGCCTTCTCGGTGATCACCGCTTGCTACACGAACATCGCGATCTCGCTCAGCTTCTCGCGTGATTCCGGCGCGTTGAAACGGATCCACGGATCGCCCTTGCCCGTATGGAGCTACATGTTGGCGCGCATCGTGCACGCCGTCTCGATCGCGATCTTGCTCGTCGTAATTTGCGCGGTCTTCGGCGCTCTGTTTTATGGGGCGACGCTTCCCACCACCACGCTGCCGGCGTTTGCGCTCACAGTGGTGGTCGGCGCCGCGGTGTTCAGCGCGCTCGGTGTCGCGGTCACCGCGGTGATTCCGAACGCGGACGCGTCGCCCGCAGTCGTCAACGCGACCATCCTGCCATTGCTGTTTATCTCGAACGTATTCATCCCGCTCCAGAACCCGTCGGGCTGGATTGATATCCTGGGCAAGATCTTTCCGGTGCGTCACTTCGCCGATGCGCTGATCGGTTCGTTCTTTCAGCTGAGTGGTTCCGGTCTGCACACGAATGATCTTCTCGTGCTCGGTGCGTGGGGCGTGGCCGGCCTCATTCTTGGCGTTCGATTTTTTCAGTGGGAGCCGCGAACCTGATGGCGACGATCTTCACGCAGATAATCGAAGGCAGGGTGCCCGCGCGGTTCGTCTGGAAGGACGACCGGTGCGTGGTCTTTCTCTCCAACCGCCCGCTGCGTCCCGGCCACTCGCTGGTCGTGCCGCGCGACGAGATCGATCACTGGCTCGACCTCGACCCGACGTTGCTGTGCCACCTCGCCGAAACGGCGCAGGCCATCGGAAGAGCGCAGATGCCCGCATTCAAACCGGAGCGGATCGGTGTGATGCTCGCCGGCCTCGAGGTGCCCCACTGCCACTTCCATGTCGTACCGATTCGCGGGCTGCACGACCTGGATTTCGGCAACCAGGACCCCGACCCCGATCCCGAGATGATGGACCAGGCCGCCGATGGCATCCGTCGCGAGCTGCGCAAGCTCGCCTACCCGCAGGTGAGCGACTAGGTCTGCAGCGAGCGCTCCAGCTGCTCGATGTGCATCTCGAGGTGATTGATCAACGGGAGGCGGGCGAGCTCTTCCGCCGTCATCGTGGTTTCACCGTCGATCCGGATCGGCCTTCGCAGGGCGGTCGGGTCGGCGGCGCGCAAGGTCTTGATCGTCCGCTCGTGGTCGGTAAGGGCCATTCGCACCAGGTCCGATGGCGGCAGCTCCGCTGCCTGGTCGATCGCGGCGTCGCGCGCGTGGACGCTGTCCAGCAGGTTGAGCTCGGTGATCTGGCCGCCGGCGACCCGGTGGACGAGGACGCCGTAGTACTTCGAAAGCGTCGCGATGTGGGCGAGCAGCTCATGGTCGCTCCACTCCTTGCCGTCTCCACGCCCTGCATTCACGCGCGCCCCGATTTCGCCGAGCCGGCGAGAAGCACTCTCGAGACGGTCCGCCAGGAGGTGGCGGTCGTGGTCTTGCATCTCATCGAGGAAGGCGTTGAGGTCCGCGATGGTGAACGCCGTGCTCTCTATTTCCATCGCGCTTCAGACTAAGCGAGAATCGGGGCATGTGCTATGGAGACGATGCAAGGCCGCCACTGCCGCCTATCAGCGGAGCAGCGTCAGACCAGGGAGACATCATCCTCACTTCGTCCGATGGGGTCAGGAACGCCGCTTACTTCGCGCGTGCGGCAAAACCAACCGGCGCGGGCATGGTCGTCCTGCCTGACGTTCGGGGCCTGCACCAGTTCTACAAGGAGCTGGCTCAGCGGTTCGCGGAGGCCGGGATCGACTCGGTTGCGATCGATTATTTCGCGCGGACCGCGGGCATGGGGGACCGCAGCGAGAGCTTCGACTACATGCCCCACGTCCAGCAGACGACCGCCGAGACCATCGCGGCCGACACGGCCGCCGCGATGGAGCACCTGAGGTCAAAGGATGGAGGAGCGGTGAAATCCGTCTTCACCGTCGGGTTTTGCTTCGGCGGGTCGAATTCGTGGAACCAGTCGGCGCTCAATCCGGGATTGGATGGATGCATCGGCTTTTACGGGAGGCCGCAGCGCGCCGAGCCGTTCCTATCGCGAATGAAGGCTCCGTTGCTGGTGCTGATCGCCGGTGACGATGCGGCAACCCCGCTGCCCCAGTCGCTCGAGTTCGTGGACAAGCTCAAGTCGGCCGGCGTGCGGGTCGAGTCGCACGTGTATGAGGGTGCGCCGCACAGCTTCTTCGACCGGAGCTACAAACAATGGAAGGACGCGTGTGACGATGCCTGGCGGCGAATGCTGGACTTCGTGAAGAGCCAGAGCTAGCCCCTCGACTACCCGCCGCCCCGACCACCCTCCCGGGGGGCTCCGGTGCGGCGGGCGCCAGAATACGGCTCGGCCGGACAGGCGCCAATAGCTTCTTAACAGCCCACTCGACGCGGTGTCCAACAAATGGAGGCCGGACGTATAGTCGCCGTATGGCGAAGGTGGCCTCCAGGTCCAAATCGGTCAGGGTCGCGCCCAGGCTGCCGCAGGGCTTGATCGACCAGCTCGCGCGCCGGCATGCCGGCATGGCCCGGCACATGGCCCGCGCCGTCGTCACCCTGGTTCGCTGGGACGCATCGACGGGCGTTCCCCCCCAGCGCGACGCCATCGTCCGAGCCTGCGCCGCCGGCCTCGACCTTTTCCTGGCGACAGCCCGGGAGGCGAGGCCCGCGACGCAGGAGGAGCTGCGTAGGGTTGCGCAGCTGGGGATTCTGCAGGCTCGCAGCAGCCAGTCCGTCGAACCGATCCTTTCGGCCTATCGGATCGCGGCCCGCGTCGCTTGGGACGAGATCCTTCGCGCGTGGCGCGGCCATCCCGAGGCGACCCCTGAGGGGATCATGCTCATCGCCAACTACGTCTTCGCCGCTCTCGACCAGGTCGCGGCGGAGGTGACCAAGACCTATCTCCACGCGCGCGAGCAGCACATGCAGCGGGGCACGCGCGCCCACGCGCGTCTCTTCCACTCCTTGATCAGCGACAACTTCGATTCGGAGCTGGAGTTGCAGCGCCAGGCCCTGGCGATCAACATCCCGCTGATTGCGACGGGATACGTCGCGGTCGTCTGCAAGCTGGTCATGGGCAACCGCGATGGTGAGCGTGGTGGACAGGCTCTCGCCGAGGTGGTCGATTCCCTCGAGGTCCGCCGCGGCACTTTGCTCCTCGCCACCGACCCCAGCACGCTGGTCGTGCTGTGGCCCATCGAAACGCCCGCCGACGCGGACTCGGCCCGTCAGTTCGTCAGCCGGCTGCAGGAGCAGGTAACGCAGAGGGCGGGCCACCTCGGCGCGCGACTCCGCGCCGGGATCGGGGGCTACCACCCCGGACTGCACGGCATCTCCCGCTCGTATCTCGAAGCGCAGCAGGCGTTCGAGGCGGGTCGCAAATTGCGGCCGGATTCGGTCGTGCACGGCCACGATGAGGTCATCCCTCACCTGGTGCTCGCCCAGAACCCGGTGCTCGCGGAGCGCTTCGTCAATCACACGCTCGGCCGCCTGCTGGATCCGAAGGTGCGCAACCGCGCGCAGCTACTCGAGACGCTGGAGGCCTATCTGGCTCGCGGGTCGGTCAAGGACGCGGCCGCGTCGCTGAAGCTGCACCGTCACACGGTCCTGTATCGCCTTGATAAGCTGCGAGAGTTGCTCGGCGGCGACCTGGAGCTGCCGTCGACCCGCCTCAACCTGCAGCTGGCGCTGGACCTCCAGAAGCTCCTCTGAGCCGTCTTTGGACCAAAAGTCCAAAGAATCACCCGGCTTTTGCTACTCGGCAAGGCTGTCGTTTGGCCCTGGCGTCCGTATGCTGGAAAACATGACATCCAATCACAACGGGCGTCGTGTGGCCGTCACGGGCATGGGCTTCATCACCCCGATCGGCAACGACCTCGAAACCGTCTGGTCGAACATGATCGAAGGTGTTTCGGGCGTCGGCCTGATCACGCGCTTCGACACCGCCCTCTTCGACACCAAGATCGCTGCTGAGGTCAAGGGTTTCAACGCCGAGGAATACATGGACCGCAAGACCGCCCGCCACATCGGACGCTACTGCCAGTTCGCCCTCGCCGCGTCGAAGCAGGCGCTGGCCCATGCCAACCTCGACCCCTCACAGATGGACCCGGATGACGTCGGTGTGATCGTCAGCTCCGGCATCGGCGGCATGGAGGAGATCGAGAAGAGCCACACCAACTTGATCGAGCGCGGGCCGAAGCGCATCAGCCCGTTCACCGTGCCGATGATGATCGCCGACATGGCGGCGGGCATCGTGGCCATCCACACCAAGGCGGGTGGTCCCAACTACGCCATCGTCAGCGCCTGCGCGTCGAGCACGCACGGAATCGGCGAGGCTTCCGAGATCATCAAGCGCGGCGACGCTGTCGCAATGATCGCCGGCGGATCGGAAGCCACGATCACTCCGCTCACGATGGGCGCCTTCTGCCAGATCAAGGCGACCAGCGAGCGCAACGACGAGCCCGAGAAGGCGTGCCGTCCGTTCGACCTCGGCCGCGATGGTTTTGTCATGGGCGAGGGGTCGGTGATGTTCGTGCTCGAGGACATGGACCACGCCAAGCAGCGCGGGGCGCGAATCCTCGCGGAGATCGCCGGCTACGGCGCCAGCGCCGACATGTATCACTTCACCGCTCCCCAACCTGAGGGCAAGGGCGCGATGCGTGCCATGCGTCGTGCGCTGGAGAACAGCGGCGTCGATCCGAAAGAGGTCGGCTACGTCAACGCGCACGGCACGTCCACCAAGCTGGGCGACGTCGCCGAGACGAAGGCGATCAAGTCGGTGTTCGGCGAACACGCTCGCGAGCTCGCTGTTTCCTCGACCAAGTCGACACACGGGCACCTCCTCGGCGCCGCGGGTGCGATTGAGGCGGCTGCTTGCGTTCTCGCCCTGGAGCGTGGCCTGCTGCCGCCGACCATCAACCTCGACGACCCCGACCCGGAATGCGACCTGGACTACGTGCCCAACAAGGCGCGCAAGGCCGATATCAACGTCGCCATCTCGAACTCCTTTGGGTTTGGCGGCCACAACGCGACTGTCGTCATCAAGAAAGCCCCCTCGGGCGCGAACAACTAGAAGGAGGAAGGAAGCCAGATGGCAAGCCAGCTGAACTTCAAGGAACTGCAGGAGCTCGCGGCGGAGATCCTGGGAATTGACCCGGACCAGGTCCAGATGGACAAGAGTTTTCAGCGCGACCTGGCGGCCGACTCGCTCGACCTCGTCGAGCTGATCGCGGCCATCGAGGACAAGTACGACGTCGAGCTGCCGGACTCGGAGCTCGAGAACATGAAGGTGATCGGAGACCTGTGGAAGTTCCTGGAGCAAAAGACCGCCGAGCGGCTGGAGGCCTAGAGCCGATGGCCATCACCACCAGCTACCGGACGCGTTCCGATGCGGTTCCGCTTCGGTCCTTCAAGGCCAAGGGAAGGCCCAGCGCTATCGCGGGCGTCGGTGTGCACGCCCCCGAAAAGGTGATCACCAACCTCGATCTCGAGAAGATGATGGACACGTCCGACAAGTGGATCACCGAGCGGACGGGCATCCGCCGCCGCCACATCGCCGAGCCGGGCACGACAACTTTCGAGCTCGCTACCGGAGCTGCCCGTTCAGCTCTCAAAGCGGCTGGGATTGCGGCGAAAGACCTGGACATGATCCTGGTCGGCACCTCGTCGCCAGATGGACCGTTCCCATCCGTCGCGTGCCGCGTCCAGAACGAGCTCGACGCGCCGGGCGCAGTGGCATGGGACACGCTCGCCGCCTGCACAAGCTTCGTCTACGCGCTCTCCATTGCCGATTCGTTCATCGCCACAGAGCGCGCCGACACCGTGCTCGTAGTCGGCGCCGAGGTTCTATCTCGCATGCTCGATTACTCCGACCGCGGCACGGCTGTGATCTTCGGAGACGGAGCCGGCGCGGCAGTCGTGCGAGCCGCGCCCAAGGGCGCCGGTTTCCTCAGCTGGTGCCTTGGTTCGGACGGCCGCGGATACGCTCAGGTGACCTGCGGGAACATCGAGAAGGGGGCTTACGCCGCCAAGGACGCACAGCCCTTCATCGACATGGTCGGCCCCGACGTTTTCAAGTTTGCCGTCGACATCTTCATCCGGCAGGCAACCGAGGTCTGCCAGACCGCGGGCGTCGCTCTGGACGACATCGATCTGTGGGTGCCGCACCAGGCCAACTTCCGGATCATCGACGCCGCGGCGAGGCGCATCGGGCTGTCGATGGAGCGCGTGGCGGTCAACATCGACGAGTACGGCAACACCTCGAGCGCTTCAATCCCGCTGGCCCTCGAGGAAGCTGTGCGCAAGGGCCGCGTCAAGAGCGGCGACCATGTGCTGCTGGCGGGTTTTGGGTCAGGCCTCACCTGGGGCGCAACCCTGATGAAGTGGGCCTGACTGATGACCTGGGACTAATTCTGTGATCAGTCTGTCCGGACCGATCGCGCTTCTATTCCCGGGCCAGGGCGTCCAGAAGCCGGGCATGGGCAAGAACCTCTACGACCGCTACCCCGCGGCGCGGCGAGTGTTCGAGCGCGCCGAAGAGGTGCTCGAGATGCCCATTCGCAAGCTGTGCTTCGAGGGCCCGGTGGAGGAGCTCAACAGGACCGACGTCATTCAGCCCTGCGTGATGACCGTTTGCTGGGCCGCCTACGAAGTCTGGCGTGAGAGCTACGGGCTGGAGAACGTCAGCGTGACGGCCGGGCACAGCCTCGGCGAGATCGCGTCGCTCGCGGCCGCAAGCTCGATCTCGTGGGAGACCGCACTGCTGCTGGTCAAGGAACGAGGCCGCATCATGGCGTTGGCGGCGGGCGAGCACGTGGGCATGATCGCGATCGTCGGTCTGAACGAGGCCGCCGTCGAGCGGATCCGTCAGGAGGCGTCGCAGGATGGCAACCTCTGGATCGCCAACCGCAACGCCGATGTTCAGTTCGTCCTTTCGGGCGAGATGGCCGCCGTGCAGGAAGCGGAAAGGCTGGCCATCGCGGCCGGCGCGCGTCGTGCTCTGATCCTCACCATCCCGCTTGCCGCGCACACTCCACTGATGGAGGCCGCCGCTGCGGCCTTTCGCAAGGCGGTCGACCTGCTGCCCCTGAAGGCGCCTTCGATCCCGATCCTCGCCAACGCGTCGGGTGAAGCGCTGCGGACGGTGGCCGCGCTGCAGGAAGAGCTGCGGCTCCAGATGCTCCGCCAGGTGGACTGGGCGAAGACGATGGTCTCCATGCGCGCGATGAAAGTGCGCACCGTTGTCGAGCTTGGTCCGGGACGCGTGCTCGCGAGCCTCGCCGCCAAGCACATCCCCGGCGTCGACACCTGGAACGCTGAAGAGCTGTTCGTAGACTTCGCGGGACCGACGACCGCATAGGTGGGCGACCTGGACGGCAAAACCGCGCTGGTCACGGGCGGCGGTAAGGGCATCGGTCGCGCGATCAGCCAGGCGCTCGCCGCGATGGGTGCGCGGGTGGTCGTGAACTACCGCTCGGACAAGGCTGCGGCGGAGGAGACAGCGGCGTCGCTGCCCAGCGCGAGCGCCCACCAGGCCGACGTCAGCGACCCTGCGCAGGTCGAGTCGATGGTGAAGGCGATCGGCAGGGTCGACGTGCTGGTCAACAATGCCGGTGCGGTTCGCGACAAGCTCCTCATCCAGATGTCGCCACCTGACTGGGAAGACCTCATCCGAACCGACCTGCTCTCGGCCTTCGCCACTACGAAGGCTGCGATCATGTCAGGCATGATGCGCGCGCGCTGGGGGCGCATCGTGAACATCTCCTCGATCGTGGGACTGACGGGCAACGCGGGGCAATCGAACTACGCGGCCGCCAAGGCCGGCCTGGTGGGTTTCACGAAGTCGGTCGCGCGCGAGTACGGCTCGCGCAACATCACATGCAACGCGGTCGCGCCTGGCTACGTGCGTACCGAGCTCACGAGTGGTTCGCTGACCGATGAGATGGTGGGCAAGCTGGTGGAGGTCACGCCGATCAAGCGCGAAGGCACCGCAGAAGAGGTCGCGGCCGCGGTCGCTTTCCTGTGTTCGGAGCGTGCAGGTTTCATCACCGGCCAGGTCATCGCGGTCGATGGGGGACTCAGCCTGTGATCGCGGAAACGCACCACGACGAAGTTGCAATCCAGGGCGGCCCGCTGCCGGAGATCCTGCTGCCGACCAACTGCCCCGGCTGCGGCATCGCGCTCGTCATGGACAACCTCCGCACGCACAACTACGTGTGCACCGAATGCGGGCATCACTTCCGCCTCGGCGCCGACGTCTGGATCTCGCTGATTGCCGACAACGGTTCGTGGCAGGAGCGCTGGAGCGACGTCCGCTCCCACGACCTGCTCGACTGGACGGTGCCGAAGCCATACCAGGAGACGGTCGAGCGCCTGCTCGAGGACGGACTCAACGAAGCCGTGCGGACGGGCACGTGCACGCTCTCTGGCCGCCCGATCTGGCTCGCGACCTTCGATTTCGGATTTGTCGGAGGCACGCTGTCCATCGTCGCGGGCGAGCGGCTCGCCCGAGGGATGGAGCAGGCGGCAGCTTCAGGGATTCCCTACATCCTCGTCAGCGCCTCCGGCGGCGCGCGCATGCAGGAGGGCGTGCTCGCCCTGATGCAGCTCGCCAAGGTCAACGCGGCGGTCGGCCGGCTGCATTCGGCACGCGTGCCTTATTTCTCAATCCTCACCGACCCGACGTTCGGCGGCACCGCGGCGTCGCTGGCGCTGGTCGCCGACATAAACATCGCGGAGCCGGGTGCGGCCATCGGTTTCACCGGGCCACGTGTGATCAAGCAGGCGACCTATGCCGACCTTCCGCCCGGCTTCCAGAGCGCCGAGTTTCAGCTCGCCCACGGGCAGGTCGACATGGTCCTGCCGCGCACGGAGCTGCGGCCGCTGCTCGCGCACCTGCTGGAGATGTACAGATGAAAACCCCAAAAACTCTGGCGATTATTCTCACCCCACGAAATCTTCGATTTCGCGGGGACCCCGAGAGGGGGCCCCGATGAGCGTCTGGGAAATCGTCGAGCTGGCGCGGCACCAGGACCGACCCTACTCGCTCGACTACATCCGCCGTCTCGCCCCTGACTTCATCGAGCTGCATGGCGACCGGCTGTCGGCCGACGACCCTGCCCTGATAGGCGGCGTCGGCACGTGGCATGGCCGCACGACGATCTTCTTGGGCCACCAGAAGGGCCGCAGCCTCAAGGAGCGTGTGGCCCGGAACTGGGGAATGATGCACCCCGAGGGCTATCGCAAAGCCCTCCGCCTGGCCCATCACGCCGCGAAGTTCGGCTTCCCCATCGTCTCGCTGATCGACACGCCGGGCGCGTACCCCGGCGCGGGCGCTGAAGAGAGGGGAATCGCCGCCGCGATCGCCCACGCGATCATGGATTGGTTCCGGATCCCCGTGCCTATCGTGGCCGCGGTGATCGGCGAAGGCGGAAGCGGCGGCGCGCTCGGGATGGGCGTGGCGGACCGGGTGATCATGCTCGAGAACTCGATCTATTCGGTGGCTTCGCCGGAAGCCGCGGCTTCGATCGTGTGGCGCGACAACTCGCGCAAGGTAGAGGCGGCCGAGCAGCTTCAGCTGACCTCACGCGAGATTCTCGCGATGGGGGTCGTGGAAGAGGTCGTGCCCGAGCCACCTGGCAGCGCCAGCGCCGACTACGATGCGGCGGCCCGGTCGCTGGACGAGGCGCTCTACCGGCACCTGCAGCCGCTCCTCGAGCAGACAGCGACCCAGCTTCTACAGCACCGCTACGACCGCTTCCGGTACATCGACTCCCTGGTGCACGCCGAACCGCACATCGGGCCAAAAATCGATTAAAGGGCGCGGGTGAGAGTTGTCGCGCAGCGCGTGACCTCCGGCTCCGTGAGCTGGGGGGAGGCGGGCGAACAACGGCGTGCAACCATCGGCCACGGTCTCGTGTTGTTGGTGGGTGCGGCGTCTGATGACGAGGACAGCACGGTGCAGCGGCTCGCGGACAAGATCATCGACCTGCGCGTTTTCGCCGACGAGGCGGGGCGGATGAACCTCAGCCTGGTCGACGTCGGCGGCGCGGCGCTCATCGTCTCGCAGTTCACGCTGTTCGCCGACATGAGCAAGGGCCGCCGGCCGAGCCTGCTCAAAGCAGGCGATCCGCAGCGCGCAGAGCAGCTCTACCAGGTGTTCGTGCAGCGGTTTCGCGAACGCGGAATAGAAACCCAAACCGGAAGCTTTGGAGCCGTCATGCAGGTCGGAATTCAGAACGACGGACCCGTCACGCTCGTCCTGTCGACCGACGATTGGGCGACGCATGTCTGATTCGAACCGAAGGCTCATGCCGTACGCGGCATTCGCCGCGCTAGGCCTGATCTGGGGAGCGTCGTTCCTTCTCATCAAGCTCGGCATCCGCGACATGAGCCCGACCGTCCTCGTTCTGGTGAGGTCTGCCTCAGGTGCGCTGACGCTCGCGGTGATCATGCGAATCACAGGCCGTCCACTGTTCGGTAGCTTCTGGAGAGCCCGAATTGTCCCGTTCATCATCATGGCAATCACCAATGCGCTCCTTCCCTGGGTCCTGATCGCCTGGGGGGAACAGCACGTCAGCAGCGGCCTGGCGAGCATCCTGAACTCGACCACGACGCTTTGGGCCGCGATCCTCATCTACTGGGTCATCCCCGCGGAGCGTCCCAGCTTCGTCAATTACATCGGCGTCCTGATCGGCCTGACGGGCGTCGTGATCCTCGTGCTGCCTGACATCTCGGTGCATGGCGTGAGCGGCAACTTCTTTGGTGCGTTGGCGGTAGTCGTAGCCGCCGTGGCGTATGCGGTGAGCGCGCTGTTTCAGCGCACGAAGCTGCGCGGGATGAGCGTGTACGAGCAGAGCTTTGGGCAGCTTGTCGTGACGACTGCGCTGGCGATTCCCATCGCCGCGCCCGCCATACCGCAAGTCCATCTCAACTGGCTTTCGATGGGAGCAGTCATCGCGCTCGGTGTCGGCGGCAGTGGAATCGCGTACCTGCTCTACTACTACACGATGAACTCGCTCGGCGCCGTCCGGGCGACCGGCGTCACCTTCCTCGTCCCCATCACCGCGGTTTTCTGGGGCGTCGTGCTGCTGAACGAGAGCTTGAGCCTGCCGACCGTGATCGGAATGATCGTCATCCTGGCAGGCATCGTCCTCACGAACATGCGCCGCGCGCCACGACCGCAGGCGGCTGTCGAGCGCGATTCCGCCGCCGCTTGAGCAGCTATGTAGAGGAGCACGCGGACCAGGTTCGGCAGGCGGCGGAACGCATTCGCGGTCACCACCGACCTCGACGCCGACCTGCGCCTGAAACCGGAATGCTTCCAGGTCACGGGCTCATTCAAGCCGCGGGGAGCCTTCAACGCGGTGCTCTCGCTGGTCGAGGCGAAGAAGCGTCCCGCGGGCGTGATCGCGGTCAGCTCGGGCAACCATGCCCAGGCGGTCGCCCTTGCCGCGGGGAGCGTCGGGTTGCCGGCCTTGATCCTGATTCCGGAAGACGCGAACCCGGCCAAGGTGGCGGCGACCCGCGCCCTCGGCGCCGAGGTCATCCAGGAGGGCATCACCTTCGCGAACCGCGAGCAGCGCCTCCGCGAGGTGATGGCCGAGCGTGGATTCACGTTGGTGCATCCGTTCGACGACTGGGACGTGATCCACGGCCAGGGCACTGCCGTCCGCGAGCTGCTCGAGGACGCATCGGAGCTCGAGGTGGTGGTAGCCCCGGTCGGGGGTGGCGGCCTGCTCGCCGGCTCGGCGATCTCGGCCAAGAGCCACCATCCGGCGCTGCGCGTGATCGGCGTCGAGCCCGAGGCCGCCGACGACGCTTTCCGCACATGGAAGACAGGCAGCATTCAGACCCTTGCCGCGTCACCGAAAACGCTCGCGGACGGAGTCCGCACGACCGCCATCGGTGCGCGTAACTTCGAGGCCATGTTCGTTAACCGGCTGGTGGACGAGATCGTCACCGTGACTGAAAGCGAGATCGGCGCCGCCGTCCAGGTCGCGTGGTCACGCCTTCATCTCGCGCTCGAGCCGACCGGCACCCTTCCACTCGCGGCCTACCTGGCCGGCAAGCTGCCCGGCGGGCGCACGGGTCTGATCCTCAGCGGCGGCAACGCCAACCTCCAGACCGTGGCTACACTGCTCGGCACGCCGTGACCCAGCGATGATCCCGGTCAAAGAGGTGATGACGAGAAACGTCATCTCGTTTCGTGAGGACACGCCGGTGGACGAGATCGCATCCACGCTGATCGCCAAGCGGATCACCGGCGCTCCGGTCGTCGCCAACGAGGGCCACGTCGTCGGCATCGTCTCAGAGACGGACGTTTTCTCCAAGAAGGGAAAGGTGGCGCGCGACATCATGAGCCCACGTGTCATCTCGGTCACCGAGGAGACCGGCATCGACGAGGCGGCGCGCCTGCTCATCGGGGAACGGATCCGGCGCGTTCCGGTGATCAGGGGCGGCAAGATGGTCGGGCTGTTGAGCAGGTCCGACGTGCTCGACTTCTTCGCCAAGACCCGCTGGACCTGCGCCGTTTGCGGTTGGTGGGAGCGCAGCCTCGAGCGCCCCGTGCGATGCTTCTCGTGCTCGAGCACCGACCTTCACCTGGAGCGTGCCGATCCCGGACACTAACAAAGCGATCGGCCTCTCTCTGAAAGCGCAGAGCTTCACCGAATCGGTCATTCGCGAGATGACCCGGCTCAACCTTGCGGTCAACGGTCCGGAGAAGGCGGTCAACTTCGCGCAGGGTTTCCCGGACTTCGACCCCGACTCGCGAATCCTGGACGCCGCCGCCCAGGCGCTGCGCCAGGGTTACAACCAGTACGCCACCACGTGGGGAGCGCCGCAGCTTCGGGCCGCCGTAGCCCGAAAACAATCGTCAGCGTGGGGTCGACACGTCGATGCCGACGCCGAGGTGACCGTGTCCTGTGGCGCGACGGAGGGCATGATCGCGGCGATGCTCGCGGCGGTCGATCCGGGCGACGAGGTCATCGTCTTCGAGCCGTTCTATGAAAACTACGGGCCGGACTGCGTGATCAGCGGCGCCGTTCCGCGATTCATCGCCCTGCGCCCGCCCGATTGGACTTTCGACGCCGACGAGCTGAGCGCCGCCTTCAGTTCAAGGACGCGCGCCATCGTCGTCAACACACCTCACAACCCCACCGGCAAGGTGTACTCGAGGGCTGAGCTCGAGCTCATCGCGCGGCTATGCATTGAGCACGATGCGATCGCAATCACCGACGAGATCTACGAACACCTCGTCTATCGCGGCAAGCACATCAGCATCGCCACCCTGCCGGGCATGGCCGACCGCACGATCACGATCAGCGGAGCGAGCAAGACCTATTCGGTCACGGGCTGGCGCATCGGCTGGCTGATCGCTCCGCCGGCGCTGACCGCGGGGATCCGCAAGGTGCACGACTTTCTCACCGTGGGCGCGGCGCACCCGCTTCAGATCGCCGTCGCGCAGGCACTCGAGCTCCCCCCGTCCTTCTATGTGGAGCTGCTCGGCGACTACCAGGAGCGGCGGGACGCCATTGTCACCGGGCTGCAGGAATGCGGCTTCGACGCCACGTCGCCGGACGGCGCCTACTACGTGATGGCCGGTATCGGCTCATTCGGCGCCCAGGATGATGTTGCGTTTGCGCGCCGCTTGATCGAGGAGGTGGCGGTGGCGACTGTGCCGGCCTCCAGCTTCTACCACGATCCCGCGCTTGGCCGCGGCCAGATCAGGTTCAGCTTTCCGAAGAGGCTGGAGACGATCGAGCGCGGGCTGGCGGCGCTCCGCGCGATCGGGCGCCCTTAACAGCCTGGGTTCCGGCACGCAGCGCCGGCTCCTAGCCTGGCGTCATGCGCAAACTGATACGCACCCCTCTCGCCTGGATGGTGGCCGCCGAAATTGCCGTTGTCGGCGCGCTGGTTGTCGTCGGGTGGCACGTGGTTGTGTCCGCAAGCCACCCTGTCGCGGCCGCCCCGGTGGTCACGTCGCCCGACGCGGCAGGCGATGCGCCGACTCCCCTGCCTGACCTGCCGCTGCTGAGCCCTCAGCGACAGCTCGGACCGCTGCCCGGGCTCAACATCGACGCCGGCTTCTGGCGTGAGCGCCTGGCCCAGCTCAACCGCGACCAGGTCGACCTCGAACAGGTCCAGTGGCGAATCGTCCACAGCGCGGAGGACGCGGTGAAGCACTATATCGAGACGGTTGTCCTACCGGCGATCCAGCGTGCCGAGGAAGCTGGAGGTGAAGGTCCGGGCTTAACCCTTCTCGGATGACATCGTGACGTTGCCGTTAAGGGTGGCGCCGTCTTCGACCGTCAGCCGGCTCACCCTCACGTCGCCGTTCAGCCGGCCCGACCCACCGAGGGTGAGGCGCTTCTTCGCCGTGACATTGCCGGTGACCTGGCCCCGCACGTTGACGTTTCCGCCCTCGATCGCGGCCTGGATGTTGGCCCCGGAGTCGATGGTGACGTCTCCGCTCGCCTTGAGGTCGCCCTCGACGTTGCCGGCGATCTTTAGATCGCCCTGGATCTCGAGGCGCCCCTGCAGCACGTCGCGGGGACCAAGACTTACGACGTTGTTCCCGCCGTTCTGCGTGCTGGAAGCCTGAACCGCGGTTTTTTCACCTTGAGCCATGGAATCCTCCACTACGTTTTCCATACTTTCCATCCAACTCCGGCAAGCTTGCAGACTTGCGCGCGATGCGCCGTTTTGCTAAGCGAGGCCGAACCAGGATTTCAGGGAGCTAGCATCGTAGCAGTCGTGCCCGTAGCGTCAAGGAAGGTCAAGGAAGACTCGTGGCGGTGATGGACCCGGATTCTTCGGACGAGGTGGTCGACCACCTGGTCGACTTTTTCGATCGCATCGCCCCTGTCTACGACACCTGGGCGGGTGGGCAGCACGGCAGGGTGGCGTCCCGGTTGGTCGACCTGGTCGCGCCCGCCAAGCACGAACAGGTGCTGGACGTCGGCACGGGCACCGGCCTGGTCGCTCACCTGGTGGCCCCGCGCGTCAGCCCGGGCCTCGTCTTCGGCGTGGACCTGTCGGACAACATGCTGTCGATCGCACGCTCGAAGAAGGTCAAGAACGTGCAGTTCGTCGGCATGGCCGCGGAGCACCTGGTGTTCCGCCCAGCCACGTTCGACATGGTCACGATGGGTGAGACGCTGGCCTATCTCGCTGACCCGACCACGGCACTTGCTGAGGCGAACCGAGTTCTCAAGACAGGTGGCCGCCTTGCGGTTTCGTGTCACCGGCGAAGCCTCAACACGCGCGCGCAGGAGCTGTTCTTCCAGGGCCTGGCCCCGCTCGCCAAGCGGCACTACCTGAGCCTCCCGCGCTACAGCTCGGAGCGCGCGAGGTTTGGGGAGCCGGACGTCCTGTCGCAAATCCTGAACGCGGCGGGCTTCGAGGTCACGAAATTGACCGAGATGGTGACCGGCGGACGCGCCAGCGACGCGCGCGACTGGACCGAGCTCATGGCCGGGGTAGGACCGCTGCCGTACACGTTGATCCGCTCGCTTGGTCCGCGCTACCGCAACGAGCTCGAAGCCGAGGTGGAGGCTGCGATGGCGAGCCTGGGTGATCCGGACGACGCCTTCAGATATCACCACTCGTACGTGCTGGTGGTAGCGAAAAAGCGATAACCACGGCCGCGACCACGCACATTGCGGCCGCGATCAGGAAGATCTCCCGATACTCCTGCAGAAACGCAGCCGCGACGAGCGCCTGGAGGTGCTTGACGCGCGCGGTGAGGTCTTGGTCGTTGAGCACAGGTGTGCCGAGGATCTGGCGGAATCGGTAAAGGCCGAAGGCCGTCAGCGCGGAAAGCCCGACCAGCATTCCCATCGTGCGCGACAGCACGACCAGGCTCGTCGCGAGCCCGTGGCTCTGGCCGCGAGTCAGTCCGAGAACCGCGGCCGTCAACGGCGCGATGACCAGGCCGAAGCCCAACCCACATGCTCCGAGGGCCAGGTCCGCTTGACGCACCGGACCGGCGTGCAGCGACAGCTCGTCTGCGGGCCAGCCGGAGATCTGCACGAATGCGGCAGCGGACACGGCAATGCCGAGCGCTGCCGTGACGCGGTCGCCCGCGCGCCCCGCCAGGAACCCGCCCGCGACTGCGCCGATCGGCACGCCGAGCAGGAACTGCGTCAGCAGCAAGCCTGAATCGAGCTGGTTGAGGTTGAAGACGAGCCGCCCCAAAAGGGGGACGTCGACCAGGGTCGCTATCAACGCACCGCCGATCAAGACGTTGGCCGCAGCCGCGCCCACAAAGGCCCGGCTGCGCAGGAGGTCGCGGGGGATCAGAGTCTCCAGCCGCGTCACGTGGCGCCATCCATAGGCGCCCAGGACGACGATCGCCCCCAGCCCCGCGGGCACGAACAGACCGTTCGTGGCGCGGTGCTCGGGGTCGTCCGGGTAGAGCGCGAGCACCAGGAGGGCGAGGCCCGCGCCGAGCAGCGCCGCGCTGATCCAGTCGATCGAGGAGCCGGCCGCGGCAGCCGGAAACTCCGTTCGTCGCGCCGTGATGACAAGCCCTGCGGCGCAGATCGCCGCCAGCGGCAGGTTGAGCCAGAACACGAAACGCCAGCCCCCGGCGCCTGCGGCCGCCGCGGCGAGCGTGGCCCCGTAAAGCGGGCCGAAAACGCTGCCCGCCTCCTGGAGCGCCGCCACCGAGCCGAGGGCGAGGGTCCGCGAGCGGTCGCGATAGAGATCCGCGGCCAGGGCCAGGGAAAGCGGAACCAGCCCGCCGCCTCCGAGACCCTGGATGAACCTGCCCGCCACGAGCCAGGGCAGTCCGGCGAAGTCCACGAGTCCCGCGGTCGCGGTCATGAGGGAGCCCGCGGCAAACGCCGCCATGCACGCGACATAGACGGGCACGCGGCCCCGCACGTCGGAATACGCGCCGAGCAGCGGCATCGCGACCACGTAGCCCGCGAGAAAGCCGGTCACGATCGGCGTGCCCTGCTCGAGGCGCTCGATCGTGAGGCCGACGTCGCCCATCATCGCCGGCAGCAGGGTCACGACCACGTACGCGTCGAGGGCCGCCAGAAACAGCCCGGCTCCTGCCAGCGCGAGGACGATCCTCTTCAACTAGGGCGTTGGCGAGGCGATGACGACGGTCGCGTTGAACCCCGAGATGTCGACCTGAACTGCGGCCTCTTTTCCGCCGTCGCCGAACGCCCCGTCGAGCACCGCCTTCCGAATCAGGTGGTCGCCGGTGTCGACCCACACTCGCGCGCTCACCGGTCCGCTCGAGTTGAGCTCAGCCAGCAGGCTGCGAACCTGTTCGGGCGTGTAGCTGGTGGAGATCTGGTTCGCGCTCACGCCCGCGACCTGATCGGTCGAGACGAATTTCGGGCTCGCCCCGCCGGGAATGATCGCCGGCAGTCCGGTCTTGGGGTCGAACAGCCTGGCCATGTCGGGAAACGAAGCCGCCTCGGCGCCGGTCAACTCGCGAAACGTGGACAGCGGGAGGTGGACGTAAACATGGCCCGCCGAGATCACGACCTCGAGGCTGAAGAGGATGTCCTGCTCTTTCACGGTGTAGGTGGTGTCGCTGTCTGCCGGCAATCGCACCGAGGTTCGCGCGCTCACCAGCGCGAAGCCCTGGATGGTGACGGTTCCCTTGGTCAGCTTGAGTGTCGCGTTGACGGTCTGCAGTTGGGCCATGGCCGCGGCCCCGTCGCGCAGCACCTTGGCGGCATCGACAGGCGGCGTGGATCCCCCGCCGCATGCGGCCGAAATCGCGGCCAACGAAATCGCCGCGATCAGCCGCTTCACGGGCGAGCTCGGACTATGAGCCGCACCGGCCGGTCGTAAAAGATGTAATCCCAGGCCCAGTTGATCAGCACCACGACGCGGCTGCGGAAGCTGATCACGTTGACCAGGTGGACACCGAGCCACATCAGCCATCCGAGAAAGCCCGAAAGGTGCACCCAGCCGAGCTGCGCCACCGCGGAGTTTCTGCCGATGGTCGCCATGATGCCCGGGTCCTTGTAGCGAAATGCGCGAGCACCGCCGTTCCCGACCATGTCGGAGATCGAGGCGGCTACATGCTTGCCCGCCTGCATCGCCACGGGGATGAGCATCGGCAACATCGCGCTGCCGTCGGACGCGCCGGCGAGGTCGCCGATGACGAACACGACGGGATGACCTGGGACCTGCAGCGTGCCGTCGACCTTGATCCGCGACTGCCTCACGAGCTGAACGCCGGTCGCCTTGCCGACGTCCGACCCTTTGACCCCGGCGGTCCAGATCACGGTGCACGCCGCAATCTCTCGGCCGTCCACGAGGCGCACGGAGCGGTCCGTCACCGCCTCGACCTTCGCTTCGAGCATGACGTCGATCCCCTTGCGCTCCAGCGAGCGCCGGGCGGCCTCGCGGAGCGACGGGACAAAAGCTCCAAGAACATGGGGCGCTGCCTCTATAAGCACCACCCGAACCTCGTTTATGTCCAGCTGGCGGTAATCCTTGCGCAGGACGAGCCGGATCAGCTCCGAGATGGCGCCTGCCATCTCGACGCCGGTCGGACCTCCGCCGACAACCGCGAAGCTGAGCAGGGCCCGTCGCCGGTCTGGGTCGCGCGACCATCTCGATTCCTCGAAGCGGGACAGGATGCGGTTGCGCAATGCCAGGCCTTCGTCGAGATCTTTGAGGCCCAATCCGTGCTCGGCCACCGACGCATTGCCGAAGTGATCGCTCTGTGCCCCGGTCGCCAGTACCAGGTAGTCGTAGGCGATCGGGTCCTTGTCGGTGAGCAATCGTCGCCCCTTGAAATCGACGCCGCTGATGGAGGCCTGGAGGAAATCCGCGTTGGGCAGCGGGCGGATCAGCTGCCGGACCGGGCGGGCGATCTCACCGGGTTCGAGCAGGGCGGACGCAACCTGGTACAGGAGCGGCGTGAAGAGGTGGTAGTTGTTGCGGTCGACGAGGAGGACGTCGACGGGCGCGTCTTTCAGGGCCCGAGCGCAGGTGAGACCGCCGAAGCCGGCGCCCGCGATGACGACGCGCGGGCGGATCCTCATTGTTTGGGGTAGCGTCGCCCTCCGCCGCTGCGACGCCGGTTGGCCATCTTTTCGATCGCCGGTGCTCCGCCGGTGGCCTGCAGCAGCGATTTCGGAAGCTTCTGCTTCTTCTTGATCACCGGCTCGAAGAGGTCGCCGTGCTTCTCGACGCGTTTCAGCACCTGGTCGGAGTCGAAGACCAGGAGGCTTGGGTCTTTCGCCTTGAGGCATTTTTCGACCTCATCCCACGTGACCGGCGTAGAGACCGTGGGGCGGGCGCGCGCGCGTAGCGAGTAGACGTTGATCGTCGTCTTGTACTGGTCGTTCTGGCTCCAGTCGATCAGCACTCTTCCCGTGCGCAGCTCCTTCAGCTGCTTGTGCACCGCGAGGTCGGGATGCTTTTCCTCGAAAAACTGCGCGAGCCCCTTCGACACGACCTTGGTCTCGACGTACGTGACCTTTGTGTTGAGCGGCACGTAGAGCTGCAAGCCTTTCGAGCCCGACGTCTTGGCGCAGCAGTCGAGTCCGTGCTCGGCGAACAGGTCTCGAAGCATGAGCCCCATGCGGCAGCACTCGACGATCGTGGCCGGCGGTCCGGGGTCCAGGTCGAACACGAGGGTTCGCGGCTCCGGCAGGTCGTCGGCGTACGAGAGCGAGGTGTGGAACTCGAGCGTTGCGATTTGGGCGAGCCAGACCAGTGTTGGTAGGTCCTGTGCGAGGCAGTAGTACATGTCGCGGTTGTTGCCTCCGCTCCACACGGTCGCCGTCTGCACCCACGGCGGCCGGTGCTTGGGGCAGTTCTTCTCGTAGAAGAACTCGCCGTCCACTCCGTTCGGGAAGCGCTTGAGGGTAAGCGGGTGGTCGCGCGTGTGCTTGAGCAGCACCGGGGCGATGCGCGTGTAGTAATCGATGACCTGCGCCTTCGTAAATCCGACTTCCGGGTAAAGCACCTTCTCGAGGTTGGTGAGCTTGAGGGTCTTACCCTCGATCTGAACTTCAACGGCGGTTTCCTTAGCCACCTTCGCGCACCACATCTTTGGCCGGCTTGTCGACGCGGAAGCCCTTGAAGGCGGGCGCCCGCAGCTGACCTTGGCGCGTCCACTCGACGAATTCGAACTCCGCGACGATCTTTGGTTTGACGAAGTGCGCGCCTCGCGGCGGTGATCCGGCGTCGTAGGGGTTCTTGTCTGTCGCGAGTGGCTTCAACTTTTTATTGAGCTCTTCGAGGATCGCGTCGGTGAATCCAGTGCCGACCTTACCGGCGTAGACGAACTTCCCCGTGTCGTAGTAACCGACCAACAGCGCGCCCGGATAGCCGCTGCGCTTGCCTTCGCCGTCGAGCCAGCCTCCGATGACGAGCTCCTGGCGGTTGCGGTTCTTGATCTTCTGCCAGACGCCTGTGCGCCGGCCGGGCTCGTACTTCGAATCGAGCTTTTTGGCCATGACGCCTTCGAGACCGGCCTTTGCGCTCGCGTCTTTCATCGTCCTGCCGCCGCCCTTCTCGTAGGTTGGCGTCTGCCACGATGCCCCGCTGAGCTTCAGCTGCGCGAGGGCTCGCCGGCGCTCGACGTACGGCTGATCCATGAGGGAGTGGCCGTCCCGCCACATCACGTCGAACAGCATGTAGGTCACCGGGACCTCTCTCATCTTGCGGCGGATGTCGGCCTCGGCCGTGAGACCCATGCGCTGCTGGATCTCCTCGAAGCTCGGCCGCCCTTTTTCATCGAGGGCCACGATCTCGCCGTCGAGGATCACCTCGTTCGAGCCGAGGGCTCTGCCGATCGGATGGATCTCCGGGTACCGCGGCGTGATGTTCTCGCCGGTCCGGCTCTGCAGCCGCACGATCCCGCCGTCCACGAAAGCGACGGCGCGGATGCCGTCCCACTTGAACTCGAATCCCCACGCGTCGTCCGGTGTCGGGAGCTTGTCGACCAGCTTGGCCAGCATGGGCTCGATCTTTTGCGGCATCGGCTTGCGATCGGGATCCTGGGGCGGATCCATGCGGTGGATCATCCAATCCTTTCCCCTGGTCTGAAAGAGCACGTAGCGTCCCTGCAGGCGCTTGCCGTGCAGGTCGACCATCACCTCGCGGTCACTCCACTTGACCGGTTCGTACGTCCCTTCGTCCCAGATCAAAACCTGCCCACCGCCGTACTCGCCTTTGGGGATCTCGCCCGCGAACTTGAAATATTCGAGCGGGTGGTCCTCCACGTGGACGGCGAGGTGATTTTTCTTTGGGTCCGGCGGGATACCTTTGGGGACCGCCCACGAAACCCCGACGCCATCCTTCTCCAGGCGGAAGTCCCAGTGGAGCCTTCGCGCATGGTGTTCCTGCACGACGAACCGAGGCGCCCGGGGAGCCTTTTTCGGCACCCGAGCGCCTGGTTCCGGCGTCTTCTTGAAATCTCTCTTGGCTTCGTACTCCGCGAGCTTTCGCGCCACGAGGAAAAGGTTAGGCCACGGCCGGTTCCCGCTCCTCAACCGCCACGAATGTTGGTCACCTCTGGATCTCCTTCTTGAGGCGCACCTCGAGGCCGATCCCTTCCGTGCCGATCTGACACGTCTTGAATGGGCTGGTCGCGGCAAGGCCTTGGAACTGGGCGGGCGCGTAGGCGCGCCGCTTGAGCATCTCGAGCGTCGCCTTCGTGGTGAAGGTGCTGAGTCGTCCGAGGTCCATTGCGTTCACCTCGTGCTCGATGTCGGCGTGGGTTGCGTCCCTGCTCATGTCCTGGATCACCGCTGTCCCGCCGGCGCGAAGGACCCGGTGCATCTCGGCCAGCGCGCTGCGCGGCAGCGTGAAGTTCTTGAACGCCGCCTGGCAGACGACCAGGTCGAAGGAATCGGTTTCAAACGGCATCTCGGCCACATCGCCCTGGCGGAACTCGACGGACACCTTGGCGTTGCGTGCGTTTTCGGTGGCGATCTCGACGAACGTGCGGCTGACGTCGAGACCTGTCACGTGAATCCGTCCAGGGCGGGCCATCTCGATCGCCAGGTATCCCGGGCCCGGCGCAACCTCGAGCACCGTGGCGCCGTCCGGCAGATCGGCGGTGAGCTGGAAAGCCTGCTTTCGGTACGCCTCGAGCTGGCTCGTCGAGCCCCGGACACGTGCGTACCACCTCGCGATCGGGCCTTCCATCTCGGGGCCCTTGAACCGCCACCGTCCTGTTTCTGTCACCTGCATCGCGCTCCTCCTTAGCTAACGCTGTTAGTTGCTCTGGAGCGCTACAATACCCCTAACAGTGTTAGGAATGCAAGTGGCACTACAAGGTCTAGAGGAGAATCAAGCCCGTGAGTCCTGAGGAAGAGAGGCAAAAGGGCCTCACCCGCGAGCGACTGGTGGAAGCAGCGCTGGAGCTGATCAACGACGAGGGCCTGGAGGGGTTGTCGATGCGGGCGCTGGCCGACCGGCTGGAGGTCAAGGCCGCCTCGCTGTACTGGCACGTCCGCGACCGTCGCGAGCTGCTCGAGCTGCTGGCCGAATCGATCCTGGACGGGGTCAGACGGACCCGCCCAGGCGCGGGATGGCGGGAGGACGTGCTGGCCCTTGGGGAAGCGCTCCGCCGCCGCGTCTCAGCTCAAAAGGATGCAGACCGCGTCCTGCTCGAGGTCCCGGAATCCGTTACGCGCAGCGACACCTTCCGCGACCTGACGGGAGATCTGCAGTCTGCCGGCTTGCAGGCGGCGGAGGCGGCCAGTGTGGCGATGATGGTGATGACGCAGGTCATCGCGTCGCGCGCGCCGGCCGAGACGCCGGCTGTCGATCGCACCGGCGATGTGGCGTCGATCGCGATCGACAGCGGGTCGCGCGGCGTGGTCCTGCGGGCGGGGCCGCCGGACATGCAGGCGCTGATTCGCGTCCCTCCTGGCCAGAGCGGAGCGGCACCGGCTGTCGTGCGGGGCGAGCAGGTGGTGGTCCGGCGGCTCCGAGGCGTCGGCCGCGGCGAGATCGAGCTAAATCCACGTCGGGCGTGGAAATTCAAGGTCCAGGCGCCGACCTGGAACACCATGCTCGACGTCGGCGGCCTCGACGTGCGCGAGATCCATGTCGACAGCGGGGCAACGAACCTCGAGTGCTTCCTGCCGCGCCCGCGCGGTGTCGTGCCAATTCACATCTCGAGCGGCGTGGTCAACGTCTCCCTGCACCGGCCCCGCGGGACGGCGGTGATCGCCCTCGCGCACACCGGCGCCGTCAAGTTGAAGCTGGACGATTTTTCGACCAAGGTCGCGATCTTCGACGTGCACTGGCAGAGCGAGGGCGGGTTGGAGGCGCCGGATCGCTTCGACCTCGAAGTCAGCAGCGGGGTGGTGGACCTGAGGGTCGACAGCTACACGCCAAAAGTCGAGCCGGCCGGCGCCGCACCAGCCGCGGCACAGCCGGCGGGCAAACCCGCGTCAGCCCTCGAGATCCTCCTCGACGGAGTGGAGGCCCGCGTCGCGTCCCGCTGACCGGCAGTGCACCGGACTGCGTGCGACCGTCGACGTTGCGTAACTTCAGTTTGCCGGCGCCAGTTGTTTATGGTGCGACTGATGGACCGGGGCGGCGTCCTGGAAAGGTTTGGCAAATTGGCGTCATGCCTGGCCCTCGTTTTGCTTGTTGGATGCGGGCAGTCATCTCAGCCGGCGGGGGTTTCTGCGTCCGGATCGCCCACCTCGACGCTGGCGGTCGGTGTGTTCGGGAGGTGCCGGCTTCCGGTGATTGTTCCCCACACCCGCACCCAGGACGACCCTAGGGCCGGCTGGTTGGACGTGCCCGCTGGAACATACTCGCCCGACCCGTCCAGCAACTTGGCCGGCGCAACGATGCTCGCATGGGATGCCGGGGTTGGAAAGTGGGTCCCGACGGAGCCTCAATTCATTTCGCCCGACGGGATGTCCTATGTGGCGGAAAATGTCCCGGGCATCGAGATTGTCGATGCCCGCACCGGGGATATCGTGCAGCGCACCCCGACCGGGGAACTCTTTTTTCGCGCCGTCGGGTATACACGGTCGGCCGTGTACCTCGTCTCGAGCGGCCAGTCTTCGCAGCCCGGGCTTTGGAAGGTTGACAACGCTTCAGGAAAGCTGACGCAGCTCTCGTCGGCGAAGGGTGATTGGGAGGTTGTTGATGACACGGCCGCGTGGGGGACCTCCACCACGCCTGACAACATCGTGACGGTCAAACGCCTGGATCTCTCGACTGGTGTTGTCACCGATGTCTACAGGCCTGCGGATCTCTCGCCGGGGGTCCTCGTGGTGGGTTTCGCCGGAGCCGGCGTTCTGGTCATCTCGTCCCACAACGGCGGCGGCGGCAACGAATTGTCCTCTGTTGTCGTCGTCCATCCGGATGGCTCAGTGGCCCCGGTCGACGTGCCGGCTGCGCTGCAGCACGCGGCTCCCCCGACGTCATGGCTTCAGGATGGGCCGGCAGTGCTCTTCAACACCTCTTACCCGCTGGACTGGCCGCAGCCTCCCGCGGGGCTCCATGGATGGGGCCTTGCCGCGTTCGATCCCGGCCACGGCCTTCAGCTCCTGATGAAGAACACCCCCGCGGACATGGTCTTGTTGGGTCGCTGCATCTCGCCCTAAGTCCTCAGAGATAGGTCGCAGGAGCGGTCCGGAACAAGGGGGTCAGAGCCTAGGGTCGTTAACAACCAGGGTTTCGCGGCGCTCGGCTCGCCGGTAGCGTGCCGCCAAAAGACCTGGAGGCGCAAATGCTCTTTCTTGCCGGCGGCCCTGACATCACACCCATCACCGACCTCATCACCACGTGGATTCACATCGGCCAGGCGCTCGTCGGTTCGATCGGCGCGCTGGCGTTCATTTTCGCGTTCATCTGGAAGATCACCGCGGTCGAGACGAAGTCGGCGCTAGCGGCCAAGCAGTGGATCCAGCGCATCGTCGTCGGAACGATCGGCGTCGAGGTCGCGAGCTCGCTCGTCGCAATTCTTACCAGCTCGGTGCCGTCGCACTGATTCAATGGACGTCACCTGGATCCCTCAGCTTCTAACCGAGCTGCGCCGCATCAGCGGTTATCTCGACACGATCGTCCATCCCAACCTCATCCTGGCCAAG
>VBHJ01000241.1 GCA_005887685.1 Chloroflexota bacterium | reverse complement strand
AGGCGGAGTTCATGTTGGCCAAGTTCTGCGGCGAACACATCCCTCCTGCCATGTCCAACCAGGTTCGTCTCGAGTATGAGGTACATGGCCTCACGGCAATGCTCGTGGAGCGGCGCCCGACATGGCCGTCCCAGACGCTGGACGAGGAGTGGCCAGCGTTTTGGCGCCGGTGAATTGATAGCGATGCCACCTGTCGTCGCTGTCGGGCCAATCGAGGGTCCACCTGGGAGAGTCGACCGGAGAATCCCGATTGCTCGATTCCGCTATGTCGGGAGGCCCAGGCTTTAGCGGCCCTTCCAGCGTGCCGGGCGCTTGGCGAAGAACGCTTCGATACCCTCCCGGAAGTCTTCGCTCATGTAGGCCTTTAGCAGCAGGTCCGAACCGCCGTCTGGCGGCGTCATCTGCAGGCGGATGCGGCGAAGCGCCTCCTTGGCCGTCTCCATTGTGAGCGGGGCATTTGCCGAGACCGTGGCGCAGATCTGCATGACCCGCGGCTCCAGCGTCTCTTCGGAGGGGACCACCTCGTTCACCAGCCCGATCGCTGCCGCCTCGTCAGCGCCCACCAGCCGAGCCGTGAAGATCAGATCCTTCACGCGGCCGGCACCGATCAACATCGTCAGGCGCGCGAAGTTGGCCATCGAGAGCGTGTTCCCAAGAGTCCGGGCGATCGGGAAACCGAATTTCAGCGACGGCGTGCATATGCGAAGGTCACAGGCGGCCGCAATGCCGGCACCACCGCCGGTGCAGGCCCCCGCGATGGCTGCGATCGTGGGCACGCGCACGGTTTCCAGCGCACCCAGCACACGGTCCATCCGCTCCTCATAGGCGAGCGCGTCCTCCTCCTTGGCAAAGGCACGGAACTGCGAGATGTCGGTGCCCGCGGCGAACGCGCGCCCACCGGCGCCTGTGAACACAACAGTCCGCACCGATGGATCGGCGTTGACCTCGAGACAGACCTCCCCGATCCGCTCATACATGGCGAACGTGAGCGCGTTGCGTGCCTGGGGGCGGTTGAGCGTCAGCCAGACAATCTCGCCCGAGTCCCCGCGGCGCTCCATGAGCAGTTCAGGTTCAGCCGGCTTCAAAGCGTCCTCGCTCATGTACCGCCGACGACCCCTTTTGCCTTGAGTGCCGAGATCTCGGCATCCGTCCTCCCGAGCGCCCGCAGCACCTCCGAAGTGTGCTCCCCCAGCCCGGGGCCGGCCCGGCCCTGCCGCACCGGCGTGTCGGAGAAATGGATCGGGGAGCCGATCTGCTCGACGTCGCCCAGCTTCGAATGCCGTCCTTTCCAGAAGAAGTCGCGCGCCTGCAGCTGGGGGTCGCTGAAGACCTGATCGTAGGTCCGGATCTCGGCGCAGGGCACGCCCGCCTTCTGCAGCTGCGCTACCCAGTGCGCCCGCGTGCCGCGAGGGGTTGTCCTTGAAACGCTCCTCGCTCGCCCACTCCGGGTGGTCGAGCACGTCGCAGAACGAACGCCAGTTGCGTGGAGTAGTAGCGCCGACGGTGAAGTAGCCGTCGGCGGCGCGGACCGCCTGATACGGCGCCGAAGTCTGGTGGGCTGAACCCAGCGGCCCAGGAACCTCCCCGGTCGCGAAGTAGCGCCCCGCCTCCCACACCTCTAGAGATACTCCAGCCTCGAACAGCGACACATCGATAAACTGGCCGTGACCGGCCTCCTCGCGTACACGCAGCGCGGCGAGCGCGCCAATCGTGCCGTACAGCGCACAGACCAGATCGCAGATTGGCACGCCAATCTTGACCGGATTTCCATTTGGCTCGCCGGTGATCGACATCAGCCCGCTCATCGCCTGGGCCATGATGTCCAACCCCGCCAGCTGAGAATAGGGACCGGTCTGGCCCCAGCCCGATGCGGCGACATAGACCAGGCCTGGATTGAGTGCCGAGAGACGCAGGTAGTCGAGCTCGAGGTCGGCCATGGTGCCGGGGCGCAGGTTCTCGACCACAACGTCCGCGCCCCGGACCAGCTCGCGGAACAGCTCCTTACCTTCGGGCGATTTGAGGTTCATCGCGAGTGAACGCTTGTTCCGATTGAGCCTGATGAAAGGCGATGACTCGCCGTCCAGGAAGGGCGCCGAATCGCGCGCGATGTCGCCGCCATCGGGATTCTCGACCTTGATCACGTCGGCGCCCAGGTCGGCCAGCTGCATCGCGCAAAAAGGACCGGCCATGTAGATGCCAACCTCGATCACGCGGACTCCGGTCAGCGGATGGTTTGGCAGCTCCTTGCTCAACGTGTCGCCTTCGGCGGTTGATGTCATCCGCGACCGATGAACGGCATCTTCGTCGCCATCACGGTCATGAATTGAACGTTGGCATCGAGGGGGAGGCTGGCCATGTACACGAGCGCGCGTGCCACATACTCGAGCTCGATTCGCGGCTCAACCGCGATGTCCCCGTTCGCTTGCGGTACACCGTTCACCATACCCTGCGTCATCTCGGTGGCGGCGTTGCCGATGTCTATCTGGCCGCACGCGATGTCGTACTTGCGGCAATCCAGTGAAGTTGACCTGGTCAAGCCCGTGATCGCGTGCTTCGTAGCGGTGTATGGAGCAGAGTTCGGCCGCGGAGCGTGGGCAGATATGGAACCGTTGTTAACGATTCGTCCACCCCGAGGCTGCTGGTTCTTCATGACCTTGATCGCCTCTTGTGTACAGAGAAAGGTACCGGTGAGATTCGCATCGACGACAGATTTCCACTGTTCGAAAGTCACCTCTTCAAGCGGCACGGCCGGCGCTCCTGATCCTGCGTTGTTGAAGAGGAGATCCAACCGCCCGAACGCCTCGACGGTCTTGGCGAAGAGAGCCCTGACGGAGCCTGGGTCGCCGACATCTGCGGGAACGCCGAGCATTCTGGCGCCCAGTTTTGACCCATCCTCAGCCGTCGCTTCCAGAGGCTCCTTCCGGCGGCCGGCCACGACGACCGCATACCCTTCGCCTGCCAGAGCAAGGGCCACAGCCTTTCCAATTCCTGTGCCGCCGCCGGTGACGAGGGCCACCTTTGTCATCGACCCCATGCTCATCCCCTCCATAGAGTTTCTTGCCTCGAGCCTCGTGCCACGAGGCTATCCCGCTGCGTGATAGCCTGACGGCCGGTGCCCGCCCGCGTCGTCTGCCTGTCTCCGTATTCGAAAAAGCAGGTCGAAGACCTCTTCGCCGGCCGTCATGCCGTGGACGTGGTGACCGTCCCCGCCCCGCCTGCTCCCGAGAGCGTCCTCGAGGAGTGCGCCGTCGCCGACCTCGTCATCGCCGACAAGCGACATGCCCATCGCCTGCCGCGCGAGGTCCTGGAGCGGATGACCCGCTGCCTGCTGATCCAGATGCCGGCGGTTGGCTATGACGTCATCGATCATGGCGCCGCGGCGGAGTTTGGGATTGCGGTCGCGAACGCTGCCGGCTACAACCGCGACGCCGTGGCTGACTGGACGGTCATGGCCATCCTGAATCTGATCCGCCGGGGTTCCTGGGGCGATCGGCGGCTGCGGGAGGGCGGCTGGCCCAAACCTGAGATGCTGGGACGCGAGCTGGGCGCGCTGACGGTCGGCATCGTGGGGCTGGGCAATGTGGGCTCGGCGCTGGCCACTCGCCTGCTGGCTTTCGGCTCCCGCGTGCTTTACGCGGATATCGTGGAGCGGAGCTTCGCGGGCGCAGAGCGGGTGCCAATCGAACAGC
>VBHJ01000010.1 GCA_005887685.1 Chloroflexota bacterium | reverse complement strand
TATTTCGCCACCGCGAAACCACCCACCACGAGCAGCGCGCCACGCCACAGCGAACCGAGGAGGGGGACGAGGTTCGGGTTGAGGAGGTTGGGCTGGACCGCCAACATGCCGACGGCCCAAAGGTCCTGGATGACCAGCACCCCGAGGGTGATCCGGCCGGGCAGCGTGTCGAGCTCGAACTTGTCATTCAGGATCTTGACGACGACCAGCGTGCTCGAGAGGCTCATGCACGCCGCGAGGTAGAGCAGCTCGTAGTTATGAGGGGCGTTCTGCACCCCGAACAGATAGAAGAATCCGAGGCCCAGCGCGATACAGATCGGGACCTGAAGAGCGCCGGTCAGCAGGACCGCGGCGCCGCCCGACGCCATCTTTCGCAGGTCGATCTCGAGACCGATCACGAAGAGCAGCAGGATGAGACCGATCTCGGCCACGGTCGAGATGCTCTCCTGGTTCGTGATGAACCTCAGGCCGATGTTTGGCCCGATGATCACGCCCGTGGCGAGGTAGGCGATGATCAACGGCTGGTGGAAGCGCCAGGTGACCGCAGCGATCAGCGCGGCGAAACCGACGCAGATGCCGATGCTCGACAGCAGGTCGGTGGGAACGTTCACCGCGCCGCGACCCTTTCCGGCTCGCCCCAGCGATCCGGAACGCTGGTCGCGTCCGCCGGGTCGGCGAAGACGAGAAACCTCGGCTGATGCACCGCCTCGATCAGGCTGTCCACCAGCTGCTCATCCGCGGGTGACGCCTCGTCGAGCCCGTCGCTCGACCGCAGGAGCCGGGTCACGCCTCGAGTCCGGGTGTTCTGCCCGATGAGCGGCGCCTTCGATCCGGTGACGTACATCGAGACATGGACCCCTTTCCCCGCGGCGAGCATCGCCAGGCCATAAGTGAACGTCGCCACCGCCGCGTAGCCGCTGTCGTACGGGACCTCGAGCGGGCTCGTCGTGACCAGCGAGCCGACCGGGACCGCGTTGACGATGTGACCGGAGCGGCGTTCGAGCATGTGGGGCAGCACTGCCATGGTCGTGCGCACGGTGCCGAGGAGGTTCGTCTCCAGCATCCACTTCCAATCGCTGGGCTTGATGTGGTCGAGCGGGCCGTGCAGGACCACCCCGGCCATGTTGACCAGGATGTCGACCTGTCCCATCGCCTTGATCGCATCGCCGGCCAGCGCCCGGACGGATGATTCGTTCCGCACGTCTGTCGGCAGAGCGAGCACAGCATCCGCGCTCCCAAGGCGAAGGAGTTCCTCCACGGTCCGTTCCATGCGCGCAGCGTCGAAATCGGCGACGACCACGCGCGCTCCCTGCCTGGCCAGGGCTCGGGCGACCATCCTCCCGATGCCGCTGGCGCCGCCGACGATGACCGCGACCTTGCCGGTCAGCGCACCGCGCGGCAGCTCGTCAGTTGTCACAGCGGGCATTCTATTCAGGCGGCCGAGGAGTTCAGCTAGAAGCGGTGGATGAAGGGGATCCGGGGCGCCAGGACGTAGTTGAGCTGGATCAGCACGATGAGCGCGATGCTGACCCACGTGGGGAAGATCAGGCAGAGCGCAGTCGCGCCCGCATAGAGGGCCTGGGCGATCAAGATCCGCCCGCGCATCAGAAACGCCATCTCGCGCCTCCCCTCTTCCTGAAAGAGGTTGGCGCGGAGTCCGTATGCGAGACCCGCCAACAGCGACGCGCCGAGCAGCACGATGTTCAGCCAGTATTCGATCAGCGCGATCTTCAACCAGAAGTAATTGGCCAGCAAGGCGGTCGAGAAGGGAACCAGGGTTACGGAGAACAGAAACACCAGGTGGATCCACATGTAGTTGCGATCGCTGCGCGCCAACCGGCTCAACTGAGTCCCCTGTCCCAACCAGAAGATGCCAAGCGTCATGAAGCTCATCGTGTAGACGAGGACATGCGGGGCGAGCCCCCGAAGCACCTCCCACAGCTGACCTTCCGTGGTGCTCGTGTCTTTCACGGCCGGCACCACCAGCCCGAGGACCAGCAGCGTCATGCCGACCGAAAAGATGCCGTCTGAGATGCCTGAGAGCCGGTCCGGATTCGTGCCGGACAGATCGGCCAGGCGGCGCCGCATGCCCGGTGTCTGGCTCACGCCGGTAAGGATGCGGCACCGATACATTGATTGGCGATGCCGAGACCCGAAAACGTTGTGTTCTTCGCCACGCCGGCCGAGCTGCGCGCGTGGTTCGAAGCCAACCACGACACGGCGAAAGAGCTTTGGCTGGGCTATCACAAGAAGCGGTCGGGCCGCCCGTCGGTCACCTGGCCCGAAGTCGTCGACCAGGAGCTCTGCTTCGGGTGGATCGACAGCGTGCGTTACTCACTGAGCGACGACAGGTCCGCTCAGCGCATCACCCCTCGTCGCAAGCGGAGCGTGTGGAGCGCAGTCAACATCCGTCGCTTTGGCGAGCTGGACAAGCTGGGGCTGGTCCATCCCAGCGGCCACGCCGCGTTCGACGCGCGCGACGAAGCGAGGTCTCGGATCTACGCCTACGAGAATCGCTCGGCCGGTTTTGACCAGGCGCGCGAAGCCGAGTTTCGCCGGCACAGGACGGCGTGGAAGTTCTTCGAGTCCCAGGCGCCGTGGTATCGGCGGACAGCGACCTACTGGGTGATGAGCGCCAAGCGCGAGGAAACGCGAGACCGGCGGCTCAAAGTCCTGATCGACCAATCGAAGAACGGCGAACGGATCGGTCCTTTGACCCGGCCTTCGCCTCGTTCTCGCCGACTCGTGTCTTGACCAGCTTTTCGATCAGCGCGACCGGAAGCGGCTCGCCGAGCGGGAACCGAAGCGTGCCGGCTCCGGCGAGGTAGCGCCTCACCTCAGGGTATTTGTTCGCGTAGCCCGCGGGATAGAACCCGATGTGGTTCTTGAAGACCGCGAAGTAAACGAGCCGCCCCTTGTATGCGTAGTGAGGCATTCCGTAACTCATCCTCTCCTCGGCCTCCGGTGCCGCGGCTTTGATCGTCTTGCGCAGCTGCCGCAGCAGCGGCTGCGCCTCTTTCGGCGCAGCCGCTATGTAAGCGTCGACCGCTTGCTTGCCGGTCTGATCGGTCACTGTTTTCGGATGGCCTTGTTCACCGGGCCTTCATCTTCTCGAGCAGCTCGGCGAGCCGCTCGATAGATTCGTTGGCGCCCTCCTCCATTCCGGACGCGACCATGCCGTCGCGGTCCATCACGGACTGGAAAACCTGGTGGGCGACCAGCCTGGTCTTGTTGCCCACGGCCTCGAAGGTGGCCGTCTGCAACGCGACGTGCCCGGGCACGCCCTCGAACTCGAATGTCGCGCAGATCCGCTCGGGGGCCACAACGTCGTGGTTGACGCCCCGGAACCCGTACTCGGCACCGTCCGCGCCACGATGGACGACGCGCCATTGGCCGCCCGGCCGGGAGTCGAACTTGTCGATCTTGATCTCGTAACGGCGCGGGCCCCACCACTGCGCGAACAGCTTCGGGTCGGTGTACGCCTTGAACACGAGCTCCCGCGGCGCGTCGAGAATGGTGGTCGAAACGATCTCCTGCTTGCCGGGCTCGATCACGTACTCAGTCTTGGGCATTGTCCTGGCTCCCTTTTCCGTCATTGCTCTTCTTCTCCTCTTGTATTAGATCCTGCAGAACTTCGTCCAGGCGCTCGAAGCTTTCGTCCCAGAAGCGCCTGTACTCCCCCACCCAGTCGGATGCTTCGTGGAGCCGACCGGCTTCGAGCCGGCAAGGCCGCCACTGAGCGTTGCGGCTTTGCGTCACCAGACCGGCTCTTTGCAGCACTTTCAGGTGTTTGGAGATGCCGGGGAGGCTCAGGTCAAACGGCTTGGCCAGTTCCGTGACCGAGGCCTCTCCCTGTGCAAGACGGGCCAGGATCGCTCGCCGGGTGGGATCGGCGAGGGCTGCGAACGTGATGCTCAGCTGGTCGGATGCCATCGTATTTCGCTCATTGGCTAATTAACTAATCGGTAGAATACAACCGCCACCCAAACCCTGTCAAGGGGCTCCGGCCAAGAATTTCAGCGGCGCGACGGGCGGGAGTTGATCAGGATCCCCGCGGTGATGGCCGCGAGCAGCAGGATCCCGGCTCCCCAGGCGGTGGCAACGGAAAAGCCGTGCACCAGGGCGACGGTTCGCACGCCGGCGAAACCTGCCGTTGCGCTGGTCGCGACCGTGTTGAGCAAAGCCGTGCCAAGTGAGGCCCCCACCTGCTGCGCGGTGTTCACCGTGGCCGAGGCCACGCCGGCCTCGCGCGGATCGACCCCGCGCGTTGCAATGCTGAAGGCGGGCACCATCAGGCTCGAGATGCCCAACCCGAGCAGGATCTCCGCCGGCAGCACCAACGACATATAGCCGCTGTCGACGTGGAGCTGGGTGAGCAGTGCCATGCCCGCCATCGCGACCAGGGCCGCCGGGACCATCAACAGTCTCGGCGCCACCCTTGGCATGAGCTGCCTCGCGATCAGCCACGAGCCGGCCTGTGACGCGAGCGTGATGGGCAGAAAGGCCAGCCCGGCTTGCAGGGGCGGGAAACGAAGCACGACCTGCAGGTAGTACGTCAGGAACAGGAACGCTCCGAACATGCCCGCCAGTCCCAGTCCGACCGTTACGTATGCACCGCTGCGGTTGCGGTCGGCCAGGATCCTCAGGGGCAACAGCGGGTTTGACGTGCTCGATTCGCGAAGGACGAACAGGACCAGCATCACGGCGCTGGCAACCAGGAACCCGGTGACGTTCGGCGATGACCAGCCGGATGTCACGACGTTCGTGCAGGCATACACGAGCGCGGCAAGCGCGCCCGTCACCAGGAGTGCGCCGGGCAGGTCGAAGCTCGGTCGCGGGCGGGACTCCGACCGGGCCAGTACCCTCCACCCGCCGACCGCGGCGATGAGCGCGATCGGAAGGTTCACGTACAGGCACCAGCGCCAGGAGAGGTACTGCGTCAGCGCGCCGCCGAGCAGCATCCCGATCGCCGCGCCGCTGCCGGCGATCGAGCCGTAGACCGCGAACGCGGTTGCCCGCTCTCGAGGCTGGGTGAACGTGACGGCCAGGAGCGAGAGCGCCGTGGGAGCCAGCAACGCGGCGAATGCTCCTTGCAGGGCGCGGGCCGCGACCAGGACCGCGAAGTCCGGAGCCGCGCCGCCGAGCATCGAGGCGATCGAGAATCCCGCCAGACCGATGAGGAACGCGCGCTTCCGCCCGAGATAGTCGGCCACGCGGCCGCCGAGCAGCAGCAGTCCGCCAAAGGCCAGCGTGTATGCGGTCACGACCCACTGTCGGTCGGCATCCGAGGCATGGAGCGCCGCCTGGGCCGAGGGCAGCGCGATGCTGACCACGGTGGCGTCGAGCGCGATCATCAGCTGCGCCACAGCGATGAAGGCGAGAGCGACCCAGCGCCGCCGATCCTTCTGCGGCGCCTCTGGGAACTCGCGGTCGACGGCGGGTGTTGCGCTCATGTGGTCACCACCTCACGCCGGCCGGCCAGGGCTGCCGCGGCGCCGAGTGCGATCCCTGCCGCAACCGCGATCACCGAGACGAGCAGGTTGGGCTTCACCGTCATGTCGAAGACGACGCCCGACGCCATCCCGACCCTGACCAACCAGGAAACGGTCGCCGCCCGTTTGCCGACTCGTCCGCGCATGACGCCGATCCCCGTGCCGGCCCCCGCGACCGCGATAAGGAACCACGTCACGATTCCGACGACGACCCATCCGGTCCAACCCCACTGCGCTTTCATCAGGTACAGGCCTGGGAACAGGATCGCCAGGGCCGAGATCGGCCCCAACACCCGGTTCAGGGATGCTGGGGCGAACCCGGCCCGAAGCCCGACCCCTTCGACCGTGAGGAGCACGAAGAGCAGAAGTGCACCCACGATATGGACGAAAAGAACGATCGAATAGAGATCCATCGAAGTCACCTCCCAGATCCAGCCCTTGTGGCTAGGCTACCACAAACTTATAGTGACTTAAATAATAGTGCGACTAAGCTTATTCCACTAGACTGGACGAGTGGTCGCAGAGATCGGGCTCAGGGCGCGCAAGAAACAGCAGACCAGGCAGGCCATCTTCGACAGCGCCCGACGACTGTTCGCCGGGCGGCGTTTCGAGGACGTGACCGTGGCGGAGATTGCCCGCGCCGCCAACGTCTCCGAGGTCACGGTGTTCAACTACTTCCCGACCAAAGAAGACCTGTTCTACGGAGGGATGCAGTTCTTCGAGGAGGACCTCCTCGAGGCGGTGCGCACCCGTCCGCGTGGCGAGTCCGCGATCAAGGCCTTCCGCCGCCGGCTGCTGGAAGGCACGGACGCCCTGGGCAGCAAGGAGCGGATTGCCGCCATCACCAAAGCGGGCGAGACGGTGTCCGCCAGCCCTTCCCTGGTGGCGCGGGAGCGCGAGATCGTCGAACGCTACACCCAGCGCCTGGCCGAGCTGTTGGCCGCGGATGCGAAGTCCGACCCCGGTGACGTCGAGCCAATGGCCGCTGCGGCCGCAATGATGGGAGCGCACCGCGCCATGGTCGACTACGTGCGCCGGCGGGTGCGCGCGGGGCGCAAGGGCCCGGCGCTCGCCGAAGACGCCAGGGCGCAGATTCGCCGCGCCTTCGCGCGGCTGGAACGTGGCCTGGGAGACTACGCGGTCCGGCCCAATCCCCCGGCTTCCCCGCGAGCGGGGAAGAGCTAACGGGCGGCTTTCAGCGCCGCCTTGATGTCCGCCACACCGAGGTAGGCGTTGAGCTTGCGAGCGCCGCCTCCCGACCCTGCGTAGATGTACTCGATGTTGACGCCCGCCTTGCCCAGCTTCGAGGCCAACTTTCCCAGGGATCCCGGCGAGTCCGGAAGCGTGACCTCGACGACCTCTTCTTCCGTCGTCTGCCAGCCCCGCGACGTGAAGATCTTGCGGGCCGCGGCCGGCTTGTCGACCACCATCCGGATCGCGCCGCGGCCACCTTCGGTCGCGGCCATGATGGCCCTGATGTTCACCTTCTTCTCCCCCAACGCGCCTGCGACCTCACCGAGCATCCCCACCTTGTCCGGGACCCAGAGCGAAAGCTGCTTTGCCCTTGGCATTGCGGTACTCCTTCAAAAATCGACCGCCGAACAGCGGGCTAAGCATAGTAAGTAGACGCGCGATCAGCTGGTCAGCGCTTCAGCCCCGACGCGAACCCCCAGGACCACCAGGACCGCGCCGAGCATCCCATCCAGGGCGCGGCGAATCGACCTTCGGCGCAGCCAGCGGCCCATCCGCTCCACCGCGAAGGCATAGCCGATCAGCCAGGCAAGGGTGAGCAGGCTGAAGTTCACCCCCAGCGCAAGAAGGACGAGGAAGCTTGGGTGCGGCCCCGCGAAGGGAGGCAGGAGGCTGATGAAGAACGCCACCATCTTCGCGTTGGAGAGATTGCTCACGAATCCCTGCGCCAGTGCGCTGCGCGCTGACAGGCGCGAGCCTGGTCCCGTCGCGATCGCCTCGCTCGAGGCGGGCCGTCCGATCGCATGCGCCACCGAGCGCAGGCCTAGATAGACGAGGTACACCGCGCCGGCCAGCCGGATGGCGAGGAACAAAGGCTCTGAAGCTGTCAGGACCACGGCCAGCCCGGCGCTGGTGGCCACCGTCCACACCGCCTGGCCGGCGGAAACGCCAAAGGCCGTCGCGACGCCTGTTCGCCGGTCGCCGAGCAGGGTGTTCCGGATCGTCAGCGCCGTGTCCTGTCCCGGCGTGCAGATGACGAGGAGGGAAACACCGAGAAACGCGAGGTACGGGCCGAGCCCGATCACCGGTTCATTGTCGGCGACCCGGCCTTACGGGCCACCTCCCCCTGGTGGGGAGGACAAGGGTCAGGAGTTGGCGGCGTACGAGCGAAGGCTCTCCGCCCGGCCCGTCCGGCGCAGCTTGTCCAGCGCATGCCGCTCGAGCTGCCGAACGGTCTCGCGGCTCGTGCCGAGCCGGCGCGCCACCTCGTCGAGCGCACGCTGATGCCCGTCGCCAAGGCCGAACCTCAGCTGGATCACGCGGCGCTCGCGCGGCTGCAGGGTGCTCAGCACCTCGTCGACCTGGTCCTTCAGGTCGGCTTCCATCGCTGCCGAGGCAGGCGATTCGGCGTTCGCGTCTTCAATGATGTGACCGAGCTCAGTGTCGCCGTCCTCTCCGATCGGCGTCTCGAGGGAGACGGCGTCGCGAGCCGTCTGGCGCAACCCCTCGACCTCGATCGGCGTCAGGCCTAGCTCCTCGGCGATCTCCTGGTCAGTGGGCTGACGTCCGAGGGCGTCGCGGAGTCGGTCTGAGATGCGGACCAGCTTGTTGGTCTGGTCGCCGATATGGATCGGGAGGCGAATCGTGCGTGCCTGGTCCCCGATGGCGCGCAGGACCGCCTGGCGGATCCACCAGGTCGCGTAAGTGGAGAACTTGAAGCCGCGCCGGTGGTCGAACTTGGCGACCGCCCGCATCAGGCCGACGTTGCCCTCCTGGATGAGGTCGAGCAGGGGCATGCCCCGGCCCTGGTACTTCTTGGCGATGGACACGACCAGGCGGAGGTTCGCCTCGGTCATGTGGCGGCGTGCCGCGTCGGACCCCGCCTCGATCTGCTTGGCGAGCTCGATCTCCTGCTCTTTGGTGAGCAGGGTTCCCCGACCGATCTCGCGGAGATAGGCTCCGAGGGCGTCGTCGGGGTCGGACTGGCCCGGTTCAGGAGCCGGCCGGGGCCGCTCCTCTTCGATGCCGGAGAGCACGTCCGCGAGATCGGGGTTCGCTTCGCGCGAAGCGGCCCGGTCGTCGTCGTCGGCTGCGTCCAGCCACAGTGATACCGATGACTGAGGTTGCATGCACCTTTCGATTTACCCACTGTGTGCGGCGGGCAAACCCGTCAGGGAGCCTCGTATGTTGGGTTTCGGCGCCCAATTCCATAGGAGGTGTGCTGCATGAGGATCGCTTGTGTGCTGGGGCCGAAGTTCGAGGATTCCGAGTTCAAACAGCCTTATGACGCGTTCCGGCGGGCCGGCCACGAGGTCACCGTCGTCGGGCTGGAAGCCGGCGCCCAGATCGAGGGCGACAAGGGCACGGTGAAGGCGACCGTCGAGAAGTCCTTCCAGGACGTGAAGCCGGAGGCCTTCGACGCGCTGCTCATCCCGGGCGGCGGCAGCCCGGACAAGTTGCGGGCCCACGACGAAGCCGTGAGGTTCGTCAGGGCGTTCATGACCGCCGCCAAGCCCGTCCTGGCGATCTGCCACGGACCCCAGCTGCTGCTCACGGCCGACGAATTCAAGAACCACAAGATGACCGCCTGGAAGACCGTCCAGGGCGACCTCGAGAAAGCCGGAGCCAACGTCGTCGACCAGGAAGTTGTGGTCGACCGCAACCTGGTGACGTCGCGCCAACCTTCGGACATCCCCGCTTTCATCAGGGAGTCGCTCACGGTCCTGGATCAGATTCCCTCGCGGCGCTGACGAAGGCGGTGGGCTGGGTAACTTTCGAAGTCCGCAGCCGGCGGCGCACCGAGCTCGTCGACATCACCGAGCGCGTTGCCGACGCGGTCGAACGGTCAGCCGTGCGGGACGGGACTTGTCACGTCTTCGTGCCGCACACGACCGCAGGAGTGACGATCAACGAAGGCGCCGACCCTGACGTGGCCCGCGACATCGAATCGCATCTTGGCGAGATCGTGCCGAGAGAGGCCGCCTTTCAACACGCCGAGGGCAATTCCGACTCGCACATCAAGGCCGTGCTCATCGGGCCCTCATGCACGGCTCCGGTGCGCGGCGGCAAGCTGGCTCTAGGCAGGTGGCAGGCGATCTTCATGTGCGAGTGGGACGGACCGCGGACGCGACAGGTGGAGGTCGCCGTATCCCCCGTCTGACTGCTTAGTTGACGAGCTCCAGCTCGCGCGCGGTAACGACCGCGTTGACCATCGACTTCGCTCCCAGCTTGGTGCTGATGGCGCGCACGTGGGTCCGAACTGTCGAGTAGCTGATGCCGAGCTGATGGGCGATCTGGCGCGTGGAGGTCCCGTCGGCCATGAGCTGAAGCACCTCGCGTTCGCGCGGGCTCAGGCTGTCGCGCACGTGATCGCGGTCTCTGCCGCGGCTCACCAGGCCGGCGATCATCGAAGGCGTGATGAGGCTGATTCCTTGCGCGACCTTGCGGACGGCGAGGATCACCTCGATCGCGGGACTGGACTTGTGCAGGTAAGCGCTGGCGCCGGCCTCGACCGCGGCGAGGCGGGCATCGTCACTTTCGTCGCGGCTCAGAAACACGAATCGGACGTTGGGGAACGAATCTCTCATCGCAATGGCCGCGTCACGACCCGTCCCATCACCGAGGTGGTAATCCATCACGACCACGTCTGGGCCCAGGGAGCCTGGCAGGGCAACGGCTTCCGCCACAGAGCTCGCCTTGCCTACCACCTCCATGTCTCTCTGCCCGTCGAGCAGCAGGCCGAGGCTCTCCGAGACGAGCTGATGGTTTTCCACGATGACGACCCGAATCAGACGCGCAATCTGGAGCACACGCGGCGGAGGCGCTTCGTGGCGAGACTTGACCTGGCTCATCGGCTTAGCCGCCTGCGGCCGGCACGCACCTCAGGACAGCTCGGCCCGCCTCGTCAGGTAACGGGCCTCCAGTTGCCGGACAACGAGCGCGATGCCCGGCTGGTCGTCAGTGTGAGCGATGCGAAGCCGCTCCCGGAAGGTGCCCAGCCAGCCGCAGATCTCCTCCAGGCTCTCGATACCCTGGACGTAGGGCTGCAAAGATGGCAAAGGGGCCTGGCCCTCCCTCCGGGCTTCGGCCCCTTGCCCTGTGTATGCCCCCCGGCGTGCTGACTTGATCCTGCTGCTCCCGGCAGCCATGCCGAGGTCACCATAGACCGCCTACCGCAACATTGCTGGTCAAAAATTCTCAAGTCGGAGTAGGCTCAGAGCCATGGAAGCCAAGGTGCTCGAGGAGCCGGGGCGCGCTTGGCGGGAGTTCCCGGGCGAGGACCTGGCAACTTCCGCCCTTCCGGAGGTGGCGGGCTGGATCGCCATCTACGAAGAGATGGTGTCCGTCCTGCGCTCCGTGATCTCGCGCGCCGACGGATCAGGCGAGGTGGACGAGCTCAGGAGCAACCTGGGCTGGATTGAGCAGCGGCTGGCGACGTGGCGCGACCGGCACGCTGAGCTGGCGGGCGTCGTGATCGACCGCAGGGACCACACCCTCACCTACGGCGGTAAATCCCTGTCGCTGACACGCCGTGAGGCGGACCTCCTCGACTTCCTCCTCCGTCACCCGCAACGCCCGTTCACAAGCAAGCAGCTGGCGACGCTCGCCTGGCAGAATTCGCGCCTGTCCGACGCGCAAGTCCGCACCTACATCATGCGGTTGCGAAACCGCTTGCGAGCGGTTGGGCTCGGCGAGGTCATCACGGTCGAGAGGAATCGCGGCTACTGCATGGCCGGCCTGGGTCGAGGCCTGGACGGATGAGCGAGCAGATGCCTGTGACGTCGATCGCCGAGACTCTCATCTCGGCCCGCCTGCTGATGCTGCAGTCGAAGCGACTGATCCTGGCGACGCTCGAGCGCCGGCTGACTCAGCGGCCGCTCGAATCGCTTCGGGGCCGGGTCGAGCACATGCGGCTGGAGACGGATACCGCACAAACCGGCTACTCCGCATCGATGTTGCGGTGGGGGTCGCCGTCGACGCCGGATTACTGGCCTGTGGCGTACCGCCGCCTGGTCGAGATGGCTGAAAAGCTGGCGGCGAAGTTGCGGCGGTCGGCCTCCGACATGCCACCGTCCGAGAGATACCAGCTCGCGGCCGAGGTGGAGATGCTCGAGGTGCTCGTCGACCGGTGGCGTGAGTCGATCCGCGAATCGATTGCCGCAGTCGCCTAGAGCCGCGCCACCTCAGGTTTCAGCTCCTCCATCACCACGACGACGCCACTCGGGCGTTCCCCGTCGCCGAGCGTGTGCGCGATGACGCGGCAGCGAATATGACGGCCTTTTCGCGTCGTCGCGTCAACGATCAGCTCTCCGTGGCGCGGGTGGCCTCCACTCCCGGCCTGGATCATCTCATTCAGCTGCTCAGCGGGCAGCCCGATGTCCAGGTCGAAGAACGATCTCCCCAGCGTCTCGTCAGACCTTATGCCCCAAAGATCGGCCGCGCGCTCGTTCCACACCTGGACTCGAAACATGGCGTCCAGGACGGCCGCCCCAACCTCGATATTCCCCGTGATCGCGAGGAGCAGTGTGTTCAGCCGCTCCACTTCTCCGGTCCGGAGCCGAAGGTCGGTGTTGATGCTCTCGAGCTCGGCGTTCGTCGATTCGAGCTCTTCGTTCAAGGTCTCGAGCTCCTCGTTCGTCGACTGAAGCTCCTCGTTGGTCGTCTCGAGCTCCTCCACGGTGGACTGGAGCTCTTCATTGGTGGTCTCGAGCTCCTCCTTGCCCGACTGCAGCTCCTGTCTCATCCGATCGACGTCGGCGCGGAGGCGCATGAGGTGCGACACGTCGAAAAAGTTGATGGCCGTTCCCACCAGCGACCCATCCTCGTCAATCAGTGGGGCGACGTGAACGTCAAACATTCTGGAGGTCCCGTCGGTGCCTTTGATCTCGGCGCCCGGCATCGTCGTGGCTTGACGGTCTCGGCTGACCTTGTCGATCGGCGTTCTCATGTCGATCGGGTTGTAGGAGAGCTGAAGATCCTTCAGCGCGCGGCCGATGTCGGTGAGCGGCACCTCGAACAGCTCGCGGGCGGGCTGGTTCGCGCTCACCAGGATTCCGCCTGAGTCGATCACGACCTGGGGGAACGGCGCTCCCTCGGTCGCGAGCTCGCGTACGCGCAGCTGGCGGGCGACATGGTTTGACGCATCGGTGCTGCCCGACTGAGCAAGAAGCATCAGCCGTTCTCGCAGCTGGAGCCTGGCCACCTTGGTGAACAGGCGCTCCTTCAACTCCACTGGCGTGAACAGGGCCGCATGCGTCAGCAGCATCTCGGCGCGTCCGACAAACAGGTAGCCGTCGTCGTTTAGGGCGTAATGAAACCGAGCGAGGATCCGGGCCTGAGTCTCCGCCGTCAAGTAGATGAGCGTGTTCCGGCAGATCAAGAGGTCGAGCCGCGAGATCGGCGCGTCCTGGGTCAGGTCGTGCCGCCCGAAGATCATCGCCCGCCGCAACTCGGTGCGGAAGACAAACCGCTCGCCCTGGCGATCGAAGTACCGTTCCTTGAAGTCCCCGCCGAGAGACTCCAGCTCCTTGGCGGTGTACCCCGCGCGCGCCTTGCTCAAAGCCTCGTCGTCGACGTCTGTGGCATAGATCTTGACCCGGTCGAGGTACGACACCTCCCCGATGGCCTCGCAGAACAGGATGGCCGCCGAGAACGCCTCCTCGCCGGACGAAGTCCCGGCGCTCCAGATCCGGATGTCGCCGTCTCTTGCGACGATCCGCGGCACGAGGTGATCGCGTACGTAGTCCCACGCCGACCGGTCCCGGAAGAACTCGGTCACGTTGATCAGGATCTTGTTGAACAGGGTCACGAACTCGTCGGGATGGACCTGCAGGTAGTCGTGATACTCGCGGAAGTTGTCGATCCCCAGCTCCGAGCACCTGGAGGCGACTCTGCGCATCAGGCTGGCCCGCTTGTAGCCCGTGAAGTCGAACCCTCGAGCGTCGCGGAGGTATTCGATCAGGCTCTCGAAATCGGTTCCCGCTTCCAGCTTCAATTGAGCGCTTCCGCGGCCACGAGTCCCACGAGCTTCGGCGCGATCTCGTCAAGCGCCAGGACGAAGTCAACCGCACCAGTCTTGATCGCGGCGGATGGCATCCCGAAAAATTCTGACGTGGCTTCATCTTGCGCGACCACGGTGCCGCCCCGCTGTTTGATCGCCGTCACGCCCAGGGCACCGTCGTGGCCGCTGCCGGTCAGCACAACCGCGATCGCACGCGGCCCGTACACCGCCGCGACGGATTCGAACAACAGGTCGGCCGAAGGCCTTACGAAGTTGACCAGCTCTGTGTCGGTGAGGGTGAGCGTGCCGCCGCGCTTGACGAGCAGATGACGGTCAGGCGGCGCAAGGTAGATGTGCGCTCTCTCCAGCCGGGCCCCCTCTTCCGCGTGCACGACGGGCATCCGCGACTGACGGCCGATGACCTGGGGCATGAGGCTTCGGTGGCGCGGGTCGACGTGCTGCACGATGACGATGATCGCCCCGAGGCTTTCAGGCAGATGCGCAAGGACCTCGGTGAGGGCGATGACGCCGCCGGCCGAAGCCGCGATGGCGATGATGTCGAAAGAGGTCGGCGGCCGGACAGCCGAGCTCAGTCCGGGCCGCGGCTCCGGCCGCCCTTCATTTCGGCCACCCGGATCTTCCAGAAGTCACGCCGCAGCTCAAAGCGCGAGGCCTGTGTCTCTAGCAAGACCACATCGGTTTCGCGGATGGCTCGCGCCACCTCCGGCTGTGCTCGTTCAGCGTATTCGTGGCTCAGGCCGATCAGCTGGCGCTTGAACTTGATCAACTCGTCGTAGGTGTCGACCCAGCGGCGGGCCTGCTCGAGGGTGGCCGTCGCAGGGTTCTCACCATGGAGGCGGTAGCCAGGGTCGCCGAGTCGCTGGAGGAACGCCATCGTCATCTCACGCCGTTGCATGCATTGCCCTTCTCATAACCCGATAACCGGACCGTCCAGATTTGTACCTGTCATCATGCTCTCGATCGGTTGGGAGGGGGCGAGCCATGCTTCATGACGTTCGAGCCGAGGTCGTGGGCAGCCTTCTGCGGCCGGACTTTCTGGTCGCGGCCAGGAGACGGCTCGAAGCGGGCGAGCTAGACCCGGCGCACTTCAAGGAGATCGAGGACAGGGCCGTCGACCACGCGATCGAGGTCCAGACCTCAGCCGGGATCGACGTGATCACCGACGGCGAGCAGCGCCGTTACGCGTTCTTTGGCCACCTCGTCGACGCGATGGCCGGCTTCGACAAGTACGGTGGGTGGGCCATCCCGTTTCGAGACGAAAAGGGAGAAGAGCTCGTCTTCAAGCGACCGGTCGTGGTCGAGAAGCTGCGTCCGCTGCGCAACATGGCCGCCGAGGAGTTCACCTACCTGCGGGCGAGCACCGGCGCCGCGGCGAAGGTCACGATGATCAGCGCACAGCAGGCTGCCGCCTACTACGACCCCGACAAGTCGAAGGCCGCATATCCGACGCGCGACGCGTATCTCGCCGACGTGGTCGACCTGAGCCGGCGCGAGGTCGATGAGCTGGTTCGCCTCGGCTGCACGTATGTCCAGATCGATGCACCGCAATACGCCGCGCTGCTCGATCCCGAGCTCCGCGAGGGATACCGCAAGCGCGGCAGCGACCCGGAGACCCTGATCGACACCTGCATCGAGATGGACAACGCCATCATCGCCGGCCACCCCGGAGTCACCTTCGGGATCCACATCTGCCGCGGCAACAACCAGAGCAAGTTCTACGCCGCCGGCGACTATGGCCCGATCGCCCGAATCTTTGAAAGGACAAGGTTCAACCGCTTCCTGCTGGAGTATGACGACGAGCGATCGGGCGGATTCGAGCCACTGCAGCACGTGCCGGAAGATCGGGTCGTGGTGCTCGGCCTCGTGACCAGCAAGAAGCCTGGACTCGAGCACGAAGAAGAGCTCAAGCGAAGGATTGCCGAAGCGTCGCGATACCTGCCGCCGGAGCGACTGGCGCTCAGCCCGCAGTGCGGGTTCGCATCCACGATGGAAGGCAACCGCCTGACCGCCGAGGACCAGCGCAAGAAGTTGGAGCTGGTGGGCAAGGTGGCACGCTCCGTGTGGGGTTGATCCAGGCTTTGCGCCGACCGCCCCCTCAACCTTAAGATCGGGGAAGTGCTGCGGAAGTCGAATACGACTGAGCCGAGGGACCTCGGCGATCAGTTCGCGCTCCTCGTCTCCGGTGTGGTCGATTACGGAATTTTCATGCTCGACCCAACCGGCGTGATCGTCACGTGGAACGAGGGTGCGCAACGGATCAAGGGGTACGCGGCAGACGAGATCATCGGCCGGCACTTCTCGGTTTTCTACCCCGCGGAAGCAGTCCGGAACCGCAAACCCGACTGGGAGCTCGAGGTCGCCAAGCGCGAGGGCCGGTATGAAGAAGAAGGCTGGCGCATCCGCAAGGATGGCACGCGATTTTGGGCCAACGTGATCATCACCGCGCTGCGTGACGAGTCGGGCCGTTTGCGCGGCTTCGGCAAGGTCACGCGGGACCTCAGTGAGCGGCACGCCGAGGAGGTCCACCGCAGCGCGGAACGTGAGCGTGAAGCCATGCTGCTGCGAGCCCATGCCGAACGCATGGCCGAGCTTGAGCGCACCAAGACACATTTCCTCAACCTCGCGTCGCACGAGCTTCGCGGACCGCTGACGGTTATCCGCGGTTACAACTCAATGCTCGCGGACGGTTCCATTCCGCCTGCTCAGATCCCGGCCGTCTCGCGATTGCTCGAGATCAAGCTCGCGCAGATGGATCGCCTTGTTGAGCAGATGCTCGAGACCGCACGCCTCGAAGACGACGCCCCCGAGTTGGCAGACGAGACCTTCGATCTGCGATTGGTGGCCCAGGAGCAGATCGACGTGTTCCGGCCGCTGGCCGAGGGGCGGCTTCTCCTGATGGATGGCGGCGATCTCGACGTGGTCGTCAGGGGCGACCGGCTCCGGATAGCCACGATCGTCGCCAACCTGATCGACAACGCGCTCAAGTACTCACCGCAAGGTGGAGAGGTCCATTGCAGGGTCGGCCGGCGGGAGTCCCAGGCCTACGTCACTGTGCGCGACGCGGGACTCGGCATCGCCGCCGAGCATATGCCACGTCTCTTTACGCGCTTCGGCCGGCTGCCAACCGATGAGAACGTGACCATTCCAGGAACGGGGCTGGGCCTTTTCCTGTGCAAGGAGATCGCGGCCCGACACGGTGGCGACATCACCGTGGTGTCTGCCCCGGGCATGGGCAGCGAGTTCACGCTGGTGCTGCCCTCCACGATCTAGCCCTTGCCCGCAACGACCTGAGGTGCGAACATTTGCTCGTTGTGGACCCTCCGTCCCCTGAGGCCGTCGAGCTCGGGCTGAACACCGCCGACCCGACGACCATGGTCATCGACCTCAATTGCGCCTTTGCGTCGATCGAGCAGCAACATGACCAGGCGCTTCGCGGCCGGCCGGTCGCGATCGCGGCCTACGCCACCGACGCCGCGACCATCGTCTCCTCGTCGCGCGAAGCGCGCGACCTCGGCATCAAGACCGGGATGCGCGTTTTCGAAGCCAGGTCGATCTTCCCGGCCATCGTCGTCCGCGAGCCCAATCCGCCGCTCTACCGCACGGTGTCGGACAGGCTCATGGAGATCATCGAGCGGCACACCCCCGACGTCCTGCGCATGTCGATCGACGAGGCCTCGATGAACCTGGCCGGCACGCCAGACCTCAAGAAGCTTGGTCCGGAAGGCGTCGCGCACGCGGTCAAGAGGGCAATTCGGGAGGAGATAGGCCCATGCGTCACCGCGTCGGTGGGCGTCTCGACCTCGATCTGGATGGCCAAGCAGGCCTCGAACCTGGACAAGCGCGATGGCCTGCAGCGCATCGACCATACCAACCTTGTGTCGGTGTTCGAGCGGCTGCAGCTGACCGACCTGTCCGGGATCGCCGAGGCCACCGCCGGCCGCCTTTCTCGCGCCGGAATCCTCTCGCCCGTTCAGTTCTTGCGCGCGACTCCGCCGCGGCTACGCCTGGCCGGGATGCACTCCGAGGTGGCGAGAGGCTGGAGCATGCGCCTGCGCGGGTTCGAGGTGGGCGGCTTCGAGACCACCAGGCGGAAGAGCTACAGCCATTCGCACGTGCTCGCGCATGCGACCGCCTCACAGCGAGACCTGGAGGAGCTCCTCATGCGGCTGTCTGACATGGTCGGCCGGCGCCTTCGGGCCGCCGCCAGGCGGGGCAGGGTGGTCTCGGTCGGCGTCGTGTACAGGCCGGACGCCGGCCACTTCTCGAAGCAGGCGAAACAGCCTGATCCGATCTCGACCGGCGACGAGATCTACCAGGCGGCGTTGGCCCTTCTCGCTGCCAGGGACCCAAGGCGGACGGTCGGCACGCTTGGCGTGGGACTCTCCGACCTGGTCGACGGTGGCGCAGGCCAGCTCGACCTTTTCGGGGAGGCAGTCCTGCCGCGCAAGGAGCGACTCGAGGCGGCGGTCGACGCTTTACGGGATCGGTTTGGCGAAGACGCGGTGCAGCGCTCGCGCCTCCTCGGCCGGGCTCCAGTGGTGCGAGACCGCATCGCGTTTGGTAATACGGGACACCCTGATGAATCCAGGCCGAATAAGCCGTGACTTCTCACGCGATAAGGAACAAGATGGACGCATGGCCTCCAGAAAAGAGGAGGCTGCGGGAGCGGCCTGGGAAGGCGCCGACCTGGATCGACCGATCCTCGGAGAGAATCCCGAATCCGAGTCGCTGGAGGACGCCCGCCGGTGGGTGACCGTATACAGCTACCTGGTGAAGCTGGAGGAGGAGCTGCTCGACATCCTCGCCGGCGCCATCCCCAAGATGCCGAGCGCGGCGCAACGGGAGGCTGAGCAGACCAACCTGCCGGTGCTGGCGTCCCAGGTCGAGCGCTTCCGGCACCGGCTCGACTACTGGGTCAAGCGGAGGACGGACCTGGAGCAGCGCTAGCTGGTGCTCGGGACTGTCTTCAGCACGATCCCCCGCAGCCACTCGATCAGCTCGGTGCCCGCCACGGAGTTCCGCTGAAAGATCGCGGCGACGTGTCCGTTCAACGACCGCTTGTCATCCTCGGTCAGGGTTTTCGCGGTGAGGACCATGATCGGGATCGTCCGCGTCGCCTCCTCCGCTCTGAGCTGTTCGACGACCTCGAACCCGCTGACCTTCGGCATCATCAGGTCGAGCAAGATCAGGTTGGGCAGGCGTGATTTTGCCATCTCGATCCCTTCTTGCCCGCCATTGGCCCGGAGCACACTGAAGCCCGCGGGCTTGAGCAGGCCCTCGACCAGGTCGAGGTTTGCCTGCTCGTCGTCCACCACCAGGACATTGATTTCTTCGCGCTTCCCTTTCGTGGTGAAGCTGAACTGGTCGAGCCTTGAGAGCAGTCCTTTTCCATCGACGGGCTTGACGAAGTAGTCGATCGCCCCGAGCGCGCGGCCGAGCGCGGGGTTGTCGACCACGGAGACGACCACCACCGGGATGTTGCGCGTCGACTCGTCCTGTTTGAGCCGGGTCAGGACCTCCCAGCCATCTATCTCGGGCAGGAGTATGTCGAGGGTTATGGCGACGGGTCTGAGCTCCCTGGCCATCCGCAGCGCCTCGGTCCCGTTGCGCGCGATTTCCATTCCGAAGCCGCCGACCTCGAGATGCCGGCCGAGGATCTCGGCCGCCTGCGGGTTGTCTTCGACGACCAGAACGAGCGGCCGACCGCGATCTGCTTGCCGGGCTGGTTCGGGCGTGTAGGCCGGCGCGTGCTCAGGCGCGGCGACCTGGGCGGGCAACCGGATCGTGAAGGTCGACCCCTTCCCAACCTCGCTTTCGACGGTGACGTCGCCGCCGTGGAGGGCGGCCAGGCGCTTGGTCAGCGCCAGGCCGAGTCCAGTGCCCTCCTGGCGGTGCCCTGGCCCTGGGTCGAGCTGCTGAAACTCACCGAAGAGCAGGGGGAGATCCGCCTGTGCGATGCCGATCCCGGTATCGGTGACAGCGATTTCGACCCAGCTCGCCGCGCGGCGCGCCCGGACGGACACGCGGCCGCCGGCCGGGGTGAATTTGATGGCATTAGAGGCAAGGTTCAACAGCATCTGCCTCACCTTTCCGGCATCCGCGACGAGCTGCAGGCCGGTTTCCGACTCGCTGTCGAGGGAGATCTTCTTGGCCTGTGCCAGCGGTTCGGCGGTGGCCAGCACCTCGCGAATGCTGTCCGCCACCAACATGGGTTGGAAATGCAGCTCGAGCTGCCCCGCTTCGACTTTCGAGAGATCGAGTATGTCGTTGATGAGCTGCAGCAAGTGCTTGCCGCTGCTGCGAATCTGCTCCAGAAATCGGCGACGCGTCACCAGGTCAAAACGTTCTGACCCTTCATCGCTGAGCAGCTCCGAAAACCCGATGATTGCGTTCAGCGGGGTCCGGAGCTCGTGACTCATGCTGGCGAGGAATCGGCTCTTGGCGCGGTTGGCTCGCTCGGCCTCGCTTTGAGCATCGCTCAACTGTTTTGTCCGCTCCGAAACCATGGTCTCGAGCTCGTCCGCAAGAAGTCTCTGGTTACGCAGCAGCTGCGCGGTGGCGATCGCACGCGCGGCGCGTTCGGCCAGGCTGCCCAACAGGTCGAGGTCGGCCTGGCTGAAGGGCGTGCTTCCCTCCATGCGGTTGAGGTTCAGCCCGCCGACGACCGTGTCGTGCGCGACCATCGGGATCAAAGCCGATTGACGCATTCGCCACCTCTCGATGTGGCGTCTCTGGTGGGGCGCAAGGTTGGGCGGCAGGTGGTCCGGATCGATATCGATCACGACGGGTCGCCGCTCACCAAGGACGGATTTCCACACCCCTGAGGCTTCCAGGTCCATACGGACGCCGAGCAGGTGTCGCGCGTCCTCCATGACCTGCGGATTTGGGTGATAGGCGGCCACCGGCTCGACGTGCCTCCCGTCGGCCGAGAGCAGCACGACGGCGCAAAAGTCGCCAGTCGCCCGCGAGATTTGCTCGGCGACGATGCCAAGGAGGGCTTCGATGTCCGGAACGGCATCGCTGAACGCGCCGGCCGCTTCCGCGATCGCTGCCAGCCGCTGGGTATGGCCCTCAGACATGCGGCAACTCTAGGCGACTAAACAGCCGAAATCGATTGCTTAACGACCACCCGGCGGGCCGCTAGACGCGCCTGACGGCCTCGACCGCCGCCAGGCCCGCGAGGTCGTCGATCGCGGCCATGAAAGCCAGGCTGCCATGGTTGCCACCCGAGCTGGCGTGGGCGATCTCGTGCAGCACCACGCGGGCGAAGTGTCGCGGCGAATCGAGCACCGATCGCTTGACCACGATGTGCGGCGAGTCCCAAACCCCTTCCGTCTCGTACGCGCCCTCATCCAGGCGCATCGTGGCCGAGATGCGCACCTCTTTCACCCGTTTCGCGTGGGCGCCGGCCAGCCGGATCAGGTCGGGCAGGATCGCCCAGGCCATCCGCTCTTTCTTGTTCAGCTTGGCCGGGTCGACGAAGTTGTAGGTGAACGATGCGTTCCAGACCTGGACGAAGCCCGAGATGTCGAGAATCCGGTTGCCGTCGAGGTCGCGAAGGTTGGAAAGCCGTCCCAGAAGCCGGTCGGGCACGACGATGACCCGGTAGCCGTCGGCCCTGGCCTCCTGGATCGTCGAGCCCATCGTGAACATCTGCTGCGAGCTGACAAACACGGTCTTACCTTTCGTGGCGAGAATTCGAACTGCCTGCTCCTGGACGTCCAGCCAGGTGATCTCATCGTGGTTGGTGCCCAGCGGTATGCGCGTCAGGTCTCCGACCAGCTGCGTTGCCACGGCATCGGATTTGGCCTTCAACAAGATTGCCTTGACCCGGTCCTGGTATGCGGCGCGCCCCACGTTGCTGCGTTCGCGATTGAGCGCCCGCTGGAGCTGCGCTGTGGTCGACGTGATGTTGTAGGAGAAGAGGAACTGGTCCTCCAGCGCAACGCGGACGCCCTTCACGTAAATCCGCGCGGGCTCGTCAGGCCGGCGCTCGAGGATGACGCCCAGCTCTGTTTTCTCGAGCTCCTTGTCGTCCGCAAAACGCAAGAAGTAGTCCCTCGCGGCGGCCATGTCGGCGTCCGACAGGCCGCCCAGAGTGAAATCGGTGCCGCGCCGCCTGGGCTCGGAGGGCGGCGTGATCGCAGCGTGCAGCGTCTTGACATCGGCGAAGTTGGACTTCGCGGCCCGCTGCAACGTGATATCTCCGTGCGGGCTGCGGATCCGCACCTCGATGCCGCGCCGATCAAAGGTCGCCAGAGCGTCCTTGAGCCCGACGCCGAACTTGCCGACTACCAGGTCGGAGCGGCGCCGCTTCTCCGGATTCTCGTTCTGGGTCAGGTGCTGGTAGCGCAGCCCGCGTCCGGAGTCTGTGATGTGCCATCCGTCGCGGCGCTTTACGATCTGCGGCTGGGCGGTGCCGCTCAAAGCCTGCTCGTCGAGCGCGTTGGCGATGACCTCGCGCGCGGCCTCAGGCACGCCCCAGTGGTCGAGGATCTTCTCGACGTTGAGGTCAAAGAGCTGAGGTTTGCCTTTCGGCACTACTGTTTGGTGAGCCACTCCCTCGCCTCTTCGACCGAGGCGAAGTACGCGATCTGCATCGCCGTTTGCGGCACCTTGTCGAGGCGCTCGCGGATGTGTCCCGCGGCGAGGTCGCTCTCGGGCATTACGATGGCGAACCGCCTGAGTCCCGCCTCGAGCGCCTGCGGGACCCACTCCCGGTCCGCCCGCTCCTGGTCTGCCGGGTTCAGGACCCGCTGGCGGCGACAGTCGGCCAGAAGCCGCGAGCAGGTGTGCTCGCGGAGCGCCTTGACCTCGGCATCGAGCAGGGCATTGAACTCCGCGGTGTTGGCCCACCCGTCCCACTCCACGAAGACAGTCGAGTGGGGGGCGTCCCACCTGACCGTGGCGACACCCGGGACCGAGAAGTAGACGTCGTCAGCCTCCGCCATTTTTCCCCAGCCACCAACGTAACTCAGGTCACAGACGGTGGCGAACGTTAAGCCACGTCTGATTCAGCCGTACCCCCTCCTGCGGCGATACTTCCCCGCTAGCGGGGAAGATTGCAGGCCCAGGCGTCGACTTCCACGCGGTACTCCGGAGCCGCCAGAGCAGCCAGGTAAACCAGCGTTGAGCACGGCGCGTGCGGTTGGTTCGTCACGCCGCGGCCTCGCACTCCGCGAGCGCGGCATCTGCCGGCGCCTGGGCTTGCGCGCGGAGGAGAGCCGCCGCCACGCCGATCGTGACCGCGACCACGCCCGCGCCGACCAGCCACGCGAAGTGATAGCCGCCGGAGAGCGCGGCCTGTCCATCGATGCCGTTGCGCACCAGGTCCAGGGTTCGCGCGCCGGCCAGCGTGGCCAGCACGGCCAGCCCGAACGCGCCGCCCACCTGCCCGGTGGTGTTGAGCAGGCCCGAGGCAAGCCCGGCTTCGCTGGGCGACACATCGGCCATGGCGATCATGGTCAACGAGGGGAACGCCAGCCCGCCACCCAGCCCGAAGAGGACCATCGGCGCCAGCAGGTAGACGAAGTAGTTGCCTGTGGCCGGGCCGAGGCCGACCGTGATCAACGCGACCAGCGCCGTGACCAGCCCTGCGCCCAGCATCGCACCCGCTCCGAACCGCGCGATCAGCTGTGCCGAGAACCGAATCGAGAACAGCGCCATCACCACCGCGACCGGCAGGAAGGCCAGCCCGATCGCCATCGGCCCGTATCCGAGCACCCGCTCCATGTCCAGCGAGCCAAGGAAGAAGAAGCCGATGAACGAGGTCGACATCAGCGCTTGCACGATGTTGGCCCCGGTGACCTTGCGCGAGCGGAAGATGCGCAATGGAAGGATCGGGTTGTGTCCCCTGGCCTGGCGGACGACGAACGCGGCCAGCAGCGCGATCGCGACGCCACCGAGCGCGATGGTGCGTGGCGAAGCAAGGCCGTAGTCCGACGTCTGGACGATGGTGTACACGCCGAGCATCAGGGCGGACGTGACCATGATCGCTCCGAGCACATCGGCCCCCTGGCCGAGTCCGATTCCGCGGTCCGATTCGAGCAACCGCAACGCGATCACCGCCGTGACGATCCCGATGGGAAGGTTGACGAAAAAGATCCAGTGCCAGCTGACCGCCGCGGTGATGAGTCCGCCGGCAAGTAGGCCGACCGCCGCTCCGGCCGATGCGATGAAGCTGAAAACGCCGAACGCCTTGGCGCGCTCCAGCGGTTCGGGGAACAGCGTAACGACCATCGCAAGGATGACGGCCGAGCTCACGGCGCCACCAATACCCTGAATGAATCGCGCGGCGATCAGCATCGGCTGTGTGAACGAGAGTCCGCACAGAAGGGATGCGGCCGTGAAGATCGCGAGACCGGCGAGGAAGACGCGCTTGCGCCCGACCAGGTCACCAACCCGGCCGGCCAGCAGGAGGAGCCCGCCGAAAGCGATCAGGTAAGCATTGATGACCCACGCCAGCCCTGACTGCGAGAAACCGAGGTCCTTCTGGATCGATGGCAGGGCAACGTTGACGATCGTCATGTCGACGACGATCAGTAGGAATCCAGTGCAGAGGACGATCAGTGAAAGCCAGCGCGAGTTCTTCATGCTCATTCAGACGACCAACGTCCCCATGACTCATCGGTGCGCAACCGATGAGTTGAGGCCGGTTATTCCGTCTGTATATCGATGGCGACCGGAACGGTCACCCTGAACTGTGCTCGGATCAAAGATCCGGGCCTGGCGGCCATCGACTACCTGGCCAGGCTCAAGCTCGGCCTCCGGCGAGGCGGCCGCGATTTGTGCCTGGCGAGCCCGAACGACGACCTGATCGAGCTGATCGAGCTGGCCGGTTTGGCGGAGGTGCTAGGCGTCGAGGTGGAGCGGCAGCCCGAAGAGCGGGAAGAGCCTGGCCGTGTCCAGGAAGAAGGTGAACTCTCCGATCCGCCCGTCTGACAGGTCCAGCACCTGGAGCGCCCAGGGGTCGTAGCCGCCGTTCGGGCTCGGCTTGTACTGGCCGAAAGTGGGCATCCCGTTGGCGCTAAGCGTCGGGAGCACACGCGAGCCCTTGCACCCGATGCCGGGACCGAACCACCACGCGAGAACGTCGTCCCGGCCGTTCAGCCACATGTCGTAAGGCGGCATCGACTGCGTGGCGTCCTCCCGAATCAGCGAGGTGAGGGCGGCGACGTCGTAGCGCTCGAATGCGGAGACGTAGCGCTCAAGCATCGCCCGGTCGGCTGCACTGAGCGGCTGCGCGGGTTGTTCTGAATCCGCGTTGCTCTTGGCCATGGTCGCGCGGGCGCGCTGCAGCGCGCTGTTCACCGAGGCGACGGAGGTGTCGAGCAGCTCCGCGACCTCGGTCGCCTGCCAGTCCAGCACCTCGCGCAGGATGAGCACGGCGCGCTGCCGCGCAGGAAGGTGCTGAAGCGCCGCCACGAAGGCGAGCCGGATCGACTCGTTGGCGATTGCCACCTCCGCTGGGTCGCGCTCAGGTGCGATCAGATGAAGCGGAATCGGTTCCAGCCACGTGATCTCGGCGGGCACGTTGAGGTTCGAGTCAAGCGGCTCGACCGCCGGCCCCAGGTCCATCGGCCTGGCCCGGCGTTGCTTGCCTTTGAGCATGTCGAGGCACACGTTGGTCGCGATCCGGTAGAGCCACGAGCGCATCGCGGAGCGTCCTTCGAAACGGTCTCTGCTACGCCACGCGCGCACGAACGCGTCCTGGACCGCGTCCTCGGCGTCGAACGGGGACCCGAGCATCCGGTAGCAGTACGCCGTCAGCTCGCCCCGGTATTGCTCGAGCTCACCGAAGGCATGGGGAGCCGATACGGTCGACGTCTGCATCAAAGCGATTTTAGCGGCGGGTCGTTCAGGCCATCTCGACGGCGCTTTCATCGGATTGACCGTTGAGCCACGCCACCCCGCAGTTGAACGCATGCTCGACGCTCTCGTGGTCGTGCGCGCATCCCCACGTGGGCTCTCGGAACCTATCGCTTTCGTCGTAAGCCTCAGCCCGGTAGACGAGGAACGGCACGAGACCCCGGCGGAGTGGCCCGTGGGACGCCATGACGCGGATCTTCATAGCCACGGCGGAACCCTAGTTCCGGCCGGCGGGGCCTGTCATCGTTCATTTGCAGTACGCGAATTCACGTGATCTGGCTTCCCAGCTCGGCCTCCGTGTCGGGCCGGAGCAGGCGAAGGGTGCCGTCAGCCTCGGTCGCGGCCAGCACCAGCACCTCCGAGAGGACGCCGGCCACCCGCCGGGGAGGCAGGTTAAACACGCACACGACCTGCCGGTTCAGCAGGTCATCGCGCCCGTAGTTGGTCTTCGCGGCGGCCACCGAACGCCGCCGGCCAAGTGGCCCGAAGTCGATGGTCAGGCGATAGGAGGGCTTTCTCGCCTGCGCCAATTCGCCGACCTCGACGATCTTTCCGACACGGATGTCGAGGCGCTGAAAATCCTCGCTGGTGGCGCCCACGACCTACTTCGCCGGCTCGAACTCCAGGACGACGATCCCGGTTGCGAACCGCTTGATCTCCTTCAAATCCATCCTCGTCCGGGCTGCGTCGTCGGTGAAGAGGCGAGCCCCCGTGCCGAGCACGATCGGGTGCAACATCAGGCGGTAGAGGTCGATCAGGTTCTCCCTCATCAGCGCGTTGAAGAGCTGGGCGCTGCCAGAAAGCAGGAGGTCCTTGCCGGGCTGCTGCTTCAGCTTGCGGATCTCGTCCGGGACGTTGCCCTTGATCAGCTTCGACCCGGGCCAATCCGCCTTGTCCAACGTGGAGGAGACCACGTACTTCGGCATCGTGTTCATCTTCACGCCGAAGTCGCCGGTGCCCTGCATCTTCGGCCACGCCGCAGAGAAGCCTTCGTAAGTCCTGCGGCCGAGCAGAAGCGCGTCGCTCGCCTGCAGCTCGGCCCACTTGAACTGTCCAGCCTCCTCGTTGAACATCGGACCGGACCAGTGGCCGGGCTCTTCAAAGACTCCGTCGAGCGACACGTACTCTGTTGCGACCAGTCTCATCTCATCCTCCAGAAGTTCGTCGCCTCGTTAGACGACACCCCAAGCCCGAACTCATCGGCGCCTAATGCGTCAAGCCGCGAATCGAAGGGATGAAGTAAAACGCGCCGGTCAACGGCGTGGCGAAGAACGTGAGCGCGTCGCGCACGCCGTCCGTCGCCCCCGCCATGCTCTCGAGCATGGCGACGAGCCGGCGCTGCTCGGAGCTGAAGCCGACGAACATCGTGCCGTGGTCCGTGACCGTGCCGTAGGGCATGTTGCGGCGGAAGATCTTGCCGAACACGTCCTGGTCGGTCCGCGCGACGTGCGAATCGGCGGGCTTGTCCTCGAGCTCGGCGCTGTCGAGCTTGTTGCGGCCGATCACCGCCTCCTGTCGCGCGGTCGGCTGCGCCTCCCATTCCGTTGCGTCGTGCACCCATTTCTGGAGCAGCAGGATCGACCCGCCGGCCCCGGGACTCGGCTCGGGGATCACAGCGACGTCGGGCGCCTCGATCAGCGTGGGGTTCTCGGTCCCATCGATGAAACCGGTGAGGTCCCGGTCATGGTGGTACGGCCAGCTCGACGTCTCTTCAGCGATGCGAGCGACACCGCGTAGCGCGGCGATCGCCTGCCTGGCCACGTCGAACACGACGTCGTACGCGCTGCCTGAGATCCACAGCACCGCGTCGTGTTGGGTGGCAGGCATGATCAAGTTCGCGCCGGCGATTGGCCGGTTGAAGCCTTCGAGCTCGGCCGGCGATTCGTCAGGAGCGACGGCGCGCCACAGCTCCGGCCGGAACCCCGCCACGAGGTTCACTCCACCCATGGTCGTCCGCGGTTCGCGGAGGCTGGTCACGCCCTCGACCAGCGCGCGCCCTTCCGCACCCTCCTCGATGTCGAGCTCGAGATACGCATGCGATGCGGTGCCGAGCGCGAAAATGCCGGCTTGAGGGGTGCTCGCCACTCCAGCAACGATAGCTTTCCCAGTCCGCCGTCTTGGTGGCGCGTAGGATCAGATGATGGCGCAGAACCCGCCGCCGGCGAAGCCCGGTGCGCCGTCCTCGAAGCCGCCGCAGAAGCCGCCGCCAAGAGGGCCCAGCATGCTCACGCCGATGCGATCGACGCGCTTCTGGATCATGCTGGCGATCCTTTTCGCGGCCAACCTGCTGATCACGCAGGTCCTGACTTCGGCGAGTCAATCTCCAACCGTGACCATCTCGTACAACGCCTTCCTCGCCCAGGTCGAGGCCAACAACGTCGTCAGCGTGACGAGCACGGGGGAGTCGATCAACGGTGTGACGAAAGCGTCCGTGGCGGATCAGTCGAGCGGGACCAAATCGACCAAATTCCAGACCCAACGCCCGGCATTTGCGACCGACGATCTCGAGACCCTTCTCCAGCAGCACAACGTCGTAATCAACGCCAAGGACCCGAACGCAGCCACGCCGCTGTGGGTGACGTTGCTCTTCAGCTTCGGGCCCGCAATCCTGCTGGTGCTTGGATTCCTCTATCTCTCGCGACGTGCCGCGTCGGCCGGCGCGGGGGGCATACTCGGCAGCTTCGGCCAGAGCCGCGCGCGCCTGTACGACGCCGAACGGCCGGCGGTCACGTTCGAGGACGTGGCGGGCATCGACGAGGTGAAGGCCGACCTCCAGGAGGTCGTCGATTTCCTTCGCGAGCCTCAGAAATATCAGCGCCTCGGAGGCACGATGCCCAAAGGCGTGCTTTTGATCGGAGCGCCCGGGACCGGCAAGACGTTGCTCGCTCGGGCGGTGGCGGGCGAAGCGAAGGTGCCATTCTTCAGCATCGCCGCGTCCGAGTTCGTCGAGGCGATCGTCGGGGTAGGCGCCTCACGCGTGCGCGATCTTTTCACCAAGGCGAAGGCTGCGGCTCCGTCGATCATCTTCATCGACGAGCTGGACGCGATCGGGCGGAGCCGCTCCGCGGCCATCCGGTTCGGCGGCAACGATGAGCAGGAACAGACCCTGAACCAGATCCTCACCGAGATGGACGGCTTTGACTCACGCGAGGGCGTGATAGTGCTTGCGGCGACGAACCGCGCGGACGTGCTGGACCCCGCGCTGCTCCGGCCCGGGCGGTTCGACCGCCGGGTCACGGTGCAGCCTCCGGACCGCCGCGGCCGCGCCGCGATCCTGCGGATCCACACGCGGAGCGTCCCTCTCGCGCCGGACGTCGACCTCGACCAGGTCGCGGGCCAGACGCCCGGCCTCGTCGGCGCGGACCTGAAGAACCTGGTCAACGAGGCGGCGCTCGGCGCCGCGCGGACGGGCGAATCCGCGGTCACGATGGCGGACTTCGCCGACGCCATCGAGAGGACGCTGCTCGGCACCGAGCGCAAGATCCTCCTCAGCGACCAGGACCGCGAACGGATCGCCTACCACGAGTCAGGGCACGCACTTCTGGGCTTGCTCGTTCCGGGCGCCGACCCGGTCAAGAAGGTGACGATCGTGCCCCGTGGAATGGCCCTTGGCGTGACGCTGCAGAGCCCGGTCGACGACCGCTTCAACTACGGCGAGGATTATTTGCGGGCGCGGATGGTGGGCGCGCTGGGCGGCCGTGCGGCGGAGCGCCTGATCTATGGTGTCGTCACGACCGGGGCGGAAAACGACCTGCAGCAGGTGACACGAATCGCACACGAGATGGTCGTGCGCTGGGGCATGAGCCCGAAGGTCGGCCCGTTGAACTTCAGCGACGGTGACGGCGGAATGCTGCAGCAGCGGCCCTACAGCGAAGCCACCGCCCAGCTGATCGACGACGAGATGAGGCGCATCGCCGAGGAGTGCCAGGTCCAGGCGGAGCAGCTGCTGCAGGAGCATCGCCCGCAGCTCGACGCGCTCGCCCATGCGCTTTTGCGCAATGACTCGCTCGATGAGCAGGAGATCCTCAAAGTCACCGGGATCAAGCAGCCTCCCGCCGAACCTGTCGCCGCCGCCGCCCTCACGCGCTGAGCTTCGAGCGCTTCCTCAACTCGATCACGCGACTCATGGTGGCGTCGGCGCCCGCCATCCGGTTCATTGACCGTCCCAAACCGGGGAACAGGTCCATCAGCGCCTTCATGACGCGGCCCGGTCCTGGCATGACCACGATCTCTGCCCTGTCTTTCGCGATTGCCCTGACAACCGCTGCTCCAACAGCCTCGGCCGGAGCCGTGCTGTAGCGGGGCATGTCGAGACCGAGCTCGTCGCTGGTGCGCTGACCCTGGCCTGCGTCCCGAATCGCTCCGAGGACGATCACCGATGCGCTGACGCCCCGGCTCCTGTAGTCGTTGCGCAGAACTCGCGTGAATCCGATCAACCCGTCCTTCGCCGCGGCGTACGCCTCGGTGTAGGGGAATCCAATCCGGCCCGCGATCGACGAGATGCTGACCACGTGACCGCTGCGGCGATCGAGCATTCCCGGCAGCAGGCGATGCGTCAGCTCCATCGGAGCCAGGACGTTGAGCCGGAAGATCCTTTCGTTGTCGCTCCATGACATCTGGTCGAACTCTCGCTGAGGGTCGCCGCCGGCGTTGTTGACCAGCACGTCGACGTGGCCGAAAGCGGCTTCGGCGACGCTGACCAGGTGCTCGAGGGCGCCCGGATCGGTCACGTCCGTGGGAACGGCGACCGCCGCCGCGCCCGAGATGGTTAGCTGCTTGGCGAGGGCCTCGAGCTCGCGACCGGAACGGCTGGCGAGGACCAGGTTGTAACCGGCTTTTGCCATCGCCCGCGCGATGTGCGGCCCGATGCCCCTCGACGTTCCGGTGATCAGAGCGGTCTGACGTATCGCGGCCATTGCTCAGGCCCTCCCCGCTGGTGGCGCTCTACACGCCCTTGCTCTAGATAATAGGTAGCGCCAATGATTTATTGCACTAATGATTGGTGATGGTAAGCTTTGCCCCGATGGCTGAGACCACTTACCCCAAGGCGCTTGCCGCCAGGATCGGTTTCCTGCTGGCACGCGCCCACCTGGTCGCTCGGGAGAAGGCCGACCGTGCCCTGGAGGAGGTCGGCCTTTCGATGAAGGGCTTCGCGGCACTCTCGACCCTGGTCAGCGACGGTGCGATCTCCCAGCAGAGGTTGAGCCACCGCATCCGTATGGATCCCGCGACCATGGTCGACGTCATTGACTCCCTCGAGCGATCAGGACACATCGTGCGCCGGCGGAATCCGAAGGACAGGCGCGAGTACGCACTCCAAACCACCGCCAAGGGGCGGGCTCTTCTCACCCGAGCCCAGCGGGCGATCGTCGTAGCCGAACGGGAGACCGTTCGAGGCCTTGGCCGGGACGAGGAGCAGGTCCTGCTGGAACTTCTCGGACGTATCGCCGATCCGGGGAGCACGGAGAATCTCGCGACGGAGGAGGCGGTAACCGCGGCGCTCGGCCGCTAGCTTCGGGCGCGCTTGAGGTCGACCCGCTCACCTCGCATCGCGACGCCCTCCCGGAGCAGGAGCTCGCGCTGGCGCCGCCCCTTCGCGAGGCTTCCATCCGCGCGCACGACCCGATGCCACGGCAGGTCCAGGTCGGTTGTGGCAAGGACGTGGCCGACAAGCCGTGGTGCTCTGGGGTCGATGCCGCCGTAGGTCTGAACCGAGCCCTTTGGGATGCGCCGAATCCGCCCGATGATGGCCGCGACGCGGAACTCGGAGTAAGAGCCGCTCATTGGTAATTTGACCCTCAGGCGGAGTCCCCCATACCCTATTCGGCGAAGACCCCAGGTTTCCTGGCTGCAAATTCTGGGGCAATACGGGGGGTGTGGCATGGCTCCTTGGAATCCTTTGCGTCGTCTTGCTGCGACCAGTGCGCTGCTTCTGTTCCTGCTCATGATCGGGGATGGGGCGACAAGCGTTGGTGCAAGTTCGGGCCCGACATTCGGCACGCCGGTTCGCTTACCGACGTTCAGGTCGTGCGGCGGTTATGAGCCCGGCATCGCGCTCGACAGGTACGGAAACATCTTCGTGACCGCGCACAAGCAGAATCACTGCGACGCGGTCGCTCCAGACCCCAGCGCACCGATCGGCGTTCGCGCTCAATCCTGGATGTGGACCTCGACCGACGGCGTCAACTTCAACGACATGCCCGGACTGGGCAACCTGCTGGCGGCGCCGGACCAGCTGGACGTCGGCGACGAGGGCGATATCGCGCTCGACGACGCCAACCACTTCTTCTTTGTCGACACAAAGGTGGTCGATGACAGTTTCAGTCGATGGACAGTCAGCGGGCCGGGCACATCCAACATGGTCCAGGACATTCACCGTCCTGTCATTCCGTCGCTGATGCCGGTCGATGACCGTCCGTGGGTGACCGCGCACGGCTCGAGCACCGTGATGTACGCGGGCAACGAAGGCGACAAGGACAGCTACAACGTCGGGTCCGCCGCCGCCGGGTGCACCGGACCTGTCACGCCGCCGGCCCCTGGGCAGCCCGCGACGGGCGGCCGCTATACGGTGTTCATGTCGCGCGACGGCGGTGCGACGTTCGACCCGCTTGGGTGCACGCTGCCGGACAGCGGCTGGTGCAGGCCGGCGGCCGACCACACAGCCGGTTCACCATACCTCTATATGTTCTGCACGAACGACTCCGGCGCCGATGACAACGTCAACAGCGAAGGCTCTCCGGGGTACACGGTGGGCACACTGTGGTCGTACGTTTCGGCGGACAACGGCGCGACGTGGAAGCGATACCGCGTCGACAGCTACAACTCCAACTTCTCTTCCTCCACCGGGGACATCACCTGGCCTTCGATCAAGGTGGCGTCGAACGGATACGTGTACGCGCTGTTCACCAACCCGATCAGCAGCAATGGAGTGAAGACCGGGACTGCGCTCAATCTCTACCGATCCACCGACCACGGAGCGCACTGGTCGAAGCAGAACGTCACGCCCGCGAACGCGGGGCTGATCCGCTACAGCTGGATGGACGTGGCCGGTGATGGCCGCACCATCGGCGTCGGCTACTTCACCCACCAGACGGTGAACGGCAACTGGCATGTGTACGCCGGAACGGCGGCGAACTTCGGCAGCACGGTGCACTACAGCCTCGTTGATCCGGTTGAGGTGGCGCCGAGCGGCGACTTTGCGTTCGGCGACTTCTTCGAGGTCGGCTTCGACCCCAGCGGCCGCCTCGATGTCGTGTACACGCGGTGCGTCGACCTCGTGCCCGGTGACGACACGACCGACTGCCTCAACTCCGACATTTATTTCGCCCGCACCATCTAGCTGAGCGAGCGTCA
>VBHJ01000248.1 GCA_005887685.1 Chloroflexota bacterium | reverse complement strand
AACCGAGAAGGCCGTCGTGCCAGATGCGCGGGTTGCTGAACGTGAGCACACAGGCGATCGCCGCCATCGCGACCAGAACGCCGCCGGTCAACCAGCGGTCCGATCCGGTCGTGGGCTGGAACCAGAACCAGGTCCAGACCAGCACAAAGGTCGCGAGCCCCAGCAATGAGGCCCAGAGCTCGACCGGCGGCAGGTTCCGCGACAGCAGCAGCAGGAGCGGCCAGATCAGGATCAGGATCCAGGACAGAGGCACGAGCCGGCCGATTCGCTGCCAGACCGTCGCCTCGCGAAACCAGGCCAGGAAGGCCGGGCTGCTCGAGTCACGCCCCACAGCAACGACAGCAGAAGGAGATCTAACCTGCCCCACCGGTACGGTGATTATGGCCCGCTCCGGCGCATTGAGCCGAGGTCAGGTTTCGACCGGCCGAGGTAGCGGCCGAGCCTCCCGTCGTCACCGACCTCGTAGAAGCCCGTCCGCCCCCCGCCCGCGTACGCCACGCCGGCCCACGCGATCAGCAGTGGTGCGAAGGCGAACCACAACTCGGCCTGCCCGACGACTGCGGCCAGCGCGAGGGTTACAGCCAGCGCCACCATGACCACGCCGATGATCCGGCGGCGGCGCTCACCGACATAGGCGATGGGGCGCCGGAGGTCTGAGGCGTGCTCCGGCACCCAGACCCGATGCACGACAAGGCCGGCTGACACTTTCGATCTGTCGAGCACGCTGCTTCCCTTGTCGTGGGATGAGACACCCACGCGCGGGATTCCGAAAGTCCGCATAACTACCGACATCACGTTGCGATGTCGGTGGAATTGCCGACTTGTGGCGACGACCGCTCGCACCTACGGTGGCCTTGCTGTACGGCGCGCGCGGCGTTGGCGAAATAACACATGGAGGCTACGCGTATGAGTGCGGTTGTTCGGCGTCGTACATACGACCTCGAAGCGACATGGTGGCTGGCCGCCGCGGCTCTCGTTCTCGCGTTCACTCTGCTGGCCCAGGTCCCGGTCGGGAACCTGACCCACTGGGTGGCGTATCTGCTGATCACGGGCCAGGTCAACGCCTGGGGGGCGGTGGGCATGATCCTCGCCGTCCTGCCGTGGTGGATTCCTCACACCGGAGCGTTGATCTCCGCCCTCTTCTGGTGGGCGCAGTTCGTCATCGCATTCGGATGGGAAGGACTCGGCGTCGCCATCGGAGCCATCAGCTGGACCGGCATCGGCGCACTGGTCATTGCGGTCGTCGGCGGCGCACTGATCGGTTGATACTTTTCGCGGCTATGCGGAGGCCGGGGGATTATTCTCCCGGCTTCCGGCGGCCCTCTGAGCGAACACGAGGAGAGAGGACGACAAGTCCGATGGCGAGGCTTCTGTTTCGCGCTTCGCGATTCCTGCTGATGGCGGCTCCGGTCGGCATCATGGGACCGCGCCTCGGTGGCCTGGTTTTCATCGGCGTCGCTGCATTCGCTGCGTCATCCCTGCAGCAGGAATCTCGAGAGGAGGGAAAGCTCGAGGCGCGAATTCGGCAGATGCCTTCATGGGCCAATGCCAGGCGAGCGCAAGGTGGCCCGGTGTTGGCGGCCTGGCAGAAATGGCTTTTGATCTGGGGCAGCTGGGGCTGGAAGAGCGAGCCTCTGCTGGCGCGCTCGTGGTTCGCGGCGGGACGGCTTGTGCCGAGCGAGCGTTCCTACATGCTGGTCGACGACGAGGCACAGCCTTCGCGTGCCGGGCGCATCGCGGTGATCGCGCTGCTTGCGGCACTCGCCGGCTTGCCCCTGTCGATCATCGCGATCGGCTGGCTGGGCGGAGGCTCACTCGGGGTTCAGTCAGGCTCCGCTTACCACCGCGTGTTCGACGTGGCGCTGATCCTCCTTATCGCCAGCTACGTGATCCTGACCCAGCTTCACGAGCAGATCTTTCTCTTCACCAGCGTCCGTGCGACCGACCCGGAGCTCGAGGCGATGTGCGCGCCGGCCGAATTGAGGATCTCCTACCTTCCGCAGCCCGCGCACCGCTGGCTGCGCGCCGGTCTGCTCGACCGGCCCTGGCGCAGGGCTGTGCTGATCAACGCGATCGACTACGAGCGCTTGCCGAGGGACGAGATAAAAGCTCTCGTCGCGCATGAGATGGTGCATCTGCGCCAGCACCACGACTTCATGTTCGGCGTCCAGCTGCGCCTGAT
>VBHJ01000221.1 GCA_005887685.1 Chloroflexota bacterium | reverse complement strand
AGGCGCTTGATGACCTCGTCCTGCATCGACACGGACGTCTCGGTCACGGACGAGCGGAGATCGGGAGGGACATGATAGCCAGCCACGAAGCCGAGCTGCTCGCTCCCGCCCGTGACACACCACACCCCGCCCATGTCGGCTCCGAGGGCCCGGGCGATCTCGCGAGTGGTCTGTCGCACCGCCTCCGTGAAGTCGGGGGTCGAGGCGAGGATCTTCATCACGGCCAGGAGCGTCTCCGTCTGCCGGAGCCGCTGGGCGATCTCCTGATAGAGCCGCGCCTTGTCCAGCGCCGCCGCGGCCTGGGTGGCGAGCGTCGTGGCAAGTTGAATCTGATGCTGAGAGAAGGCGCGCGCCTCGCGGAGATGCTCCAGGCTGAGGACGCCCGCCGTCTTGCCCTGATGCACCAGGGGAACGACCAGCGCGGATCGGGCCTGGAACAGCTTCAGCCAGCTTGAGGAGCCGGCTGGCTCGTCTCCCTCCTCCGAGAGCACGGCGGGCTGCTGGAGGTGCACCACGTCGACGATCATCCGGGGTAACGTGTCGAGGCCGAGACTTGGCGGGCTGTCGGGGAACCCCTCCGTGCGCCCGCTGCCCCCCTCCTCGGCAAATCGTCTCCTGACCGGCACGAGAGACTCGCTGGCGGAATCACGCAGAAGAATCGAGCAGCGGTCCACTCCACAGGCTCGGGCCGCCGCCTGGGCGACGGAGCCGTAGAGCTCCTCTTCCGTCACGGCGCCCCCGACGGCCTCGGCAACCTCCAGCAGCCGATTGAGCTCGTTGGCGCGGCGGTCGTTCGTCTCGAGGGCTTCCTGGAGCTGTCGGTTGGTCGACTCGACCGTTTTGGCCCGCTGGGAGAGCTGCGTCCTGAGCGATTTCACGTGGCCGGCGTAGCGGCGGGAAGTTGTGATGACCGCCAAGACCAGGGCCAGTGTCAGCAGGAGAGCTCCCCCTGCGGCGACCCCCCAGATGACGCACTGCCCTTCGACAATTGCCGCGGTCGTCTCGCCCTCGCGCTGGATGAGGGCATGCGCCCACAGAATCGAAAGCCAGTAGGCCGAGCCCAGGAACAGAAGAACGGCCGGAACGAACAGCCAGAGTACGCCAAACGGGGGCCTGGCCCCTCGAATCGGGCTTACGCTCGTCGGCACGGGATCGACGCCGGCCGTCTCGATCTTGGGCGGCGCCGCACGAACAGGCCACCGCTTGACGGACTGTTCCGTGGGCTGGATATCCATAGAGAGGCAGGCACGCAAGTACGGTGCCACGGCTTCGGAAGCATCAGGATCGTCCCGCAAACCGCGGGTTTGCCGAGACTACAGTCCGGGCGTCACGAGGCGGTCACGTCAACTCGCGGAGGGCGAGGACCATTCTGGGAATAGGGTGCGTCATTTTTTGTTCCCGCGTCTGGATGGCTCGCAGCAGCTTGGCCTGCAAGGGCAGGCCGATCTCGCTGATCTCGTCGATGAACAGTGTGCCTGTGTGGGCCAGCGTGAAGAAGCCCGTGCGGTTCTCCACCGCCCCCGTGAAGCTGCCCCGAACGTGGCCGAACAGATGGCTCTCGATCAGCGCCTCGGGAATGGCCGTGCAGTCAAGCGTCACGAGGGGACGGTCCGCGCGAGCGCTCTGCAGGTGAACGGCCCGAGCGATAAGCTCCTTGCCCGTGCCCGACTCGCCCGAGATGCACACGTTGGCATCCCCGGGAGCTGCCTTCTCGACGCGCGCAAGCACCTCGTGGAGCTGTTTCGATTGCCCGATGATCCCCTGCGGGTATATGGCGTCGCTCTGGAAGCCGAGCCGATTCAGCACCTGCGCCAGCTGGCGTTCCGTCTCCGCCGCGCTCATCGGGCGCTCCATACACACCACGCCCGGTACCTGATCGAGGCCGCCGCCCTCACTGCCTGGTGCGGTCAACACGACGAAGGGCACATCTACATCCAGTCTCGGGAGCCGCTGCAGGAGCTCCCATGCCGTGAGCGGGGGCTGCTGATTGATCAGGACGAGTGCGGGTGGCTCGTGGGCATGCATCACCTGCTCGAGCTCGTGCAGCGAGCCCACGAAGTGCGGCTGCCAGTCGTGCAGGCGCAAGGCGGCGGACCGGATCCGCTAACTCCCAATTGATCGTCAAGGATCAGGATGTTCGTAGGTCTGAGGGCCATACCCCTTTAGGCAACCCATGTGCCACCACCTGATATAATGCTGACCAACACTTACAGGGCACTCAGGTGCCCAACCCTGTAGCTGCGACTCCAATTCTTGTCGGTGCGTCAATCTCGAGCCCGGACGGGCGCTGTGGAGTGCCTCCGCCTATTGATTCACAGACCTCTTGCGTCGGCCAGCGGAGGCCAGCCCCGACGCTATTTTCAGTTCCCGTCGGTATTCAATCCCATGCCATCAATTGATCGACATCGCCGCACTCAGGGTTTTCGGATAACCAAGCCAATCCTCACCGCCCCCGTGGCGCGGTCTTCGTGGGGCAGATCCCCACTCGTGGCCACGTGATCGAAGCCCGAAGGCCTACGGCGTGCTTGAGCCGGGAACAGACGAGTCCGCACGAGACCAAGCATGATGAATGACCGATCGGATCTGGTCGATGGAGAAAGGTTT
>VBHJ01000220.1 GCA_005887685.1 Chloroflexota bacterium | reverse complement strand
TCCCGGAGTGGAGCGCCGATCGGATGATTGCCCATACCGTCCGTGACGACGACCTCGTGGTCGCCATCAGCTTTTGCGAAAGGGACAGCACATGAGCGCCCACACCCAGGAGCAGATCGTGAAGGATCTGGGCAACCTGCTTCGAGAATTCAACGGCAAGGAATACTCCGGAGACATCGGCTCCAAAACGCTCTTTTTCGGCGATCTGGGGCTCGTCTCGATCGACGCCGTCATCCTCGCCGAGACTTTGGAGCGCTTTTACGACTGCGGCTTCCCCTTCGGCCAATTCCTTTCCGAGATCGAGCGAGAAGGAGTGCGCGACATCGAGCTGGGCGAGCTGGCCGCCTTTCTGCATCGCCACATGATTCGCTCCGGCGTCGACGCGTGACATGCCCCTCATCGATCTGGACGGTCTGCGCATTCACTACCAGCAGAAGGGGCGGGGCGAGGACGTCGTGCTCCTCCACGCCGTCACCGGCAACCTGTCGATCTGGCTGTTCAGCAATCTGATGGGCGTGCTGGCCGAAGAGTTCCGGGTGACTGCCTTCGATCTGCGCGGCCACGGGGCGAGCGACGTGCCGGCGAGCGGCTACACCTCCGCGGACATGGTCGAGGATTTGCGGCGTCTCCACGCCGCCCTGCGCCTGGGGCCCGCCCTGCTGGTAGGCCACAGCTTCGGCGCCGTGGTGGCCGTCCATGCCGCCGTGCTGTACCCGGACATGGTCCGGGGCCTGATCCTCTCCGATCCCTACTTTCCCGGCCTGGCGCACCTGGAGCCGAACCTGGCCGACGCCGAGATGTGGCGTGAGGTGCGCGAAGCTCTGGTCGACGCCGGCGCCGAGCTGGATGAGGAGGTCGACTTCACGCGGCTGTTCCAGATCGTCGCCGCCTTGAGCCCTTCCCAGCTGACCCGCCTTCGCGAGACGATGCGCCCATCTTCGATGCGCTGGCTGTCCCAGCTGCCGCGGCTGGCCGCGACCACCTGCGGGCACGATGTCTTCCTCCCTGTCGGACTGACGGCCGAGCGCATCTGCCAGGTTCGCCAGCCACTGGTCGCCCTCTATGACGAGCACACCTCCTTCTCGGCCACGCGCCGGTTTCTGGCCGCCAACCTTCCGGGCGCCCAGATGGAGATTGTGCCAGGCGCCAAACACGTCGCGCCGTTGCAGAATCCCGGCGCCTTCACGGCCCTCGTGCAGAAGCACTTGCGCGCGATGGCCCGCGCCAACGGACACCCATGTTCATCCACCACGCCCGGCTCGATCATCTCCTAGTTCCGGCCCAGTACTTCTCGCCGGAGCAGCACCGGCGCGAGCTGGAGCGGCTCTTCCTGCCCAGCTGGCACTTGCTGGCCACCACGGCCGAGCTTCCGAGGCACGGCGACTTCCTCACCGTGGATCTCTTCGGCCGTCCCGTGCTCGTCCGCAACTTTCACGGAGACATCCGCGCCTTTCTCAACGTGTGTGCCCACCGCCACTGTCTCCTCACGCACGCCCCGCGGGGCAACGATCCCCGCTTTCGCTGCCAGTACCATGGATGGGAATACACGAAGGAGGGCCACACGGGCCGCATTCCGGACGCGGGCTGCTTTCGCCCGTTCGACCGCGACAATGCGCGGTTGACCACGTTGCCCACGGAGTCTTGTGGGCAGCTCATCTTCGTGCGCCTGAAGGACGAAGGGCCCAGCCTCGCCGAATTCCTTGGGCCGTATCACGCGTACTGCGCTGAATCCTTCGCGCCGCCCTTTCGCGAGGCATGGAGGTGGGAGGGGTGCTACGAGGCGAACTGGAAGGTTCCCATCGAGAACTCGCTGGAGTCGTATCACGTCCCGTGCCTGCACGGGAAGACGTTCGGCCGGTTCCCTCCGGAAGAGAAGTGCGAGCACGAGCTGACCGAGCAGTACACGTGGTTCAAGACCCGTGACGAGTCGTTCGGCAGTCGCTTCCAGAGCTGGTTCGCCCGCCGTCTGGGAGTGCCCTCCACCTTGATCTACGAGCAACACCACGTGCACCCGCACATGACATTCGCCAGCCTGGACGTGTTCCGACTGGTGCAGGTCGTGTATCCGACCTCTCCGACCACCTGCCGGCAGAAGGTGTGGCTCTTCACGGCTCGTGGCCATCGGCCGGGGTGGATGCGGAAGACACTGGGCAGGCTGATGGCGCCCGTGGTCACGGTCGTGACGCGACAGATCCTCTTCGAGGATCGGGCGATCTATCCCGACATCCAGCGGGGACTGGAAGCCAGTAGATCTCGCGGTGTCATCGGGACCCGGGAAGAACGCGTGTACGTCTTCCAGAAGTATGTCCTGGATCGGTGCGGCGTGCCCCCGTCTTCCGTCGAACCCAGCCTACGTCAATCCAGGTTCTGAATCGACTTTGGTTATGGG
>VBHJ01000219.1 GCA_005887685.1 Chloroflexota bacterium | reverse complement strand
AGTCATGAAGGTCGTTCTCTTTTGCGGTGGCCTCGGGATGCGTATTCGAGACTTCTCGGAGCACATCCCCAAGCCGATGGTCCCGATCGGATACCGTCCCATCCTCTGGCACGTGATGAAGTACTACGCCTATTACGGACACACCGACTTCATCCTGTGCCTCGGCTTTGGAGCTGACGCGATCAAGAACTATTTCCTCAGCTACAACGAGTGTCTGTCCAACGACTTCGTCCTCTCCAGCGGTGGCAAAAAGCTGGAACTGCTGCACAGCGACATCCATGATTGGCGGATCACCTTCGTCGACACCGGGACCACCGCGAACATCGGCCAGCGGCTCAAGGCGGTCGAGAAGTACCTGGCAGACGAGGACGTGTTCCTGGCAAATTACGCCGACGGCCTCACCGATCTTCCGCTCGACGCCCAGCTGTCCGATTTTCACCGCTCCGGCAAGATGGCGAGCTTCGCTTGCGTTCGGCCGAACCTGAGCTGCCATTTCATTTCGGTCGGAGACAACGGCCTCGTCGAGTCGATCACCGACGTGCAACAGGCGAATCTAAGAATCAACGGCGGCTATTTCATCTTCCGCCGTAGCATTCTTGAGCAGCTTAAGGACGGGGAGGAGCTGTTGCACGAGCCGTTCCAGCGGCTACTCCGTGCCCAGCAGCTCTTCGCGTACCAGTACGACGGCTTCTGGGCGTGCATGGACACGTTCAAGGACAAGCAGCTCCTCGACGAGAGGTACGCGCGAGGCGACGCCCCGTGGGAGCTCTGGAAGGGGACATCACAGGGCGCAAACGGGAACGGCATCGTGGAGTCGCCGCGGCCTCCCGTCGAGCGGCGCCTCGCTCCAGTGGCGATCGCGCCGCGGTGAGCGCGACGACTATGCTGTCACTCGTCCCGAGCGTTCCATCCGATCGGCCCCTGCGGGTCCTGTGCCTCGGCGCCCACTGCGACGACATCGAGATCGGCTGCGGGGGCACCGTGCTGGCGCTCACCGAGCAACTGCGAAACGTCTCGGTGGATTGGGTCGTGTTCAGCTCGACGCCCGAGCGCGAGCGCGAGGCGCGGGCTAGCGCCGACATCTTCCTCGACGTCGCCAAAGAGAAGAGCGTCGTCGTGAAGTCGTTCCGCGACGGTTTCTTCCCCTACGTGGGCGGCGAGATCAAGGAGGAGTTCGAGCGGCTGAAGGGGACGTGCGCTCCCGATCTCATCCTGACGCACTATCGGAACGATCTGCACCAGGACCACCGACTGATCTCGGAGCTGACCTGGAACACCTTCCGGAATCACCTGATCCTGGAATACGAGATCCCCAAGTACGACGGCGATCTGGGAGCTCCGAACCTGTTCGTGCCGCTCGACGAATCCACCGGTCAGCGGAAGATCGGCACCATCCTGAAACACTTCCGCAGCCAGGGCGACCGGTCGTGGTTCTCCCGTGAAGTGTTCACCGCCATCCTCCGCCTGCGCGGCATGGAGGCGAACTCCCCGACGGCCCTGGCGGAGGGCTTCTACTGTCGCAAGGCCATGTTGGGAATGGAGGCTCGATGAAAGTTCTGGTCACCGGCCACACCGGCTACATAGGCGCCGTGCTCGTCCCACGGCTGCGGGACGCTGGCCACGAGGTCGTCGGCCTCGATACCGATTTCTTCGCGGGCTGCGACTTCAGAGCGGGCCTCGACGACGTGCCCGCGCTCCGGACGGACCTGCGCGAAGTCGACCAGAATGCGTTGGTCGGGTTCGACGCGGTCATCCATCTCGCCGCCCTGTCCAACGATCCACTCGGCGACTTGAATACGGACTGCACCTACGACATCAATCACCGGGCTTCGGTGCGGCTCGCGCGCCTGGCCAAGGCGGCCGGGGTTCCTCGCTTCTTGTTTTCTTCCTCGTGCAGTCTGTACGGCGTGGCCGCTGGCGACGGGCTCCTCGCGGAAGACGCCGCCTTCAACCCCGTCACGGCGTACGGCGCCTCCAAGGTGCGGGTCGAGCAGGATGTCGCTCCTCTGGCCGACTCCACGTTCAGTCCTACCTTCCTGCGAAACGCCACCGCCTATGGCGTGTCGCCCCGGCTCCGCGCCGACCTCGTCGTCAACAACCTGGTCGGCTTCGCCTACACGACGGGTGAGGTCCTGATCGCCAGCGATGGAACGCCCTGGCGGCCTCTGGTGCACATCGAGGACATCTCCCGGGCGTTCCTGGCGGTCCTCGAGGCGCCGCGCGATCTCGTCCACAACGAAGCCTTCAACGTTGGCCGGACGACCGAGAACTACCAGATCCGGGACATCGCCGACATGGTGAGGGACGTCGTCCCCGGCAGTCGGATCAAGTACGCCCCGGGCGGCGGGCCCGATCCCCGCTGCTACCGGGTCGCCTGCGACAAGATCAGTCAGAGACTCCCCGAATTCAAACCGCAATGGACCGTGCGGCGTGGGATCGAGCAGCTCTACGCCGCCTTCAAGGAGCACGGTCTGACCGCCGAGGAGTTCCTGAGCACGAGATACCTGCGCCTCAAGCAGATCAAGAAACTCCAGGCCGCTGAGCTGCTCGACGACACGCTGCGCTGGGTCGCGCCGGCACGGTAAGGGGCTAGGGCACAGAGGTGATCTCCGTCACTGAAGTCCGAACCTACGACGAAGGTATTGCGTGGGACCGCTATGT